>DAIEHI010000079.1 GCA_027355725.1 Acidimicrobiaceae bacterium
AGCCCGTAAGGGCAGCGATGAGTCCAGTCCGCCCAGTCCAGTTGGTCAGCCACAATGAGTGCGATGTCGGGCTTGAAGCCGTTGAAGAGTCGACTGAAGTAGTCGTACGCGCGAGCAGCGACGTCAGCCGCAGCCTTGGCACGTACCGCGCTTCCTTGGCTGTAGCGCACCTCGAATGGGAATCCGTCCAGGCGCAGCAGATTCGATCCCAATGTCACCCAGGAAGACTAAACCCGTGCTTGTGAACTCTGGTGGGGGACTCAGACAAAGGTTGAAGCACCTGATCAGATGGCGTGGTCGAAGTGGCTGTCGTTAACGTTGACACCAGCCTGCGGAGAACCCCTCACCAAGGTTGACAGCGCCAGCCACTATCGCGTGACTCTTGAAAGCGACGTCGGAAGCTGGCAACTTGCGCAAACCGTCGAAACGGTGACTGAGTAGTGGAACTCAGTCGGGCGCACGGCGGGACTTGGCCAGTCACTTGGAGCTGCGAATGTCGGACAGCCCCTTACGCCGGCGGGCGATTGGGATCGAAGTCGTCTTCGCCCGCCAGACTCGGCTTCTCCCACTCTTGCGTTGGCTCCAGCGAACCCTTGGCTAGAAACCGATTCAACGGAGGCGCGACGTTGCCTGATTGCAGTGACAGGCTTGCAGCAGACAGGTGACGCATCGCTCGTCGATACTTTGCCCAAATCACCAGTGCGAAGACCCCACCTAACGCTAGAAGTGATACGTAAAGTTGCACCAAGAGCCCGTATTCGAAGCCTTTGCCTACCGAGTTTGAGAAGGTAATCGCAAGGCTCAGCACAAGGCCGCCGACCACGGCGGCGGCCATGGTCATGCTCATGCGGCGACGAAATCCCCGCTTCAGCCCCGCGGCCCTGCCACGCCGACGCCCCTCATTGTCAGCGCCCTCATCGCTCGACATGACCTATTCCCCCCTTCTCGTTCGGTGAAACGGCTCGGTCCACCGTGCACAGGACGGTCTGTCTCTCGACCTTCGCCCTTAAACCTTCGCGTCACTGGTGACCGGTCCACGCTCAGAGCGGGACGAGACTACTGGAGAGGGTGTTGAGTCACTGGGACATCCGCCCGTGGGTCAACTTAACGCCAAGCCAGCCGCGTTCGCTGTTATCCAAACCATTGTCCAAATGGTTTGCTGGGATTTGTGCAAATCCCCCCTGGTGGGGCACTTGCACTAAGGCAACACTCCTGATCAACCGCCCCGTGGTCGGCCCTGGACTGGAAGTCGTCACCAGCTCCGGACAGTTTGATCACCAGGACTTCGCCACCTCTCCACCAACAGGAGACTTTGGAGACGTGGACCCTCCTGGCATTTCAGTAGGGAGCAGACCCTGCTGCCCCCGTGTGTACATTCGCAAGAACGATTTTACTCCGGTGGTTGCATGTTGTTCGATCTGACCGGACGTGATTTCTGTGGTGGGTAGGAAGAGAGCTTGATCGATGAGTGGACCGAGCACGAGATAAGCAAACTGCATCGCTGCTATATCGAGGCCATCGATCGCCAGCAGATCTCGAGCGACCAAGGAACTCAGTCCCTTCGCCACGGCGGCCAAGCCGCGCTGGGGTGCTTGAGCGAAGTAGGTAGCGGCGAGCTGCGGGAAATGAACAGCTTCCGCAATCACCAACCGTCGCAGCCGAACCACGTCGGGGCTTACGACACCCGTTGCGTAGGAGACGGCTATCGAGATCAGATCTAGCTCCAAATCCTCTATCTGTTCGAAGCGGATCTGCAGACCATCAGCGATCGCCTCGGCGCGCTCGGTGATGCCGAGGATGATGTCGCTGAACAGTTGGTCCTTATCGTGGAACTGCTTGTACACAGTCACCTTCGAGACTTCAGCGGCCGCGGCGATCTCATCCATCGACGTTCCGGGGTAGCCCTTTTCCAAGAACAACCGGGTTGCCGCCTCAACGATGGCTCGGCGCTTGACGTCTGACCGGTTGGCGGCCATTTGCGCGGACGTGACAGGGGCCTTCGCCTTCGAGGTGGTGATTGGCTGTGACTGCACGGGATCCTCCCAAGAAAACTTCGTAGAAAGAACTGTACAGTACAGTTTACGATACTGTACAGTACGGTACAGTACAGCATAACTCGGGGGATGATCAATGCCGCAGGTAGCAACTCAATCGATCACGAAATCGAGCATGCGTGGTGACGACTGCGCTCCGGCGACCAGAGTCACCAAGTCGCTCCTTGGCTACGGGATCATCGCCGGCCCGTACTACGTCGCTGCGTGGTTGATCCAGGCGGCGACCCGCTCGGGCTTCAACCTCACGAGGGACGCAGCGAGCTTGCTTTCCAACGGTGACCTCGGCTGGATCCAGGTAACCAACTTTCTGTTGACGGGCGTCATGGTGATCGTCGCTGCAGTGGGTTTCCGTCGGGTCCTGGCGGGTGAAGGATCCATCCGATCGATTGGTTGGCTGGTCGGCCTGCTCGGAGTCGGAATGCTTGGGGCAGGCATGTTCAAGCCTGACCCGTCATACGGCTTCCCGGCTGGAGCGCCTTCAGGAGCGCCGATCACCACCACAACGCACGGCAATCTGCATCTCATCTTTGGATCTCTCGGATTCCTCGGCCTCATCGTCGCCACCTTTGTCTTTGCCGCGTGGCTCCATCGTCGGGGAGAGCGCACACTTGCAAGATTGAGTGTGTTCTCGGGAGCATTCTTTCTGGCTACAGATCTTTCCGGTGTGTTCCTTGCGGCACACCACGAGGTTGCGTACACCCTCACGCTTACGGCAGGAATCTTGGTCGGTTTCGCCTGGTTGACTTGGAGTTCTGTGCACTTGTACCGGATGGTGTCACAGAGTTCGATACCCGCCAGCTCGATGCAGGTCACATCATGAACTCCAAGCCACCCAGTGCGTCCTTCAAAACGAGACTGTCAGCGATGGGAAACAACACGGGCATCGAAGTACCAGCCGAAATCATTGACCAATTAGGTGCGGGTAAGCGACCGTCTGTGCATGTCGACGTAAACGGCTACAAGTACCAGAACACGGTTGGGGTAATGGGCGGGAAATATCTCATCAGTGTCAATGCCGCAGTTAGAACAGCGACCGGGCTAAAGGGTGGGGATCCGATTAGGGTCACCTTGACTGTCGCTGACAAGCCACGATCGGTAGAGATTCCCGCGGATTTCGAGAAGGCGCTTAACAGAAACAAAGCCGCACGTGCATTCTTCGGAACGCTCTCGAACAGCCTGCAGCGATACCACATCGACAACATCAACGGTGCGAAGACCCCAGAGACTCGCCAACGTCGAATTGATAAGTCTATGTCCTTGTTTCTTGAGGGCAAGCAACGGTAGGGCGGGACCTCTGAAGTGCCTGGTTGAGAGTCCATGGCAGCAACAGTCGCGAGCGCTGGACATTACGCCGCCAGAACCCGATCGGATCCGAAGGGTCTCATTTGCGCAAACCTTTTGGGCGGATTTTTGCAAATCCCCCCTGGTGGGGCTAGTAAGAATCGAACTTACGACCTCGTCATTATCAGTGACGCGCTCTAACCGACTGAGCTATAGCCCCTACAGGGGTACCAATCTACACCAGGCCCGCTCACCCCTTAGGGGGCTCGCCATCCCAGAGCTTGGCGGCGATGGATTGGCTCGCCGTCGCGAGCAATGTGCCATCGCGACTCCACAGAAACGCCGTGCCTTGGGCGAATCCGCCCGCGAGGGCGTGCATGCGGATCTCGCACAGCACCCACTCCGTGGGTACCAAGGTGGCGACGCGAATTGAGTTGTCGAGGCTACGACCCATGGTGTTTCGACCGAGCGGCTGCGTGGCGCCACCAGATACGTAGTCACCAAAGATTGAGAGGGTTGCGGCAGATGGTTCCATATGGCCAGGGACACGTGACCAGAGTGCGGATACTGGTGAGCCAGGCGTACCATCGAGGTCCTCGAAGGACCTGCCAAGGGCAATACGGGTCTCCACATGGTTGAAAATTGAATTGTCGAATCGTTTGGGCATTATGCGCTGCGGACACTTTTCAGGTTCATTGACGTCGGGCATGGTCACCCATGGGCCCGGCGCACTCAATTCACCCGTGCCGAGCGCAGCATTCACGGTGAGGACCTCGCGCTCATCGACGAAGGTGGTGGCACGTGCTTGGGTCACGTGACCCCCCACAACTCGCAGGTCGGTCTTCACGGTCACGTACGCACCAAGTGGCGCGTAGGAGAGGTAGTGAGCAGACGCCCAGATCGTGGGTCGCTCACTCGCCTCTTCTAGGGCAACGAGACCCGACGCCAAACCGCATCCGCCAAAGAGGAACTTGCCTGGCGTGATGAGCCGCTCGGTGACCTCAAAACCCCATGTGTCGGCGTCGATGCGCGACATACCCATGAAGGTCTTGGCGTCCATGGGATTCGAGGCTAGTGGACGAGAACAATTCGTTGAAAGTGCTGCGTGACACGAGCGGTAGACGGAACGGGCAGACTTGGCACGTGATCGATTCTCGATTTATCTTCCTTGCCGCGCTGGTGTCCTTCGCGGGAACCTACGGGTATATCCGTGACACGTTGCGAGGAGACACTTCGCCGAACCGAGTGACGTGGGGGTTGTGGGCGATCGAAGGCATCTTGGCGTTTGTAGTGGAGATTCAACAACACGTCGGCCCTGCAGCACTCACCACGCTCATGCTCGGTTTCATGCCGCTGGTGATCGTTGTCGTCTCATTCAAGAATCCACGCAGCGTGTGGAAGATTGGGCGGTTCGACTTATTCTGCGGTCTCATCTCCCTCGCCGGTCTGGTCTTTTGGGGATTCGTCAACGAGCCGACGGTCGCGCTCATTTCGTTCGTCGCGGCTGATCAGATCGCCGCCTTGCCAACGGTGCGAAAGGCGTGGATCGCTCCAGCGAGTGAGTCCTCTCGAGTCTTCTTTCTCGGATTCGTGAACTGCGCCATCACTCTTGCGACGTTGAAACATTTCACCACAGCGGGCGTCCTCTTTCCTGGCTGCATCCTTGTCACCGACCTCATCATTGGTCTACTCGTTGTGACCAAACTCGGAGAGCGCCTGGGCGGCTCTGGACCTACTCGGTTACTGCGAAGTGCGACATGAAGAAGCATCCGAACCCGAAATTATCCACAGCGAAGATGAGTGCGGGGCGCACTCATCGCAGCGCAGCGCCTCGTAGCGGACTCGCCGACCTCGCGCCACGGCCCTCGCAGTATGACTCGATCGCTCGATTGATCGAACATGACGCATCACGCGTACAGGCATTGTTAGGACTGCGATACCAGCGGATGCTTCAAAGCCCCGGATCGTTCTTGCGCGGCGCGGCACTTCTTATGGCCGAAGACCTCGCGCGGGCGACGAGTACCGGTCTCGTCGTGCAACTCTGCGGGGATTCCCACCTTTCGAATTTCGGCGTGTTTCTCTCACCCGAACGTGAACTCGTCTTTGATGTCAACGACTTCGATGAGACCAGCGAAGGACCTTTCGAGTGGGACGTGAAGCGACTGGCGACCTCGCTCGTCATCGCGTCGCACGAGCTGGGCCATGACGAGCGCCGACAGCAGGCCGCTGCGACCGCCGCCGCTCGCGAATATCGCGACGCGATGGCTAGGTTCGCGAGTCAGACCCGTCTTGAGGTCTGGTATTCGAAACTCGACGTCGATCGGGTCGTGATGGACTTGCGGGGATTCTTCTCCGATGCAGCGTCGCGAAGGATCGACGACGTCATGCGCCATGTGAAGGGCGCTGCGACCTCGTCGTCAGCGCGAGCCGTTCTCGCCTACGGGCCGTTAGGACCACGTGTTGTCCTTGATGCGCCGCGATTCAGTGCGATTGAGTCGTCCCCTGACGCTATGAGTGCGGATGATGTCGTCGAGGTTGTCACGGGCTACGCGCGCACCCTGAGCAGTGATCGACGGGCCTTGTTGAGTCAGTTCGACGTTCGTGAGGTGGTGCGCCATGTGGTTGGCGTTGGTTCAGTGGGAACGGAGTGCTTTGCGGTGCTGCTCACGGGTCGCGACGATCACGACGCATTCTTCCTTCAGGTCAAAGAAGCCACAGCGTCCGTCATCGCACAAGCACAGGGGTCGTGGTCATCCATCGAGCCTGGCGAATCGGTCGTGAGGGGACAGAAGTTGATGCAAGCCACGTCAGATCCATTCCTTGGTTGGGGCGCGCTCAACCAAGGAGATCGTCACCGGAGCTTCTATGTCCGTCAGCTCTTTAACGACCGCGCGGCGGTGGACGTGAGTCGCCTGGACGAGGCGGGGTTGGTGGCGTATGGAAGGTTGTGCGCGTGGACCCTGGCGCGCGCCCACGCGCGCTTCGGTCGCGCCGAGGAGATCGCCGGGTATCTCGGCACCAGCAAGCGCTTCGAAGAGTCGATCGCGCACTTCGCCCTTGCGTATCGTGAGCGTAATCAACGTGATTTTGAAGCGTTACGTGACGCAGTCGAGCGAGGACGCGTTACCGTGGCGTCGTGAGAGCGTTGCTGCCCTTCCACCTGCACCTCGCTGAACTGCTTGTCCTGCTCGGAGCGGGAGTCGCGTATGTGCGCGTGGCGTCCACTCGTCGTCAGCGCCTGCTCGGCGTCAGCGGTTTCATCGCCCTGCTCGGCGTGACGATGTGGCCACTGGGAGATCTCGCCGCTTCAGTTTCGTTGACCGCCGCCACGGTCCAGCGCCTGGTGATCATCCTCTTGGCGGTGCCATTGCTGCTGCTGGGCATGTCGCCTTCGACCTTGTCGCGACTGAGCCGTCCTCGTCCACTAGACGCGCTTGTGCAGGTCCTCACGAGACCGGGCGTCGCGATTACGGTCGTGACAGTTTTCGGCACGGCCACGCTGGCCTCACCCGTCGTTGACTGGGGTGCAACGAGTGACCTCGCCCGTGATGTCGTGCTGATGATGGTAATCGTGGTGGGGATCGTCTTATGGCTGCCGGCGCTCGCGGTGATGCCCGGCACGAAGCGGCTGTCACCAACGGCACGGGCCGGCTACACCTTCGTCTCGGCTCTGGTGGTGACGAGCTTGTCGTTCGTGTGGATCTTCGCGCGACATTCGCTCTATCCCGGGTTGCACCATCAGCAGGCGCTTCTTGGCATGACGCCACTCTTCGATCAACAACTAGCCGGTTTTGTCTCGAAGTTGGGCTGCTACCTGCCCATGTGGGCGGTGGCGTTCACGATCTTCTCTCGAGCCGACGATCAGGGCATTCCCATGGAGGAGTCGCCCCTGCATTGGGCCGACGTCGAACGCGAATTGTTGAGAGTAGATCGCAGGCGGGCCAAGACGTTGCACTCGCGAGATTGAACGGTGACGTCGATTTGGTAAGATGTCTACCTCGGGGATGTAGCTCAGTTGGTAGAGCGCGGGCTTTGCAAGCCTGAGGTCGTGGGTTCGATCCCCATCGTCTCCACTGCAAGTGGCTTGGTCACGTCTCGTGGATTGATTCACCAGCATCGGCCAGTGATGCGTGGTGGCACAAATGAAGGCGGCGTGCGATGTGTCTTCAGTCTCCTCGAGCGGGGTCGGAGTTTCGACGGCATACCAATTCGCCTTTGCCAATCGGCACGACGACAGCGTCGACTCTGGCGTCGCCTATTGCCCGTTCGATCATTGGACGCAATTCCGATTCGTGACTGATGACGTTGTCGGCCACGAGAAGTCCTCCGGGTACCAACTTCGACACGACCGCTTCGTAGCACTGCTCGTACACGTCCTTCTCCGCATCAAGAAAGCAGAAGCCGATATCACTCAGTTGCTCGACGTGGGTGAGAAAGTCACCCCGCACCAATGTGACGACGTCCTGCAATCCGGTGAGTGAGAACGTCTCAGTCGCGAGCGCGGCCTTGTGCTCGAGGATTTCGAAGGTGGTGAGCGACGCGGCTCGCTCTCGGGCCGCGAGAGCGAGCCACATGCTCGAATACCCCGCACTGGTACCGACTTCCACCCACGCACCCGCAGGGGCACTCGCCGCCAACAGGGCGAGGAAACGGCCAGTGTCGCTTGGGATCTGTCGCAGTCGCTCAAGATGGGCCGTCCCATCCGCACGATCACGTCGATCGCGCTCCTCCAACTGTGACATTCGTTCTTGGATCGCTTCAGGTATCGCATGAAACACATCGGGCCCCTTGATCGCAGACGAACTCGATGTTAGGTGGTGCCCAGGGCGGGCATTGTTCGTGGTGTCCGCGCCGTGACCTAGGGTCATGCTGAGGAATACCGATGAGCAAACACTTCCCTCCGTCACTGCTGACCGACTTCTACAAGATCAGTCATATCGCCCAGTACCCCGAGGCGACGAGCACGGTCTACAGCACGTGGATTGCCCGCGAGAGCCTCATTGGTGGCATTGACCACGTGGTGGCGTTCGGCGTCCAATCCGTGATCCAGCGCTATTTCGTTGAGTATTTCAACGAGCACTTCTTTCAGCGTTCACTCGATGAGGTGCTCGAGGAATATGCACGCATCATCCGTAACACCCTCGGTGTCGAGCGACCGGCGACGGCGCACCTCGAAGCATTGTGGTCGTTGGGCTATTTGCCGTTGGAGATTCGTGCGCTGCCCGAGGGCACGTTGACGCCACTGCGTGTGCCGATGGTGACCGCAGTGAACACGATCGACGAGTTCTATTGGTTGACGAATTTCGTCGAGACGCTTTTTAGCGCTGAGTCGTGGGTCCTCACGACGAGTGCCACCTTGGCGTTTGAGTATCGAAAGCTGTTCGAGCGCTTCGCCCTCGAGACGGGGGGCGACGTTTCAGCGGTACCGTTTCAGGGTCACGACTTCTCATTTCGAGGCATGAGCAGCATCGAAGCGGCGGCGGCGTCGGGCGCCGCGCACCTGTTGTCGTTCTACGGCACCGACACGATTCCCGGCATCCTCTTTCACGAGTACTACTACGGTGCAGACACCGACAACGAGATCGTCGGCGTGTCGATTCCAGCCACGGAGCACAGTGTGATGTGCGCCTACGGCAATGAAGGCCCCGACGACGAGTACAACTCGTTCGCCCACATCGTCACCGAGCTCTATCCGACCGGGTTCATATCGGTTGTCTCTGACACATGGGACCTCTGGCGCGTCATTGGTGAGTATCTGCCATTACTGAAGGACCAGATCATGGCCCGAGACGGCCGCGTGGTGATACGCCCAGACTCGGGCGACCCGGTCGACATCGTGACCGGCACCGGACTCGGTGATGGAAGTCTGGCCGATCTCGGGGTCGTTGAATCACTGTGGAATGTCTTTCACGGCACCATCAACGAGCGAGGCTTCAAGGTCCTCGATCCCCATATTGGGGTCATCTACGGTGACGCGATCAGCCTTTCGAGCGCCACGCGCATCCTTTCGCGACTGAAGCAGAAAGGCTTCGCAAGTACCAACATCGTCTTTGGGGTTGGTTCATTCACCTACCAGCACACCAATCGCGACACCTTTGGCCACGCGTTCAAGTCGACGTCAGTGACCGTGCGCGGCCTCGAGAAGGCGATCTTCAAGGACCCGGTGACCGACACGAATCACATGAAGCGCTCGTTGCGTGGGCGAGTAGCGGTTGTCCACAACGGCGTCGATCTTGAGGTGGTTGACGGCCTCACGAGCAGCGATCAGGTCGAAGGAGACCTACTCCAGGTCGTCTTTCGCGACGGTGAGGTCTCGAATCTACAAACGCTCGCCCAGATTCGCCAGCGCTTGCTCGCGAATCTGGCGTAGGGCCAGGTCATCTCGGCTGGTACGTCGTAGCGCAAAGAAGCCCGCATCCCCGATCACACGGATCGGGGATGCGGGCAGGCGCTGGGGGGCTACTCGGTCTCTTGGTAGTGCTCTCGCCAGATGAGTCGATACAACTTCAACTTTCGAGGCACTGAGCGCAGACCAGGGATGAACGGCACTAGCAACAGCACCGCAGAGAGGACCATCATCAAGCCCCACACCAGTACGTCCGCGTTGGCGCTCGTCTTGAAGGGAGGGATCTGGTACCAGAAGGTGTAGAGCCAGAGCCATGACTGGCCCGGGTAGTTACCCGTCTCGTTCATCATTCCCCATTGGTCGCCCGTGAGGTGTTGGTGATCGGCGAGACCGGCGAGGTACTCGCTGTCCGCAAGGAACAACAGAGGCTTGGTGTAGTCGGTTGTGTAGAACCCATGCCCGGTCACGAGAGCCTGGTCCAGCGCACCCGAGCGTGCCATCTGGGTCAACTGGTTGATCATCACCGGCACTGGTCCGGCCGTGGTGGTGTTGGCCACGACCTGTCCATTGACGAACTTGACCTTGGCCTTGCCATAACTCGTGAGCCACGAGTTCTTGGTCGACGTCGACGCGGCTGACCACACAGCGAGTTGGTGATCGAGCGCCGGCTGGTCGGGGAGTGACTTGAGCGGGCTGATCACGAAGTCCTTGGCCGCGTTCACTGGAATGCGCACGCCCACCCATTTGGCCAGCTGGAGTGGTCCAAGCTGCTGGCCGGTCGAAGCCGTGTTGTACGGCGCGCCGTACGCAGCGGTGGTGGAGGTGCCGTTCAACTCCTCAAGGGTGGTGTTCGCGAAGTCCAAAGGCGCCGCATTCGACCACGTCTTGATGGTGATGGCCTTCTCGTCGGGTGAGCCGAAGAGAATCGCGAGCACGAGTGTCAGAACGAGAATCACCGCAATCGCGATTGAACCCTCTTTGACAATGTCGTAGGGGTGATAGCCGCCCTTCCACTTCGGGGCGTCGACATCTGGATTGAATGCCTTCTTCGTCATTGTGTGACCTCTGCATTCTCCACGACCGGATTCTCCTCAAATGGTGGGACGACGCCCTTGATACGTACGAGCACGATGTGCAGCGCGGTGAGCACCACCGCGGCGAGTGGCAACAGGACAATGTGCCACATCAGCATCTGACCGAGATTCAAGACGTTGAAGTACGCCCCCGCTCCGGTTGCGTTGATGCCGTCCTTGGCCTGGGTGGAGATCCACTGTGAGTCGAAGTTGCTCTGACTCACGTAGCCGGTGAAGGCCGTCGCGACCGAGGCGAGAAAGGTGATCACACCAGTCATCCAGGTCAGCGTCCGACCACCGCGCCAAGCGGCCATGGCGAACTTGCCCCACAGGTGCACGACCATCGAGAAGAAGAAGATCTCAACACTCCACAGGTGCAGCGAATTAATGAAGTGGCCGTAGGCCGAGCCGTGCCACCACTGCGGGCCGCGAAGCGCCAAGATGCAACCTGTCGCAATGACGACGAAAAGTGCTGACATCGTCGCGACCCCAAAGACGTAGATCCATGACGACACGTAATTCGGTTGAGTATCAGGCAGTAATTTCTCTGGCGGCAACTTGCCCTCGACGCGGCGTCGAAGGCGCGTTGTCCACTGCCGATCGATTTCTGACGAGCTCATCGGTTCTCCTTACGTCGACGGCGGCCTGGGAACGGTGCGGTGATCGCCGCGATGAACGTTGCGATCATCAACACGATGATTATGAAGTTCGCGACACTGATCTCAACCCAGCCCCAGTGGATGTAATGCCCCAATGAGTCAAGTGGTATCAACGCCGCGAATGACAAGATGAATGCCATTGTGTACCTGCCCCTTTTTCTTTTCAGTATCTCACCGAGGGGGCAGTTTTGAGTAGGGCCTTTAGACCTTGATTTGCTCGGGCACCTTCGATGGTTTGATGCCAGGTTCGCGGTCGTGCGCGGTTTGTCGAAGGGTGAACTGGGTCATGCCAATGCAGAGCGACACGGCACCAGCGATGTGAAATTCAACGAGCAGCGCCGGTACGTGGGTCAGATATTGGGTCCCTCCAATGGCGGCTTGTATCAGGGCGATGACGACCAAACGGCGTACGCCGAGCTGGAGCGCCTGGGGTGCGCCGGTCTTCCAGATCGTGAGTAGCAGTCCGCATACGAGGCCGACAAAGAGCAGTGCCGCGAGCGAGTGCAACCACGATGCTGACGAGAATGCGAACGGAAGTCGTCGCGCGGTGAGTTGACCCTGGGACGAACCCGCGTGAGGTCCCGAGCCGGTCGCCATCGTGCCACTGAATAAGAGGACCACGAAAGGTATCCACAACAGTCGCGCAACCAATCTGAAATGCGGGTCGCGCACGTCGGCACGAGCCCCGTTGCCGTAGAGGTACTTCGAACGGTGATAGAGCACTGCGCTGATGATGACCATGAGCAGCGACAACAAGAGGTGCAGTGAGACGAGCCACGGGTTCAACTTGCTGTAGACAACGAACGCCCCGAGCACCGCGTCGGCGACCACGCCGAGCACGAGCGCACCAGACAGCGCGACGAGGTCACGTCGACGCGGACTGCGCATCAGCGCGGCAATGAACGTGATGCCGGTGAGGATCACCAAGGTGACGGTGACCATGCGATTGGCGTACTCAATGAAGGGGTGAATGCTCCACGATCCCGTGACCCGATTATGGAAGCACGTTGGCCAATCGGGACAGCCCAGACCTGATCCCGTGAGGCGAACCGCGGCCCCAGTGAGGACAATGATGATCATTGAAAGGAATGTTGCGTAGCTAAACCAGCGAAATACTGGGGCGGAGAGGCGCCGGGACGCGAAAGAAGTCACGAACGTAGCATAGGTAATGTACCGACTCGTAGAATAGCCGCTGTGACAATTTCGGCCTCTGCATCTCGAACAACGGTGGATGTACTCAAGGGCTACGTTGCTCTCACCAAACCACGCATCATCGAACTGCTTCTCGTGACGACGATACCCACGATGGTCGTCGCAGCCAACGGCATACCGGGTTTCTGGCTCGTGGTTGCGACCCTCGTCGGAGGGACGTTGGCCGCCGGTGGGGCCAACGCATTCAACATGGTGATCGACCGTGACATCGATGCGATCATGCAGCGTACGCAACGTCGACCTCTCGTCACAGGCGTGATGTCACCACGAGCGGCCGCACTCTTCGCGGGCGCCCTCGAGATCATTGCGTTCGCAATCCTCGCAATCTGGGTGAATCAGCTCTCGGCGTGGCTCGCAATGTCGGCCACCGCGTTCTACGTCTTCATCTACACCTTGTGGTTGAAGCGACGCAGCAAGCAGAACATCGTGATCGGCGGAGCCGCGGGTGCGGTGCCAGTCCTGATTGGCTGGTCGGCGGTCACCAATTCGCTCAACTGGACACCGGTGCTGCTGTTCCTTGTGATCTTCATCTGGACGCCGCCGCACTTTTGGGCCCTGGCCGTGCGATACCGCGATGACTACGCCGCCGCTCACGTGCCCATGATGCCGGTGGTGGCGTCGCTTCGACGAACAACCCTTGAAATCCTCGTCTACTCGGTCATCATGTGGGCCCTCACCATGCTCATTGGTCCGGCCGCGCATCTGGGCTGGGTCTACGCCCTCTCAGCGACGGTACTCGGCGGCCTCTTCACGTTCTACGCGTACCGGCTCTATCGTCACGCGCACCAAGACAAGGCCGACGTCGCTGAAGCGATGAAACTCTTTCATTTCTCGATCACGTATCTCACGGCGCTCTTTGTTTTGATGGCGGTTGATGTCCTTGTCCGATACCACTAACGCCAAGCGAGGTCGCCCCTCGCCAATGATGTTCCTGTCACTCGGGATTGGCACCGCCATCGCAGTGATCCTCATCGTCGTGGTCTCGCTCGTGACCGGTGGCTCCTCGCCGTCACAAAGTCAGTCGCCGAAGAATGCATTGATCGGGACCAAGGTGAGCGGGTTCACGCTCAACTCGCTCTCTGGCGGCACCGTCAGCGCTCCCTACGAGACGGGGCATCCCACGGTGTTGTTCTTCTTCGCCAGTTGGTGCGGTCCATGTCACGTGGAGCTTCCTCGCGTGGCCAAGTACCTCTCGTCACATCCCCAGCACTCGATCAACATCATGGGGCTCGACGAAGTCGACAATCCCAAGAGCGGACTGGCGTTCGCACACAAGTCGGGCGCCACGTTCCCCCTCGCGAGCGACCCGAACGGGAACGTGGAGGCGAGCATCTTCAAGTTCGCGTACCTGCCCTACACGGTGTTCGTGGACGCGAAGGGCGTGGTGCGCACCGTCGATTACGCGCCTATCTCCATTGCGAATCTGAAGAAGGGCATCGCCTCAATCGAGCAGCACTAATCGAAGCGAAACGTACGTGCCGCGAGCAGCGGCGCGAGGACGGCCCAGATTACGAGTGACAACCAGTCCGCCCCCGAGGGGTGGATGCCTTGGCCGAGCACGCGATGCAGACCATCAGCCATTGCCCCTGAAGGAAGCCCAACGACGATCTTCTGGATGAAACCGGGCAGGGACGTGACTGGGACCACGATGCCTGATAACAACAAGAGGATGAGGTACAGACCATTGCTGGCCGCGAGATTCACCTCAGCGCGCAAGCGCCCCGCGAGCAAGAGTCCAATTCCCGCACAACCCGCTGAACCCAAGATGAGCAGCGCGAAGACCTCGAGCGCTCCGATCGCCCCGCCCCGCGGGTGCCACTGCAGCGCGAGAGCGACCAGTGACAACACGACAACTTGGATGGCTTCGGTGACAAAGACGCCTGACACCTTGGCGCCGATCAGTCGCCGCTGACCAAGCGGGGTGACGTGCAATCGTCGAAGCACGCCAAACGAGCGTTCGAAACCGGTGGCAATCGACAATGCGACGAGCGATGTGGAGAGGATGCACAGGGCCAGGATCCCCGGCGCCATGAAGTCGATGCGCTTTGGCGTAGGTGAGGTGGTGACGTGGGTCAAGGAAAAGAACACGAGCAGCAGCACCGGGATCCCGATGGTCAACAGCAACGTCTCACCGCGACGGATGTTCATTCGCACCTCAGCGCGCGTCTGGGCCCACCAGGCGTTCATTTCGACCCTCCGTTACGTTCGTCTGTGATCAACTCGAGGTAGCGCTCCTCGAGCGAGGCACGAGTGCGCAGCGACGTCATCGTGACGCCCACGCCGGTCAGATATGAAGTCACGGTCGTGATCCGTTCGGGTGTTGAACTCACGGCGCAGCGAATCCTCAAAGGACCGTCGAGCACGACGGCACATCCTAAGACTGACGCGAGCTCAAGGGGATCGATCGGACCGGAGGTCTCAACGATCATCTCGGGGCTTCCGGCCAGCTCGTCGAGTGTGCCCTGCACGACAACGTGACCTTGGTTCATGATCACGAGGTAATCGGCCAATCGCTCGGCCTCGTCGAGCTCGTGGGTGGTGATGAGAATTGCGCAGCCTCGCTCGCGCTCGGCGCGGATGATGTCGCGAATGACCTGTCGGCCCTCGGGGTCGACCGCTGTCGTGGGTTCGTCGAGCACCAAGACGCGGGGTCGTCCGAGCAAGGCGAGTGCGAGCAGTGTGCGCTGCTGTTCACCGCCACTCAAGCGGCGCCACGGCGTTCGCGCGCATCGTTCGAGGTCGAGTAGCCCCAAGAGCTCGCTCGCGCTGCGAGGTGCGTCGTAGTAGGTGGCGGTGAGTTCGAGGACCTGGGTGGGTGTCATTGGAAACCACACGCCGCCTCGTTGGAGCAGTGCGCCGGTACGAACGACGACTTCGTGGTGATCACGAAGCGGATCGAGACCGTGCACTCGAACGGTGCCATTCGTCGGGGCGCGAAATCCGAGGAGCGTCTCGACCACGGTGGTCTTGCCGGCGCCATTTGGACCGAGCAGTCCAGTGATCTCACCGTAGGCGACCTGCAGTGAAACGTCGTCGACTGCCCGTAAGTCTCCGAAAGTCACCGACAGGTTCTTGATTTCGACCGCGCTACTCACGACTTCTCAACCTAGACGTTTTCACCGATGCGTCGAGCGCACCTCAGTAGGCTGGCGATCATGATTGATCTCGTCCAACTTCGCCGCGAACCCGATTTCGTCAAGGCCTCATTGGCCCGTCGTGGAGTACCGAATTCGACATTGGACGAGATTTTAGAGCTCGACATCGAGCACCGTCGCCTGCTCCAGGATGCGGAGTCTCTGCGCGCAGAGGTGAAGGAACTCTCTCGACAGGTTGGCGAGGCTCGTCGCGCACAGGATCAAGCCAGGGCCGATGAATTGGCTCTTCGCAGCCGTGAGTTAGGTGATCGTGAGAGGACCGCGAGCCAAGCGACAGACGCGGTTGGGTCTCTTCTTCGTGAGCAGTTGCTCATGATCCCCAATATCCCCGCGCCTGACGTGCCCGAGGGTCGAGATGAGAATGACAACGTCGAACTACGCCGGTGGTGGGTGGGGATGGAAGATGGCGAACCCCAGCCGACCTATGAGCGTCATCAACGCGTGGCTCACTGGGACATCGGCAGTGAACTGGGGATCCTCGACATGGAGTCCGGCGCAAAGTTGGCGGGCTCGATGTTCCCCCTCTACCGCGGCGCCGGGGTTCGCTTGCTTCGTGCGCTGGGTTTCTTCGCGCTCGATCGTCACGCGAACGCCTACGAGGAGATTCGCCCGCCGAGTTTCGCACTCACCGAGACCATGATGTCGACGGGTCACCTCCCTAAGTCCGCAGATGACATGTATGCCATCGAACGCGACGGTCTGTGGGCGATTCCAACCGCGGAAGTCCCCCTCACTTCAATGCACCGCGGCGAGATACTCGAAGAGTCGCGGTTACCCATTCGAATGACTGCCCAGACCGCGTGCTTTCGCCGCGAAGCGGGTGCCGCGGGACGTGACACGCGTGGGCTGCTTCGGGTGCATGAATTCGACAAAGTCGAACTGTTCGCGTACTGCACACCTGAGCAGGCCGACGAGGCGCACGCCGACATCCTGGCCCGGGCTGAGGGACTCTTGCAGGAGTTGGGACTCACGTATCGCGTGCTCATGCTCTGCACGGGTGATCTTGGAACCTCCTCAGCGCGCACGATCGACCTTGAAGTCTTCAGCCCGGGCGTCGACCGGTGGCTGGAGGTGTCGTCGGTGAGCTGGTTCCGCGACTTCCAGGCTCGTCGCGCCAATGTCCGCTACCGCACCGCTGAGGGCACCACCGCGTTAGTGCATACGGTGAACGGTTCGGCTCTGGCGTGGGCTCGGATCTGGGCCGCACTCGTAGAGACCTATCGTCAGGCGGACGGGACGGTGGCGCTGCCAGACGTGCTGGCGCCCTACATGGGCACCCAGACGACGATCAGGGCTAAGACTTCGTGAGTTCGAATCGGTAGCCGACGCCGCGAACGGTACTGATGTGCTCTGGGGACTTGGGGTCGTCCTCTATGAGACTGCGAAGTCGCTTGATGTGCACGTCGAGGGTCTTGGTGTCACCGACGTAGTCGTTGCCCCACACGCGGTCGATCAGCACCTCGCGGGTGAGGACGCGTCCTGGGTTCTCGAGTAGCAGGCGCAGCAATGCGAATTCCTTCTTTCGCAGCTTGACCTCTTCACCGTTGACGAAACACCGTCGCGCGTCGACGTCCATGCGCAGTGGCCCGACCTCGAGCAGTTCATCGCTGGCGTCGACCACTTCATGGTTCTCTCGCCGACGAAGGACCGCCCTGATACGAGCGACGAGCTCACGGAGCCGGTAGGGCTTGGTGACGTAGTCGTCGGCGCCGATCTCGAGCATGAGGACCATGTCGACCTCTTCTCCCTTGGCACTCACGATGATGATGGGAACGTCGCTCGACATGCGAATCGTGCGACAGACGTCGAGACCCGACATCTTGGGCAGCATCAGATCGAGCAGCACCAAGTCGTACGTGCCCTTTGTGAAGAGGCTGATCGCCTCTTGACCGTCACGCGCGATGTCAACGTCGAAGCCCTCGCGATTGAGGCCGATCGTCAAGGCGTCGATGAACGATTCCTCGTCTTCGACGAGGAGAAGTCGAATCCGCTTCTCGCTCTCCGCCTTCTTGCTCATCAGTGGTTCATGGGCAACTCGAGGGTGAACGTCGATCCTTCACCTTCACGTGATTCGACCAAGACGGTTCCACCGTGATTTTGCGCCACGTGACGAACAATACTGAGTCCGAGGCCCGTGCCCCCAGTCTCTCGAGCGCGACCGGGATCCACACGGTAGAAGCGCTCGAATATCCGCTCGAGGTCCTTCGTGGGTATGCCGACACCCTGGTCCTTGATGTCGATATGGATGAGCGGTCCGAGCGTCTCGTCATCTTCATTGGTGGTGGCACCGATGCGTGAGATCGAGATTGTGACATCGCCACCGACGGGAGAGTACACAACCGCGTTCTCGAGGAGTGCGTGCACGGCCGAGACGAGTTGGCGACGATCGCCAACAACAACCAAGTTTGAATCTGGCTCGATGAAGCTGAGCGTCACGTTGTGTTGCTCCGCCGAGGTGCGGATGCGTTCAATCGCGTCAGCGACCACGAGCGACACGGGCAGTGGCTCGCGCGACGGCGAGCCCTCTCCTTCGATGCGCGACAGGTCCAAGAGGTCTTCGATGATCCGATTGACGCGAAAGGCCTCGGAATTGATGCGCGCGGCCAATCGATTGGCAACCGATGGGTCGTGTTCGAATTGCAGGGTCTCGGCGAGCAGGCCGAGGGCGCCCATTGGTGTCTTCAACTCGTGCGAGACGTTGGCGATGAAGTCACGACGGATGTCTTCGAGGCGGCGACGCTCGGACACGTCCTCGATGATCGCGATCACGCCGAGGGGTCGGCGACCGTCGTCGATGACCGAGGCTCTGATCGTCAAGGTTCGCCGTGGTGGTCCATAGATGTCGATGGTGCGATCGGCGACACCGTTGGTCCAGCCCTCTGCGAGGACGTCGGTTACGGCCTGGGCCGCAATGGCGTCACCGTATCGACTGGCCATAAGGGCCTCGGCCTGGGCGTTGCGAAAGAGGACACCACCGGATTCATCACACAAGACGAGGCCAAGTGGCAGCGCGTCAAGCGAGCGGCGAAGTCTGATCGACTCCGCGCTCGACTCTGAGACCGCGGTCGTGGCGGCGCCGGTGGCCTCTTCGAGGTAGCTGAGCGCCGCTTCGACCTTGCCGTTGTCATTTTGCGGCTCAACCCCGAGGCGTCCGCCGAGGGCGCTCAGTCGCTGGGCGATCGCACGATGGCCGCGACGTCGAAAGAAGAGAATACCGATGAGCACACCCAGTACGAACACACCGAAAGCTGCGAGGTAGAGCACCACCGGAGTCCAGTGCGCTGCGATATTTGGGGCCGACGCGATCATCACCTCTTCAGTCTCGCAGAAGATTCGCAAACTGAGGAGCCAGCGACCATTGGGAGGGCTCCTCTTTGAAAGCGAGTCACCATGCCTGCTGTCGACGTCAACCTGTCTCCCTCAATCTCGTCGCTGCCGGGTAGCGCCGCTCTTCAGAGCATTATCAACGGAATCGGGGGGTGGGCCCTCGCCGGTGCGCTGGTCGCCCTCGTTCTCGGCGCGGCACTATGGGCGCTCGGCAGCCACACCCAGAACATGCACCAGTCGGCTGCAGGTCGGCGTGCGGTGATGACCTCGCTCGTCGCAGCAGTGCTCATCGGTGCGGCGCCCGAACTCATCACCTTCTTCTTCAAGACAGGCCTCGGCGTGCACTGATGACGCATCTTCTTTGTTATTTCGACCCGGTCTCGTGCGCAGCCGGCTCTATCGCCAAATCGACCCTGGGTGACGTCTTTGGTGCGCTCACGGGATGGGTGTTGACCAGTGTGCAGTGGTTCTTGAGTGCGGTGGGACTCGTGGTTTCATCGGCCAGCGATCCGACCACGGTGACCTCATCGGCTACCCCTGAGTTCAACGTGCTCCTCGTCATGGCACCACCTCTCATGTTGATCGGACTACTCGTGAGCACACTGCAGGCGCTTCGACACGCCGACCCGACGTCGCTGTGGCGGGTGTATCTCGGCGTGGCGCCCGCGTGCGCGCTCGCCATTGGACTCGCTCGTCCTATGGTTACCTCGATCTTGACGGTCGTCAATCAACTCTCGAGTACGGCCGCAGCTTCCATGAGCCAGCACGCACCCTCGATCGCAATGTCGTTCTCCTCTATGACTTCGTCAACGCCGGGGTTCGCCCTGTTCCTGCTCTCCATCGCGGTGGTGGTCGGATCATGGCTCTTATGGTGTGAACTCATCGTGCGAACGGTCGTGTTGACATTGCTGTTGGTGCTCGTTCCGGTGATCGTGCCGCTCTCCACGTTCCCCGCCATGCGACGAATCGGTTGGCGCCTCGCCGAGACGTTCCTGGCGGTTGCGTTCTCCAAGTTCCTCATCGTCATCACGTTGTCGCTCGGCTTCGATGAACTGAGGGGATCGTCGGCGACCCAGATCATCACGGGCGCGGTGACCATGGTGCTGGCGACCTTCGCACCGTTCCTCCTCCTTCGACTCATCCCGTTCCTCGAGCAGTCTGCCCTGCATCATTTGGACGGACTTCGCCAGCGCATGACGCACTCTGCGATGAATGCGCCAAATTCGCTGGCCGCTACAGCAGTGCGAGCGGTGGCCCCAACGCCCGCGATGCCCGGTCCCCCCACGCGCCCCGATGATCTGGGCCTCGAGATGTGGGAGCCGAGTCCGGAATTCGAGGGTCCTGAGTACACGGGCAACAAGCTGCCGGCGCCGGTGGGCACGCCGCTACTGCGCGGCGGTCACGTGGTGTATTCCAATGACGATGGCGGACCAGTGGTCGGGTGGCACTTCGATGAGTGACGTCGTCGGTCTCGGGCGCTCAGACGCCCGCGACACCTGGTTCGTTCTCGAGCGGCATCAAGTCCTGCTGGCGATCGCGGGATCGATAGTGTGCGGCGACTGGCTAGTGCGCGCGGGCAGCACGTGGGTTGAACTCGTGCTCGGGATGGTCATGTTGGTGGGCGCTCTTCGCGTGCTGAGGGGTCTCACCATCGCTGAATTCACGCAGCTGACGGTCCAGTTCTTCATTCGCTCTCGATGGCAGTTCGTCGCGAATTCACGCACCGGCGATCTCATTGAGATTAAAGCGGGTGGCACCGCGAACTTTAGAGGTTATGAGTTGGTGCATCGCGGGCGTCTGGATCTTTCGGGGGGCGACCTCACCAACGCGCAGCGACTCGCGGACCTCATGAACGGGCTGGCGGTAGGCGCGCCGCTCAGCCACGTCTCGATGCACGTGCGTGCACGTGGTTCGTACGCGAGGACCTTTCTCACCCTTCCTCGCGACGTGACGGTCTGTGAGGGATGGACGCCCAGCGCAGAATTGATCGAGCACGTCGTGAGCGAGGCCGTGGACTCTTCGAGACTCGTCTATGAGCGCTGGAGTTACCTTCGAGTGAGTGACGGTGTTCGAAGGATCGTGCGTATCGTCGACTTCCAAGGTGCGAACCAGGAACGGGCGCTTCTCGAGCGGCTCCAAGACACTTCGTTGGATATCGACATCGCTCTACACACCCAGGTAGTCGGGTCTTCAAAGGCGCAACGTCTCTCAGCGAGGGCGGTGCATCGTGTGGGTAGCGACGCGCAGGTCGCTCGCGCCGCGGGCTTTCGACGAAGTGCCCAGGCAACAAAGGTGGCTGAGCGACTCAGTCAGCGAGAGGAACTGGTGGCGGCCGGGCAAGCGCTGCTGCGCTGCGGTGTCTACATCACGCTGCACTGCGCGAACTTGGGCGAGCTTCGCGACGTGAGTAGCGAATTGGCGCGTAGGGCGCTGGCATCAGGTCTGCGCCTCGACACGGGTGTTGGTCGCCAGTGGCGATGGCTCTGTTTCTCTCTACCCGGCGGACCCGGCTGGTGACGCGGGCGTGGACACACTGGGCGACGACGACGGATCTTCGCAGCCTTCGTCTTCCCTCACACGACGCAGGAACCGGCCTCGAAGGTGAGCCCCTCGGCCACGCGTTGCGTGGTGCACCGTTCGTGTTCGATCCCTTCGACGCGTACGACGCGGGCATTGTCTCGAACCCGAATGTGATCGTTGCGGGGTCAATCGGAGTGGGCAAGAGCACGATGGTGAAGATGTTGCTCGAACGGGCGTTACCGCGCGGGCGAAAGGTCGTGGTCATCGACCCCAAGGGAGAGTACGGTGCGCTCGCTTCCTCCCACGGTGTTCGTCCAGTGGTGCTCGGACGAGACGGGTGGTGTGATCCGTTCTCGCGCGACGAGCGCGACGCGTGCGATTTCGTGCGGGTGCTGGTCGCCACCGCACAGGGTGCGGCGCTCAGCGCCGAGCAGCACTACGCGATCAGTGAGCTCTTCACACAACTCAGCTCAGCGCGCCCGGTGAGACTGCTACGTGCGTTGTACGGTCTCGTGGAGCCGAGCATCTCGGAGCAGGGCAGGTCGGTGCAGCGAGGACTCGCTCTCACGCTCTACCGATTCATCCACGGTGACCTCGCGGGTCTCTTCGATGGCGAGGGTGAACCAATGGGCTTCACTGGTGACCTCGTGGTCCTCGACCTCTCAGCACAGTGGTCGTCTAGCTCGCTCTCCGTTGCGGCGCTCAGTGCAGTCGGAGCGGCCCAGCAGGTCGCCGGGGAGGAGGGGACGCTTGGTTACCTCGTGCTCGACGAAGCCTGGGCACTGCTCGGTGACGATCACGCCCTTCGCTGGCTACAAGGCTCGTGGAAGCTCGCTCGGTCTCGTGGACTCAGCCACGTCTTGGTGCTGCATCGCTGGAGTGACGTGGGCGCGGCCGGCGATGACGGGTCCGCCCAGCGAGCGCGCGCCCTCGGACTGCTTCGCGAATGTGAGACGTCGTGGCTCTTTCGCCAGCCCCCCGACGAGGCCCTCGTCATAGCGAGCGCCCTTGATTTGCACGCACGAGAACAGCAGTATCTAGTCGCACTCCCGAAGGGTGTGGCGCTCGTGCGCTACGGCGTGCATCGATCCATCGTTCGCCTGACACCTGATCCGCACGACCTCGAGCTCATCGACACCGATGCCGCGATGCGCGCCTGATGGTGGGTAACGACCGGCCCATTCTCGGACGACGCACCTGGCACGGCGTTGGATACGGACCGGTGATGCGACTCGACGAGCGAAGTTCATTGCTGATCGTCGGACCGACTCAAGCCGGAAAGACCAGCTCGCTCGTCGTTCCCGCCCTGCTCGGTTGGAACGGTCCGGCGGTGGTGACGAGTGTGAAACGCGACCTCGTCGACGCGACGCGCGCGTGGCGTGCGACCCTTGGCCGTGTGCAGATCCTCGAGCCGGGTCTGGACGATGGACTGACCTGGGATCCTCTGGAGGGAGTGACGTCGCTTCGTCACGCACTTCGCGTCGCGCGAGATCTCACGACGGGCTCGAGCACCAAGTCTGACACTGAGTTCTGGAACGCACTCGCCGCGAAACTGGTCGCCGCATTGATGATGCGTGCGTACGCGAAGCAACGCGACATCTTTGACGTGGCCGAGGCCGTAGAGCATCGACAACTCGATGAATGGCTCGAAGGCGGATTGAACGACGAAGCGTGCGACATCCTCAGTTCGTTCCTCAACCACGATGCGAAGACGCTTGACGGCGTGTTGACCACCGCTGAGACCATGCTCCTGCCCTGGCGATTTCGTCAACGCGTGGTGAGTGTGCGTGAGATCGTGGCCGGACCCGGCACGCTCTATCTTTGTAGCCCGCGCGGTGAGCAGGTCCACTACGAGCCACTCTTTCGAGGTGCGCTTCGAATGATTCTCGACGAGCAGCAACGCCGGTGCGACCAAGGGCGTCAGCAACCACTCTTGATGGTGCTTGACGAGGCCGCGACGGTCGCCTCGCTCGAGGAACTCGATCAACTCGCGGCGACCGTGAGCGGGCTCGCGGTGACACTCGTGACCGTGGTGCAGGACTTCGCCCAATTGACGGCGCGCTGGGGTCCGCGTGCGGCGACGATTGTGAACAATCACACAACGCGGATGGTGCTCGCTGGCTTGGCGGACCCGACGGTGGCGACGTTTCTGCCCGAATTAGGTGAGGCCACCACTTCGCCCCAGCCGATTTCGCTTCGCCGCCGCCCGAGGGGAACCGCTTTCGTCGTCGCCGGCCGCAGGCCTGTCACCGTGGTGCGCCTGAGACCGTGGTGGAAGATCCGACGACTGCAACGCCGGGGAACGAGCGATGCGTTACTACCATCTAGCCATGGCGATTGAGCGAGACCCGCAGAGTGAACAGATCTTGGCGATTGACATCGGTGCGACCAATATCAAGTTCTGTCACGTCGACACGCTCGGTACATTGCTCGAGTCCATCCGCCGCAAGCCAACGCCGTACCCGTGCTCACCTGGTCGGCTCGTGGAACTCTTGAGTGAGCGAATCCTTCAGAGTGACTCGAACTCAGTGGGCGTGGGCTTTCCGGGAGAATTCAATGACGGTCACGTCATTCGACCAGGCAATCTTTCTCGACCGGGCGGTGTCACGACTGACGTCGATCCCGAGCTCGAGCGAGAGTGGCGCGGCTTCGCACTCCAAGAAGCGCTCCGAGAGGCGACCGGGCGAGACGTGAGGGTCGTCAATGACGCAAAACTCGCGGCTCTGGGGTGCTGCGAAGGAGAGGGGGTCGAACTCGTGCTCACCCTTGGCACCGGACTCGGTCTCGCGCTCTGCGTAGATGGCGAATTGCAGCGGGTGCGAGACGTGGGTGCGGCCCCGTTTGAGAATGACATGACGTATGACCAGTTGGTTGGGGAGCGAGGTCGGGCCAACGACGAGCGAGAATGGTTCCGTCTGGTGGCCCGAGCGATCAAGAACTTCTGCGAGGAATTTGGCGCCGACGTCGTGCACTTAGCCGGTGGCAACGCCCGACGAGTGTCACCGGGCCACTTCTCATCGCTCGGGTGCCGCGTGGTCATCAACGGTAATCAGGCGCCACTGCACGGCGCAGCGCGACTCTTCTACAACTGAGCGAGATCGACCGCACTCGTGGCGAGCACGCCCGCGACTGCGCCAAGCGCGGCGTCGTCGACGCTGAAGTCGGGGCTGTGATGCATGCCTGAACTCCCGTCAGCCTTGGCGCCACCGACGAACATGTAGCAACCCGGAATGCGGTTGAGGAACTCCGAGACGTCATCGCTGGGCGACGCTGGTGGAAGCTCCCAGACGTTCTCATTTCCCATGAGGGTGCGAGCGCTCGCGAGGACGCGTTGTGCCACCGCGGTATTGTTCTCAACCGCGGGCGTGCCTTCACCGGGCTCGAAGTGACACGTGACGGCGAAAGCGGCCTCCACCTCGTGCAGTATCCCCTCGAGTCGCGCGAGGGCTTCTCGTTGTTGGTCGGCGGTGAATGTTCGAAGCGTGCCCCGCAACACGGCCTCGCGCGGCACCACGTTGTTCGCGGTGCCCGCTTGGATGACGCCGGCTGAGCAGGCACAGTCGGTCCCCTCATAGGAGAGTCCCGTCACGACCTCGCTCAGTCGCGGCGCGAGATGACTCAGAGCGAGCACGACATTGCCGTCAGTGCTCGCCATCGCGCCGTGTCCGCCCTTACCTCTGATCGTCACCGAAAGAGATTTCGCCTCACTCATCATGATGCCCGCACGCGTGGCGACCAGACCCACTGGCGCGAGCGAGGTCACGTGGGCGCCGATGACGTAGTCAGCGGGGTGCGCATCGAGAAGACCACCCGCGATCATGGCACTCGCGCCGCCGAGGCCCTCTTCTGCCGGTTGGAACACCAGCGTGTACTCGCCCGCCAGTTGATCACGTCGTTGGCCGAGGATGTCGGCCACTCCGAGAAGCGCTGCGGTGTGCACATCGTGGCCGCAGGCGTGCATGACGCCTTCATTGACCGAGGCGTAGGTGAGCGAGTTTTCCTCGCGGACAGGAAGTCCATCGATGTCGGCTCGGATCATGACCCGCTTGCCCGGAGCTGCACCGCGCAGCACCGCCACGGCTCCGGTCGAGGTCGGGCACGATGCCAGCTCCCAGCCGAGTTGAGTGAGACGCTCACGGATCACCCCGGTCGTGCGGTGTTCTTCGAAAGAGAGTTCGGGATGGGCGTGAAGATCGTGGCGAATATCGACCATCGCGTCATTGCAGGCACTGAGCAGGTGGGGCAGATCCTCGTTGAATGAGCGGGCCATACTTGCATGGTAGTGAGGCAGCCCTCTGACAGCCGAACTGTGGTCGACTAGACTGGACATCCAGCAACAATGCGGCTGTAGCTCAGCGGATTAGAGCATCGGTCTACGGAACCGAGGGTCGGGAGTTCGAATCTCTCCAGCCGCACCAAAAATCACCTGGACCACGTGAGTGCTCGACCTACGTTGAGTCGAGAATCCGCAAACTGAGCGATCTAGCGTGGCTGGTGCGATGGGGGTCGGCGTCGAGAATGGGGAAGTGCTCATGAACCTTCTGGCCAACGTGTTGCTCGATCCTGGCCGCGCCAGTCCTGAGAAGTCCGCCATCACGACCGTTGACGGTCATCACGTGACCTACGCAGATCTGGAGCGGCTCTCTGCTCGTTTGGCCGGGCTGCTCGTTCGCGAATATGCCATCGACAAGGGTGATCGCGTCGCGGTGCAGTCAATGAAGCAGTGGCATCTGCTCGCGCTCAGTATCGCGTGCGCGAGGATTGGCGCGATCTACCTGCCACTCAATACTGCCTACACCGATCGAGAGACTCTGGTGTTGCTCGATGATGCGACGCCATCACTCATCGTGCGTGAGTCGCCAATCGAGCACCACACTGCGAGAGTTCGTCTCGGGGAACTCATCACTCGGGCGCAGGCTCATCCGAGTGACTTCAGTGACGTGGCGTGCGACGAGATGACGCCGGCCGCAATGCTCTACACGTCGGGCACGACGGGTCGCGCGAAGGGCGCCGTCCTCACTCACGGCAACCTCGTCTCCAACTCTCTCGCGCTCAACGCCGCCTGGGGCTTCACGCCCGACGACGTCGTGCTGCACGCTCTACCGCTCTTTCACACCCACGGACTCTTCGTTGGCGCGTTCTGCGCACTTTCCTCGGGAGCATCGCTGATTCTCATGGAGAGCTTCAGCGCGCGAGAAGTCGTCCGACACCTCTCGAGCGCCACGGTCTTCATGGGGGTTCCGACCTACTACGTACGGCTCCTCGAGGAGCCCGAATTCACTCGCGAGGTCGCGCGACCGCTTCGACTCTTCACCTCGGGTTCGGCACCGATGCTTCGCTCGACCCACGAGGAATTCATCAGTCGCACCGGACACGAGATCGTTGAGCGATACGGGATGACCGAGACTGGCATCAATACGTCCAATCCGATCGACGGCTCGCTCAGGATGGGGACGGTGGGTCGAGCGCTCGCGGGAGTGGACGTTCGTGTGCGTGGCGCCTCGCCTGGCGCCATTGAAGTAAAGGGTCCCAATGTCTTTGTTGACTACTGGAATCGCCCCGAACTTCGAGAGAGCGAGTTCACGCCTGACGGATGGTTCAAGACCGGCGACGTCGGGACCCTGGACGAGGACGGATTTCTCGAGATAGTGGGCCGAGCTAAAGACGTCATCATCACTGGCGGCCTGAACGTGTACCCCAAGGAATTGGAGCTGGTCATCGACACGTTCGCGGGTGTCCTCGAGTCGGCGGTCATCGGGCTCGCCGACGCTGATTTCGGTGAGGCCGTCACTGCGGTTGTGGTGCCCCACAAGGATGCTCGCCTCGACGAGGTCGAGCTTGGGAAGTTGGCGCGAGCGTCGTTCGCCGCGTTCAAGGTCCCCAAACGTTTCATCATCGTTGACGAACTGCCTCGCAACGCCATGGGCAAGGTGGAGAAGGCGCGACTGCGCAGCGAACTAAGCGTCCCTCCTGGATCGTGAGTCGCTCGGAGTCATGAGACGTTACTTGACTGCGTGACGAACGTGACGTCGAACGAACTTCAAGATCTCTATGTGCTTGGCCGTGTCCATCTCCATGAGTCGCACGAGCAGTGGCCACAGACTCTCGTCCTTCAGACTCTTCAGTTCCGAGGTCAACTCTTTTAGTTCCTTCGCGTCTTCACGTTCGCGTTCGAGCAGCGCCTCGGTCATTCGAAGCACGCTGGCAGCATCGTCACCCCACGTACCCATGTGTGGGATGGCGGGCGTCTCGGGGTTCAGTTCGACGTCGTTCTTAAGGGCTGAGGCGAGGTCACGAAAGACTTTATGGTGGCGAATCTCGTCTTCCATGATGAGTGCGCTCAAGTATCGAAACGCGCCCGACGACGAGGTCGTGGCGGCGTCGCGGTATTCAGCGAGCATCGCACCCTCAGTCGTCTCATGGGAGGTGAGGTGCTCGTAGAGATCCTCTTCCCAGGTACTGGCACCTGTCAGTTTTGACATCGTGACTACTCCTTTGACGAGTTAACAAGACTCTAACTTCGCGCGAATCCTTTCGCCGTGAGAGGGACGTTGTGAGTTAGATCCCGCGGGTAGTACGATGCTGGTCTGCACTTCGCTCGAGTCGGTGTCGATGAGGTGACGAGCGAATGTGGGAAGTACGCGGCTGTAGCTCAGCGGATAGAGCATCGGTCTTCGGAACCGAGTGTCGGGGGTTCAAATCCCTCCAGCCGCACCAAAGATGTCGAATCATGACTGAGCCCTCGAACTGAGAACAAACACCGGGGTCGGCACCGACGCGGGGTGACGTTCCTTAGGTCGTGCTGAGCGGTGTCAGGTGAGTGACGAACCAGTCTCGCGCCAAGGTGGCTGCGACCTCGAGCGTGCCCGGTTCTTCGAAGAGGTGGGTGGCGCCAGGAACGATGGAGAGACGGGTCTCGCAGTGCATCTTCGACTGCGCCTCACGATTGAGACCGAGTACCGTCTGGTCGAGCTCTCCAACGATGAGCAGTGTCGGCGCCGAGACCTGCGCGAGACGGGTTCCGGCGAGGTCGGGACGACCACCTCTCGATACGACTGCCCCGATGTCACTACCCGGCTCCGCGGCGGCCCAGAGCGCTGCGCCGGCGCCAGTGCTGGCGCCAAAGTATCCGATGCGCAACTGAGCGAATTCGCTCTGAGAGCGAATCCAACGGGTCACGTCCACTAAGCGGCGTGCCAAGAGTGAGATATCAAAGACGTTCGCCCGGTCCGCCTCTTCTTCGATGCTGAGCAGATCGAAGAGCAAGGTCGCGAGGCCGGCTCCGTTGAGCACGCTCGCGACGTAGCGGTTACGGGGGCTGAGGCGACTACTGCCACTGCCGTGAGCGAACACGACGATGGCACTGGCATTCTCAGTCACGCTGAGATGACCCGCCAGGTGGACGTGCGCTGCGTCAATCACAATCTCTTCGTCGCGCCACCTCGGACCACGACGGGGCTCGGAGGTGGGGGTGAGTGTGCGCTTCGCAGCACTGTCGAGAAGTGTGACCACCTCTTCGTCGGTGGTCTGGGTGAAGTCCTCGTAGAACTCGCCGATGGAGAAGAATGACTCGGGCGTTTCGAGACAGACGTATTCATCAGCCGCGTCGCCGAGACGGGTCTGCCAGTCAACCGGGGCGACCGGCACCGCCAGGATGATGCGTTGTGCCCCTTGAGCGCGTGCCACTTGACACGCGGCGCGCGCCGTGGAGCCGGTGGCGACGCCATCGTCGACGATGACCACGGTCTGGCCCTTCAACTCTGTTGGGGGACGGGAACTTCGAAAGATCTGGCTGCGTCGTGCCAGCTCCGCGCGCTCGCGGGTCTCGACCTTCGTGAGGTCGATGTCGCGCGTTCCCGACAGACGCATGACGTCCTCGTTGATCACCCGCACGTCGCCTTCGCCAATTGCGCCCAGTGCCAGTTCGGGTTCGTAGGGCACTCCGAGTTTGCGCACCACGATCACGTCAAGGGGAACGTCGAGGACACGGGCGACCTCGAAGGCGACCGGGACACCCCCTCGGGGTAGACCGAGCACCACCACGCGTCCGCGTAACCCCATCAATCTGTTTCCGAGGCGACGTCCCGCATCGCCACGATCTATGAAAGCCATCACCGCCTCCTTGAAATCCACCTTTTCGCTCTGGCGTCGACCCGGCCAGAGTCATTAGTCACAAGGGTGCAGTCGCTCACGGCTCGCCCCATCAACGCCGGTACGAGCACGTCATCGATCACGAACGCGGCCGCCACTGGTCGAGGAGCGTGACCCTCGTCACCCCCTGGCGGTGGACTGATGTTCGGATGAACATTTATGCCAATGAGTGGGTAAATAGTCGTACCGCTCGCTGGTCATCGCCCGGACGATCTGTGGGTGACTGGTAAGGTCTAATGGTCGCGAAATCGAAAATGTAGGTTTCGCAGTTGCGTACAGCCCTTAAGTGGCTTCGATAGGAGTTCAAATGAAGGTTCTCGTTCTTGGCGGTGACGGATTCTGTGGCTGGCCCACATCGCTTCACCTGTCAGACATTGGTCACGACGTGACGATCGTCGACAACCTGAGCCGTCGTGCTATTGACCTCGAACTCGAAGTGGACTCGCTCACGCCCATCCGGCCCATTGGCGAGCGCATCCGCGTCTGGAAGGAACTCACCGGCAAGAACATCGAGTTCGTGAACCTCGACCTCGCCCAAGAGTACGACCGCCTGGAGACCCTGCTCATCAACGAGCGGCCCGACGCGATTGTGCACTTCGGCGAACAGCGCGCCGCGCCGTACTCCATGCGTGACACCAGGTCCAAGCGGTACACCGTTGACAACAACGTCCGCGGCGCCCACAACGTACTTGCGGCCATTGTGGCCAGTGGCTTGGACATCGCCCTCGTGCACCTGGGCACCATGGGTGTCTACGGGTACGGGTGGTCGGGTTCGGCTCCCATCCCCGAGGGTTACCTCACGGTCAAGGTGCCTACGCCCGACGGCGACATCGAGCGCGAGATCCTGCACCCCGCGAATCCCGGATCGGTCTATCACTTGACCAAGACCCTCGATCAGTTGCTCTTCGCCTTCTACGCGTCGAACGACCAGATTCGAATCACCGACCTGCACCAGGGGATCGTCTGGGGCACCCAGACCCCCCAGACCGCACTCGACGAGCGACTCATCAACCGCTTCGACTACGACGGTGACTACGGGACGGTGCTCAACCGCTTCCTCATGCAGGCTGCGATCGGCCACCCACTCACTGTGCACGGCACCGGTGGCCAGACGCGCGCATTCATCCACATCCGTGACACTGTTCGCTGCATCCAGATCGCCTTGGAGAACCCACCAGCGCGCGGCGACAAGCCGATGGTCTTCAACCAGGTCACCGAGACCCACCGCGTCATTGAGTTGGCGCAGCTGATCTCTAAGTTGACCGGTGCCGAGGTCGCGTTGCTACCAAACCCTCGCCGTGAGGCCGCCGAGAATGAACTCAACGTGAGTCGTGACCGCTTCCTCGCCCTCGGACTCAATCCGACCAAGTTGTCCGAAGGTCTTCTCGAAGAGGCTCGCGACGTCGCCGAGCGTTACCGCGACCGCGCTGACACCACCAAGATCATCGCGCGATCGGTGTGGCGTCAGGGTATGGAGACGTCACCAGACCTCGTAGAGGGCTAGACACCAGAACCGCCACGTCGTTTGGCAGTGGCTTATGACCG
>DAIEHI010000080.1 GCA_027355725.1 Acidimicrobiaceae bacterium
ATCGACTCGTCCACCACGGTGTCGTGGTCGTCACGAGCGGCGAGTCGTTCCGGATGAAAGAAGCCCGAGCGAGGGGAGGTCAGTTTTCGTCAAACAAGAAGTAACGAACGCGCGAAGGGTGGGGACTTTTCCTGGCCACCATCGGGTACTAGAAATTGGCCATTGACAGACCAGACCGCTGAATGGGTGCGGCAGCTCTCGTAACGAGCTGCCCAGACCTTTGTCTGAGAAGTACAAGCTGTGGTTTCTCGTTCACCATACTCACAAAGCTAAATAGGCCCGCGATGCCACTTATCGGCCTAAATCAACTCAGAACTCCACTAAACGCCGAACGGTGCAGAGATAACTGCTTCACGAGCGCGTGATGAGTAGGGCACGCCCGCGTGCTTACCATCCACCATCTTGACCCAAGCACCCGATCAAATGGAGTGGCAGGTCATGTCCCGCGGCATCTTGTGGCATCGCCGGGACCCCAGCGGCAACCTATTTACCGCGCCCCATCGTATCCCGAGTTTGCCGAAGCGGAACTGCTCAATCCGGTGCAGGTGGTTCAGGCTGGTCGAGGCCGCTTAGACGATCCAGTACTGCTGCCACCCCACGCCGTAGCTGGTGCTCTGGAGTGCCGGGTTCGCGCACACGTGCGCGATGGTCCGACTGAAGTGGGCCCATCCGCCAGCCCCGTCCACACCCGAGACCTCGATGGCCGCGACGGTGACCGGGTGGCACGCCTTTTTGGTCGAAGGGGTGCCTCGAACGAACAGGTTCAGGGCGGCAGTCTTTCCCTTCTTCAGGGGCAAGAGACCCTGGGGGGCTCGCGCCGAGACCGCCACCGTGAGCTGGGGCGCGGTGTTGATGGTTGTGTTGGGCATCCACAGGAACCTGACCGACGGACCTGACCTCGCCAGTTGGCAGGTCGAGCCGTGGTTTGTGAAGTCGATGGCGGTGACCGAGACCAGGTCTCCGCGCATCGGCTTGTCAATCGTCCATCGCTGGGTTGCGCCCAGAGAGACCGAGATCTGGGACGTGGAGCAGAGCGGCACGCTTGTCGCGCCCGCTGTGACCTCGGGGGACGCCAGTGGCACGACCACAGCTCCGAACATCATCGCCGCCGCTATGAGCCTTCTCATCAAGAACCACCTCCGTAGAGTCACTGTCCCAACCGTCCCCAGCCTTACAGGCTTGGCCACCAAATGACATTCGAACTCGCCCTGTCGATGTGGCATCTTCCGCCCCGCGGGCAGAAGATGCCAAACTACACATCTGTTATTCCAAGCGCTATCACACGAAAGATCCACCATCTTGACCCAAGCACCCGATCAAATGGAGTGGCAGGTCATGTCCCGCGGCATCTTGTGGCATCGCCGGGACCCCAGCGGCAACCTATTTACCGCGCCCCATCGTATCCCGAGTTTGCCGAAGCGGCTCTCAACTATTAAGCGGGTCTCGCGAACCGAAGTTGAATTAGTTCTCGAGACGGCTCCGGTGGTGGGCGCGGGACCCGAGGAGCATACGTATCGACATCCCCGAGAAGTAGTTCCTATCGCGATGCCCGAAACGGTGGTTGGAGTCGCGGCTGCGATGTTAGAGATCGAACGATCTGGACTTCCGCCGGCGTTGCTCGCGGGACTCAAGCATCTCGCGTCGCTGCATAACCCCGTGTTCTACGAGAAGGAGCGGCTCCGATTCTCGACGTGGGATACGCCGAGAATGATCCGGTGCTACGGAGAAACCCTTGAATCACTGCTGCTTCCTCGGGGACTCGCTGATAAGGCAGCCAAGGTGGTGGCTGAGGCGGGTAGTCGACTGGTGGTTCACGAGAGTCGACCGGATCCTCAGCACATTGAATTCGCGCCGACCTTCGAACTTCGCGATGAGCAAGTGACTGCACTTCGAGCACTCAGCGCCCACGAACTGGGCGTTCTCGTGGCAGCGCCCGGTGCCGGGAAGACCGTGGTCGCCTGCGCACTCATTGCGCACCATCGACGACCCACCCTGATCATCGTTGATCGCAAACCGTTGGTCGAGCAGTGGACGGAACGTCTGACAACTCACCTGGGTTTGTCTACGAAGGAGATTGGTCAGATTGGTTGCGGATTCCGAGGGTTTTCGTACACCCGTTCCGATTGATTCCGTACACCGATTCCGGAGTTTTCGTACACCCGTGGGGAGTCGTCGGCTGACGCTGTGGTGATCGAAGGGCACCGACAACACTTCTTTGATCCGTTCAAAGATCGAAGGAGTTGCCGGTGCCCCGTCCTCATACAACCATGCGAAGGATCCGTGATGTTCTGCGACTGCGACTCGGCGAGCGCTTAAGTCTGCGCCAGGTGTCGTTGTCCCTGGCGATCCCCCACACGACGGTCGCGGACTACGTGCGTCGCGCCCGCGACGCGGGCATTGACTCGTGGCCACTGCCCGAGGAGTTGGCCGACGACGACGCACTCGAGGCTCGACTGTTCACTTCGCCCGCGATGGCGCCGAAGGTTCGCCCCCTGCCCGACTTCGAGGTCATGAAGCGCGAGCTCGCGCACAAGGGCATGACGCTCATGTTGCTCTGGGTCGAATACAAAGAGCGCCACCCCGACGGTTACGAATACAGCCAGTTCTGCCAGCGTTACCGCACGTGGCGCAAGAAGCTCGACGTGACGATGCGCCAGGACCACAAGGCGGGCGAGAAGCTGTTCGTCGACTTCCCGGGCCTCACCATCCCGGTCTACGACGAGGCCACCCTTGACGTCGCCTTTCGCGCCGAACTGTTCGTCGCCGTGCTCGGCGCGTCCTCCTACCTCTACGCCGAGGCACTACGCAGTCAGGAACTCGTGCACTGGTGCCACGCCCACGAGAACGCCTTCGAGGCCTTCGGGGGTTGTCCCGCGGTCCTCGTGCCCGACAACCTGCGCTCGGCGGTGAGCAAGTCCCATCGCTACGAGCCCGACCCCAACGCCACCTACCAGGAGATGGCCGAGCACTACGGGTGCGTCGTCATCCCCGCGAGGCCCTACAAGCCACGCGATAAGGCCAAGGCCGAATCGGGTGTGCAACTCGCCGAGCGCTGGATCATCATGCGGCTACGCCACGAGCGCTTCACCTCACTCGGGGCACTCAACGAGCGAATTGGCGAGTTGGTCGAGATCATCAACCACCGACCCTTCAAGAAGTTGGCGGGCTCGCGGGCGAGTGTCTTTTTAGAGATCGACCAACCGGCGCTGCGTCCCCTGCCCGCGACGCGCTATGACTTCGCGACCTGGAAGAAGGCCAAGGTGAGCCTCGACTACCACCTGCAAATCGAGCGCAATTTCTACAGCGTCCCCTACCAACTGGTGGGCCAGGTCCTCGACGTGCGCGTGAGCGCCAACGTGGTCGAGTTCTTCTCCAAGAACCGCCGCGTCGCCAGCCACATGCGCAGCTACGCCAAGGGAGTCGCCGTCACCGAAGCGGCCCACATGCCGAGCAGTCACCGCCGCCACGCCACCTGGACGCCGAGTCGCATCATGAACTGGGCGAAGAGGACCGGACCCGCCACCGAGGCGTTCATCGAGGCGTTGATGACCAGTCGACCCCACCCCGAGCAGGGGTTCCGCTCGGCGCTCGGCGTGCTTCGACTCGAGAAGAAATACGGCCCCGAGCGGCTCGAGGGCGCCTGTGCGCGCGCGCTCGCGATCCGCTCCTTTTCCTACAAGTCGGTCGCGTCGATCCTGCAACACGGGCTCGATAAGCAGCCACTGGCGTCGGCGCCACAGCGCGCCAACCCGACCCATTCGAATATCCGCGGTGCGAACTACTACCAATGAAGGAGAAGGCATGCTGAACCACAACACCATCGAGGGGCTGCGGGCGCTTCGACTGCCCGCCATGGCGAGCGGACTGCTCACCCAGCGAGAACAACCCGACTACTCCTCACTCAGCTTCGAGGAACGCCTCGGGCTCCTGGTTGACGCTGAGTTGCTCCAGCGCCAGAACCGCCGTCTCGAACGGATCCTCAAGGCGGCCAAACTCATGACCGGCGCGGTCGTCGCGGACGTGGACTACGCGAGCGCGCGTGGACTCGACAAGGCGACCTTCGCGTCGCTCGTCAACTCGAACTGGGTGACCCACCACCACAACGTGATCATCGTCGGACCAACCGGGGTCGGCAAGAGCTTCCTCGCCTGCGCACTCGCCCACAGCGCCATCCAGGACGGGCACACCGCCCTCTACGTGCGCACCCCGAGGCTGCTCGACGACCTAGCCGTCGCGCGAGGCGACGGACGACTGTCGCGGATGATGAGCTCGCTCGCCCGATTCGACGTCGTGATCCTCGATGACTTCTTGCTTCGACCCTTCACGACCGACCAGTCCGCCGACCTGCTCGAAGTGGTGGAGGACCGGTCGGCCAAGTCCACGATCGTCACCTCACAGTTGCCAGTCACCCTCTGGCACGAGGGTCTCGGCGACGAGACCGTGGCTGACGCCACGCTCGACCGATTGCTCGAACGGGCGCATCGCTTCGAACTCGTCGGTGACTCTCGTCGAAAGCGAACCACGTCGTCACACGCACGCAGCACGAAGGCGACCGAGTGACCCGCGAACGTCGGTGCACCACGTTCCAGTTGCACTGTTCTACGATGACCGCGAAGGAGGTGAGTTAAGGGAACTTGATCGCACAACAGCGCCGGCCGCGACGCGGCCACGGGTTGACTCACGGCGTGTACGAAAACTCCGGACTGAGTGTTCGAAAACTCCGGAATGCGCAAGGACGCCGAGTTGGCCAAGGAGTTCTTAGCCTCAATCCACCGTCGAACTCGCGGAGGAGGCCACTCGTGACCATCATGCAACGGAGCGCACCACCGTTCGCGGCATCTCGCACATTTGGTTGACGAGCGGACGTGATGAGTCACGATCTCGGTCAAGTTTGCAACTTGTTAGCGCTGGAAGTCGCCGGGCGTGCCGCGGGCGACCTCAAGGGTGACTGGTCAGGTCTGTAGTTTGACGAGCCGCACGAAACACTCGCTCCACTGCATGGTCCATGGCCAGTGTGTTGGCAGGTGAAGATATCGACGTCGGCCAGAGTCGGTGATTCGACCGGGTGTTCGCGTCCCGCCGAGTGGTGTAATTTCCTCGGTCCGTCGTGAAGACGGGCCACCGGAGTAATTCTTGATGTGTCCAGCTAGACACGAAAGGAATACTCCGGTGACCCACAATGATTTTGACCTATCTGAGGTGCTGAGCGCTCTGCAAAGCGACGAGAGCGGCGATCTCGTTCGCCAGATGGTCGCGTTCCTCGATCAGGCGCTGATCGACGCCGAGGCGACCGAGGTCGTCCAGGCCGAGCGCCACGAACGGACCCTGGCGCGCACCACGCAACGAAATGGCAGCCGCCCTCGCCTGGTCTCGACCAAGGCCGGCGACGTCGAGCTCAAGATCCCCAAGTTGCGCAAGGGCTCGTTCTTTCCGAGTGTGCTCGAGCGCAGGCGTCGCATAGACCAAGCCCTCTACGCCGTCGTCATGGAGGCGTGACAATTACGGGGTCTCCACGCGCAAGGTCGACGACCTGGTCTCAGCCCTCGGCGTCGACGCCGGGATCTCCAAGTCCGAGGTCTCTCGGATCTGTGCGGCGCTCGATGAGGAGATGGACGCCTTTCGCACTCGCAACCTCTCTCACCTGGCCTTTCCCTACCTGCTGTGTGACGCGACATACGTCAAGGCCCGCGTCGGTGGACGAGTCGTCAGCCGCGCCGTCGTCGTTGTCACTGGCGTCGCTGAGGATGCGAGTCGAGAAGTCCTCGGCATCGCCATTGGT
>DAIEHI010000156.1 GCA_027355725.1 Acidimicrobiaceae bacterium
CGATGAGCCCACGTCTGAACCTCGTGATTCTGGGAAAACAGGGCGCCGGGAAAGGGACGCAGTGCAAGCGGCTGTCCGAGCACTACGCCATTCCCCACGTCTCGACCGGTGACATCCTTCGAGCGGCCGTCAAGTCCGGCAGCGCGCTCGGCCAGGAGGTCGCGAGCGTCATGGACGCGGGTGCGCTCGTGTCGGATGAACTGGTGATTCGTCTCGTCGATGATCGCTTCCACCAGAGCGATGCGCAGGGCGGTGCCCTGCTCGACGGGTTCCCGCGCACCCTCGCTCAAGCCGAGGCCCTCGAGGCCCTGCTCGGCGAGGACGGCATCAAGCTCTGCATCAACCTCGACGTCGCAACCGAACTCGTGACCGAGCGTTTGTCGTCGAGGCGGGTGTGCCAGGAGTGCGGAGCCATCTACAGCGACACCGACATCGAAGCGATCTCGGGGACGTGTTCCAACTGCGGTGGCGACGTCATCCAGCGAAAAGACGATCAACCAGAAGCGATTGCGAAGCGCCTCGCGCTCTACGAGCGTGACACTGCACCGCTGCTCGATTTCTATGAATCGCGCCATCTGCTCGTCACCATCGACGGCGACCAGAGCCCCGACGAGGTCACTCGGGCCATTGAGCTCGTGGTGCACGAGCGGGGACTTGCGTGAGGCGTTCGTCGGACGAACTCAACAAAATGCGAAAGGCCGGCAAGGTCGTCGCCGAGATGCACGAAGTGACCCGCGCGGCTATTCGCCCGGGCATCACCACACTCGAGCTCAATGCGCTCGCGGCTGAGGTGCTCGAAAAGCGTGGCGCTCGTTCGAACTTCCTCAACTACCACGGCTTTCCAGCAGTGATCTGCACCAGTCCGAACGAGATGATCGTCCACGGCATTCCCGGGCCCTACGTCTTGAAAGAGGGTGACATCATCTCGGTCGACTGCGGGGCGATCATCGAGGGCTATCACGGTGACGCCGCGTACACCGCGGGCGTGGGTGAGATCAGTTCACTCGCCAAGCGCCTCATTGAGGTCACCGAGCGTTCGCTCTGGGCCGGTATCGATCAATTGGTGATCGGCAATCGCCTCCACGAGGTCGGGCGCGCCGTGCAGGAGGTCGCCGAAGCCGCAGGGTTCTCGGTGGTGCGCGAGTACGTGGGTCACGCGATCGGCACCGCGATGCACGAGAGCCCCCAGGTGCCGAACTACTGGCCGGGTTCGCCGGGACCGACCCTGAAAGAGGGGATGGTCTTCGCGGTCGAGCCCATGGTCAACGTCGGCACTCCCGCCACCTACGAACTCGAAGACGGCTGGTCGGTCGTCACCCAAGACGGCAAATTGTCAGCCCACTTCGAGCACACCATCGCGGTCACCGACAACGGACCCGAGGTCTTCACCACCGCGTAGCTCGAGGATCTAGTCCTCGGGGTGTGAGCGATCGAACTGACGCTGGGCGAACAATGCGGCCTCGGTGCGACGCTGGAAGCCGAGCTTCGCCAAGAGGTTCGAGACGTAGTTCTTCACCGTCTTCTCGGCGAGGAACATCACCTCGGCGATCTCGCGGTTGCTCAGGCCCTCGCTCAGCAGTTCGAGGATCTTGCGCTCCTGAGTGCTCAGACTCTCGAGTCGGATGTCCTCGGTGATCTGACGGCGCAGTCGCTCTCTCGCGCGCTCGACCTGTTCGTCACTGATGAGCATCTCACCGGCCGCGACGCGACGAATCGACGTCACGATGTCGCCGCCTCGCACGTTCTTGAGCACGTACCCTCGTGCGCCGGCGAGTACCGCTGCGTTAAGGGCCTCTGCGTCGGCGAAGGACGTCAACATCAGACAGTTGAGGTCTTCACGCTTCTCGTGCAGCAGGCGACACAGGTCGACCCCGCTGCCGTCGGGGAGTCGCACGTCGAGGACCGCGACATCGATCCCCTCCAAATCCTTCGTGAGTGCCTCGTCAAAGGTGCTGGCCTCTGCGACCACTTCGAGGTCCTCGTAGGTCTCGAGCAGTTCGCGCAGCCCCCTTCGAACGATCTCGTGATCATCGACGAGAAAGAGGCGAATCACGTCAGTCCATCCGGTTGGCGGTCCATCTCACCAGTGTGCCACGTCCGGGCGCGGAATCGATAATGCACTCTCCGCCTAAGTCCTGGGCCCTCGAACGGAGGTTTCTGAGCCCTCGCCCCCCGCCCGAGGTTGCGGCGAAACCAACGCCATTGTCGCGTACCGAGAGCACCAGCCACTTGGATTCGATGCCGACCTCCACGTCGATCTCGCTCGCTGCGGAGTGGCGGACAATGTTCGACAAGATCTCTCGAAGGGCCTGGACGGCGTGTTGGGCGCAGTGCACCCCCACGCTTCGATCGAGCTCGGGTGCGACGACGAGATTCGCGGGCACCCCGAGGCGGCCGTTGACCTCGGTGACGAGGGTGCGCACACGAGAGTCGAGCGAATGACCCTCGGGTCGGTCCTGATCGATCTCGAAGATCGTGGTACGAATCTCGTGAATCGTCTCATCGAGTTCGTCGAGGGACTTGTTGATGCGTTCGCGAACGGTGTCGCTCTGGGCGGCGGCGAGGGTCATCTGCATCGACAGACCTACGCCGAAGAGACGCTGGATGACGGTGTCGTGCAGGTCGCGCGCCATTCGCGCTCGCTCTTCACTCAAGGTGAGCTCGCGCATCTGAGCGCGCAGGAGTGTCTGGTCGATGACGATGCCCGCGGCTCGACCGAACGCTTCGACGAGGTCCTGGTCCTCTTGGCTGAAGGTGGGTGCATTGAGCGGTTCGGTCAAGTAGAGGTTGCCGTAGACGTGGCCGTTGGCGACTCGCACCGGCACGCCGAGGAACGCGTGCATCGAAGGATGGTTCGCGGGAAAGCCCGACGCCCCGTCGTGTTCGTCGAGGTCGTCGATGCGCAGTGGTCGAGCGGCTCTGATCGTCTCGCCGAGCACACCGTGTCCGCGCGGACTGTCACCGATGCGCTGGCGCGTCGCTTCGTCGATGCCGTAGGTGATGAAGCGCGCGAGTGACTCCCCGTCACTCGTGAGCACTCCGAGCGCGCCGTAGCGCGACCCGACGAGTTGACTCGCGGTCTCGACGATGCGACTGAGCAACTCGTTCAGATTCGCGTCGGTCTCGATCAACAAGATGGCATCGATCAGGGCGTGCAATCGTTTTGGGTCGTTGATGCGGTGAAACGCCATGCCGGTAGCCTTACACAGCGCCCGTCATTTGTCACGAGATTAATTCACGCGTTCTCCGGTGACGAGTTCGAGGGGGAGAGCGAGCAGGGCCGCGCCGCGATCGATCTCTCGAAGGAGTCTCATCGGCGGTCGCTCCTCGCGCATGGCCGGCACGGCGATCCCCGACACACTCACCGACCACATTGCGCCGCTTCGTTCGTGGCCATCGATCTGGATCACGAGTACGTCTCCGTGTTCGGCGAGTGACGAGATCGCGCCATCGTGGCTCGTGAAGATCAAGTGATCGTCATCAATCAAGGCAATACGCGTTGGCCGAGCTACCGGCAGGCAACGAATGGAACTGAGCACTCGAGCGAAGTCGGCGTCGCGTAGGAAACCGAGACAGACCTCGCGCCCCATCACCGTTCGAAAAGGGGAGAGGTCCTTTGGGTCCATGGACGTAGCATCTGTCTCATAGACAGCGAAGGGCTAGGGTCCGCGGTCACAACTTGATCGCACGGATCGACTCTGTGCTAGCGACGTCGTAGTGAGACGCCACGGTCCGAGTCACGCGACTTCGGGTCATCGTCACCAAAGCAGAGACGACACTGCGATTCGTTCGACACCTGCACCACGAGCGCCGCTTTGGCCCCGTCACGCGTCGACGTGCGTGGCCGATACTTTACGAGCGTCGCGAGTGCTGACTTGAGCCTCACCACTTCGCACGTCCTTTGAAGCACAACTCAGGTCTCGGTCTCGGTATCAGTATCAAAGACGAGTCGTTCGTCTGAGGGTGGCGGACTTCTTAAGTCTTAGCTTGCTTCAACCCGCTCAACAGGGACGACAGTGCGGCGCATGAAGGCGAGCAGGTGCTGAGCGAGCACCCTGGATCGTGTGTGCGCCACCACTGCTAAGGAGAGTCGAATCACCTGAATCTCCCTCATCGACTGAAAATCATTGATGGGGTTGCCTTCGGGGACGACATGGACTAGAATTACGCGTCAAGTATAGTAAAGTTACTGACCAGTTAGTTAATTCGCCTTTATATCCCGATTTATTGTATTGTAAGTTGCCTTGCATTCACTTCGTCCGGGGGGGGGTCGAGGCATGACTGGATTCGATGACCAGAGTGGCAAGCACGACAGGAGACGTTGAAACGTGGGAATCCTCAAAGTACGAAGTAGGTCAGTCGCTCAGGCTGAGTCACAGACCTCTCGTGAACGCGTCATAGCTCGAAGTGTGCGTCACCAAACTCGCCGACTCGCCATGGCGGGCGCACTGCTCGCGGGTGTGCTCGTGCCCCTCGGTGGCGTTCTCGTCTCCTCGAGCCCGGCGAGCGCCACACCCCCGCTGTGTAGCAGTGGTTCAACCACCTCGAGTTGTTCCTCAACGGGTACCTTGACACTGGCGGGTGGCACCCTCTCTTTGACCGCACCTTCTTCGTTTACGTGGGGTGCGACCATCACCGGAGCAAATCTCAGCCTCTTCGACGCGACCTCCGCAGATCAGGGCTATACGGTTGACGACCTCACGGGTTCTGGTGCCGGCTGGCACGTGACGCTCGCGGCTACCACGTTCACGAATGGAACCCACACACTCGCCGATACGGGCACCTTCTCGACCAACGGGAGCGTTTCATCCGCGACGGCAACGACAGCGCCGAGCGCGTCGTGCGTGACCGTTGGTCAGTGCCTCGTGCCCACCAACAGCACGACGTACCCCGTTGCCATCACCACCGCCGCCTCGTCGCCCACACCGGTGACCATCTTTGACACCGCTGTGAACTCTGGAATGGGCAACGTTCAAATCGGCGGCAGTGCGGCCGCGAACCCAATCGGCTGGTGGCTGAGCGTGCCGGCCTTGGCCTACGCTGGCAGTTACACCTCGACGGTGACTATCTCTATCATCTCGACGCCGTAATCGGGTAAGTTACTGACCAGATGAAGTAAGGAACTTAGGAGCAACGTGCGAAATGAAGCTCCCTAACTCAGAAGGTCGTCGATTTCGTAGTGACCTTCGCGGACTCGCCAGAAGTTGGCCACGTCGAGTCGTCCTCATACTTGCGGTCCTGCTGACAATCCTCGCAGAAATCGTCGTTCCGGCGATCCCGTCGGCGAGCTCGGGATCGAGCCTCACCGGCGTTGCCTGGTCGACCAGTTCCTCACTGGCTACGGCGTCGTCAGTCAGTTACAGCTACGTGTTCACGACGGCGACGAGTTCGAGCCTCACGTCGTTCAGTTTCGCGGTGCCGAGCGGCACGAGCGGTACCCCGACGCTTCAGAGCGACAAGGTGTGGTCGGGCTACAACATCGCGCTCTCGGGTACCTCAGTGACGCTCGCTGACTCGACACTCACACTCTCCTTCGGCTCGGTCTATATCCCAAGCGCTGCGGTCGTCACCATTCAGATTGGCGGACTCACCAATACAGCGACCGCCGGGACCTACACCTCGACGGTGACGACGATGAACGCTGCGACGAGTATCGACACCGGGGCGTCCGAACCCTTCAGCGTGACCTCGAGCGTACTGAGTGACACGTTCCTCTCGACGTCCAGTACCAAGACCTCTGATAGCGCGGTCAGCTACTCCTACGGCTTCATCGCCGCGTCAACCCAGACATTGTCTTCGATCACGGTGACGGTGCCTCCAGGCACCTCGGGGACGCCGACGGTGGGATCGGTGTCACCGGCCGCGATTGCGGGCGGTTCGCTCACGCTGTCGGGCAACGTCCTCACCTACACCTTCACCCCGGTCTCGGTGAGTGCGGGGACATCGGTCGCAATTACGATGACGGGCCTTTCGAACACCTCAGCTGTTGGAAGTTACGCCGGAGAGATCGTGAGCCTGAGTAGCGGCACGGCGGTCGATTCGGGTGTCTACTCGCCGATCAGTTTCACCTCGACACTGCTCACGAGCCTCTCCCTGTCGGCGTCGGCGACCTCGACCGGCGCGACGGGGGTCTCCTACACCTTCAGTTTCACGACCGCCACCGCCCAAACACTCTCCTCGTTCGACTTGGGTGTGCCGCCGGGGACTTCGGGCACGCCGAGCATCGGCACACTGAGCGTGCAGGCGGGGTATTCGATCAGTCTGCCCTCGGCGGCGGTCGTGCTCTCGGGCACGGAACTCGTCCTCAGTTTCAGTGCGACCTACGTCCCAGCGAATGCGGTCGTCTCAATCACCATCAACGGCCTGACCAATACGCCGACGGCCGGGAGCTACAGCGCGCAGATCGTGAGCGTTACGAGCGTCACCTCCACGTTCGCACAGGTCAATTCGGGCGTGACCAATGCCGTCACCTTCACCTCGACTGCACTGCGCAGCCTTTCCTGGACCCCATCGTCGACCTCCACTGGAGCCACCAGTGTGACCTACGGCTTCTCCTTCGGCCTCACCGCCACCGCCACGCTCTCGTCGGTCACGATGACCGTGCCCGCGGGAACTGGGGGGACGCCGACGGTCGCAACGGTCACCCCCGCCGCGATCGCGGGCGGCACGGTGACCCTCACGGGCCAGACCCTGACCTACACCTTCAGCGCGGCGTCGGTGAGTTCAACGGTGACCGTGAC
>DAIEHI010000163.1 GCA_027355725.1 Acidimicrobiaceae bacterium
TGAAGGGCCGGTAGGCTGATCTGTCCCGGGCGCTTAGCTCAGTTGGTTAGAGCAGCTGATTTACACTCAGCAGGTCGGGGGTTCGAGTCCCTCAGCGCCCACCGACCGGGACGGCGCGCGAACCGCATCGCCCGCCATGGCGTCGCCCGCCAACGGCACGCGAAAGACGGGCTGGATGGCGTGGCGGCTGTCTACTCGAATTTCGTGGATGAGGGCCTGCAGGAGCGATTTAACGACGGCTGGTGAGCCTTCGGTGATGGCCTCGTTCACCCGGTCGCGCAGTGTCGCAAGTTCTTCGGGTGACGCACACGTGATGTCGGCCTGTTCCATCTCTTCATTCAGTTCTTCGCGACGGACTCGAAGAACGGTCGCGCGACTGGCGAGTTCCTTCACTCGCTCACCGCACAGCGCCTCGGGCATAGAACCCGACTCGAAGGCTCGCAGGTAGCGGTCGACACTGGCGTCAACCTTGGCGAGTTCGTTGGTGACGGCAAGGAGTTCGTCGTCGTGTCGCGAGTGACCGTTGCGGGCTTGTAGCTGCGCTCGGCCCACGGCAGCGTGAAAGAGGTCCGAGTCCTCGTAGGCGGCGAGGAGTTCCTCGATGATGGCATGATCGAGCACGTCGGCGGGCAGCCGGTCGGCGCTGCACGTCTTCGTGCCATAGCGCTGGCGCGAACCGCAGGTGTAGTAGCGGTAGGTCTCGTGGCGACCGGTCGCGCGCGTGCCCGTGAAGCGCTGGCCGCAGTTGTTGCAGACAACGAGTCCCGTGAGCAGGTAGTCCGAGGCGTTGGTGGCGCGCTTGGCGGAGTCGTCGCCACGCTCGTCGAGGATCACTTGTGCGGCGTCGAAGAGTTCCTCGTCGATAAGGGCTGGATGACTGCTCTCGCACCACCCGTCGCGGTAGCGGACCTGGCCGAGATAGACCCGATTGCGTAGCACGGTGAGGACTGACTTGAACGACCAGGGCTTGCCCGAGCGTGTCACGAGGCCCGCCGCGTTCAGCCAGTTGGCGACGGCGTGACTACCGAGGTGCTGGTTCGCGTAGAGGTCGAAGAGCACCGGCACGAGGGGCGCTTCGGACTCGTCCACTTGAAGGCGACCCTCACCCTTCACCGCGCGGTAGCCGTAGGGAGCGACGCCGCCGCACCAGCCGCCGAGGCTGGCCTTGCGGTCCATGCCCGCGATCACGCGGTCGATGATTGTCGCGCGCTCGAACTCGGCGAAGACCCCGAGCATCTGGACCATCATGCGCCCCGCCGGAGAGGTCGTGTCGAAGGGTTCGGTAGCCGAACGAAAGCCCACGTTGACTTCGTCGAGCGTTTCTAATATTTCGGCGAGCCCGCGCACGCTGCGCGAGAGTCGGTCCACGCGGTAGACGAGCAGGAGATCGAACCTTCCGGCCTTCGCGGCGCGCAGGGCACGGTTGAGTCCGGGGCGTTCTAACTTCGCGCCCGACATCTGGTCGGTGAAGGTGGACACCAGCTCCCAGTCCTCTTGGCTCGTGACGTAGCTGCTCAGTTTCTCGCACTGCGCGCCGAGGGAGTAGGGCTGGTTGACCTCGTCGGTCGAAATCCGGGTGTAGGTGGCGATGCGCACGGCTCTCTCCTCAATCGGTGACGGTCGACACCGTTTCACACACCATGAACGTCTACGTTGCTAGTCAACCATGCGTCGGCGCTGTGACATCGGAGGGTCCGATCATGACCTCGATTCGCTGGCCTCGAACGAGCACGGACCCGAGGAGTGTCGCGAGCGCTGTTGTGGCGCCAATCTCATCGGCGTTCGGCAGATCGACGAAGACGGGTGCGTTGATAACCAGCGAACCCAAAGTGCTCTCCTTCGGGGTCGTTGGTCGAGGGGGCTGCATGGGACGGCCAGGTCCGGGACCACGAGAGCCGGGGTAGGCAACTTTCGGACGGGGGTTCTTACGTGGCGTCACGGTTCCACTGCTTCGAAGTGGAGGCGACGAGGCATCGCGTCCCAGAGGTCGCACTGTGACCTCGTTCGATGCGCCGGGACTCACAGGCCCCGACTCGCGACCTCCCACCGCGTGCGGTGACGTGTCGATTACTGATGCGCCCGGGCTGGCGTTGCCAGTCCAAGAACGTGAGGGACGGCGGGTAACACGTTGACGCGGTGAGGGGGCCGTCGTAAGCGAGCGCGTGCGCCCTGGTGTGTGGGTGCCGGCTCTCTCGGTATCGAGTTGCCATGATCCGTTGCCTCAACTCGAGCACGTCGAATCAGCCTGGGTGCTTGTCGTCGCGTGCTCGATCCCCATGTCGCCAGCGAACAGCGGCACAGTGAGCAGCGTTGTACCGTACATGCTCATCGTCGACGTCCTCATCTGACGCCGAGAACTGGTCGCGCGGCTCCGGCAGCGATCGTCACGGACCCGGTGTCAATCGGCAGTTTCATGGCGTTCCTCACAGAGGTGCGAGAAATTCGCCCTCCATAGAAGTAGCCACTCATTTCGGCCATTTTCGAACAACAACTTGGGACGAGATCCCAAATTCTTTCGAGAATCCCCAACATTTCAACGATTTTGAAGATCATCCAGCGAGCCCGACGGGCCGCCGTGGCGCTACGCGCCCGTCGGCCCCGGGCAGGTGCCCATGACCCACCACGGTGATTCACGGAGACGAATCTGATGAACCCTTCTGTACATCAATCAAGGAGCCCTCAACTGACAGATGGTCGAAACGGCTTACTCGTGACTAAGCTGCGGTCGGATTCCAGTGGCCGGTTTCGTAACCATTGTACGGAGTGATGTCAAGATCCTGAGTCGCGTTTACACAACCGTTCGGCGGGCCAATTACGTATTGCCAAATCATGACCTTGTAACCACCGAGCGAAAGATTCGCATAATTACTATTGAACTGTGATTCGGCCTCTGCGCAGGTCGTTGCCGTGCAAGGCGTGCCCCACAACCACAGCACGAATGGGACGGTCGATGTGTAAGTGCCGAAGTAGTCGCCCCAGAGAGTCGTCGAAATATAGACCCCCGGTACATAATTGGCAGAAAGCGTTTGAAGAAAAGCATGAAGAACTGCCTGGTTTGGACCGTAGTTCCCTTTAGTCCATCCGCCATTACCGGATTCAATGTCCGCGAAGAGCGTCGTTCCACCCACAAGACCATTGCTTTCCCATGCCGCGATGTAGGCATTCGCTTGTGCTACGCCCCACTGAGTTGGAGTGTCCGACGACGGCTTTAGCGGTGAATCAGGACCAGCGACGTCCCAGAAACTCGATGTCAAAGTCGCCCCAAGTTGTTCGGCAAGCGTCGTGTTGAAGCCGCCTCCGCCGGCTGTAGTCTCACCGCCAAGTCGACCAATATAAAAGGCTTCGTATGTTCCCGAGCACGGAAAGGTGCCAGTAGCGTTTGTGTCTGAGCCGAAGCCCCAACTTGAAAAAGTCATCTGCAATCCTCCTAAGTTGTGATACGCGTATATGGCGAACCA
>DAIEHI010000180.1 GCA_027355725.1 Acidimicrobiaceae bacterium
GGCGAGTTCCAACGGCCGTTGCAACGGACCGACCATGATGGTCGGGCACACCGAAACAACGAACCGTTGGAGATCTCATCATGGCAGGTGCAGTACTGAGCGCGCACGAGCGCGAAGAAATCCGTGTAGGACTTGAAGCAGCGGAGTCGCTGAGCGACATCGCTCGTCGACTGGGTCGAGTTCCCTCGACGGTTACCCGAGAGGTGAAACGCAACGGCGGTCGCTCTCGCTACTGCGCGGTGACCGCCCAGGGGCAAAGCGAGCGGCTCCGGTCGCGACCCCGCGACACCACGTTCCAGGCCAACCCGGAGCTGGCGCACCACGTCGAGGACCGTCTGCGAGCCAAGGACTCGCCAACGACGATCGCCATCGAACTGGCTCGCGCCGGGGGCATCAGTGGCGACACGGTCTCGCCCGAGACGATCTACCAGGGCGTCTACGCCCACGGGACGCGTGGCCTCGCCCAGGGGCTGGGTTGCCACCTGCACCGCAAGCGCAGCCGACGCCGGCGACGCTGTCGGGCCGGGGAAACACCGAAGAAGGCCAGTCCCCTGGGGACGTTCAACCTGATTACCCAGCGACCCCCGGTCGCGGCCGAGCGCACCGAGGTCGGTCACTTCGAGGGCGACCTCATCATCGGGGCTGGAGGCAAGTCAGCCATCGTCACCCTCATCGACCGTGCCAGCCGATTCAACCTCATCGGTGACCTGCCCGGTGGTCACGGCGCCGAGAACGTGCTGGCGTGTTGCATCGAGTTGTTCGAGCGCGTGCCCGTCGAGCTGCGCCGATCGTTGACATGGGATCAGGGTCGTGAGATGGCTCGTCACGACGACCTCGCTGACGCCGTCGGCATCGACGTGTTCTTCGCCGAGCCTCACAGCCCGTGGATGCGACCGACCAACGAGAACTTCAACGGACTGTTGCGACGCTACGTCGGCAAGGGCACCGACCTCTCGATCTACTCACAAGACGACCTCGACGTGATCAGTCACCGGATCAACACCATGCCTCGGAGAATCTTCCAGTGGGCGTCAGCTGAGGACCACTACAATGCTGCTGTCGTTGCTCTGACCGCTTGAACTCGCCCCGCAACTCGAGATCCTTGACGTAGATGAAGAGAGGGGCGTGCTCCATGAGATCAGTCGAGAATGTCTCTTCACGCCTTAGCGCAGCTTGTGTCAACAGCCGCTCAGTGATGTCTCGGATGTTAATGATCACCGATTCGACTGTTTCCAGACCCGAGTAATCGCATACGTTGACTTCGACGATAGTCAGTTCATCGTCTCCAAGTGACATGGTTTCAGTCAGCAGCTCACCAGCGCTCCGTCGCGCTGCCTCGAGTACTTCGCTGAGCCGTGGCACGCTCAATTTACGTGTGAGATCCTGAAACGGCACTCTGAGAACTTCGTCTGTGTCAACGCCCAGGACTTGACGACACGCGCCGCTCGCGAATGTGATCACTCCCGCGCCATCGACGAGCAGTATCGCATCGCCACCGTGCTCGAGCAAAGAACGAACCTTTCGATCACTTTCCTCAATCAACCTGCGACGATCTACTTCTTTGCGGTACGCCGTGAGACCCACGCCCCCGATCGCGAGCGAGAGAGCGAGGAGAAACAACACGTGGGTCCAAAGTGAAATCAGTTTGTAACGGACGTCGTCTCGTTGAGCTTGATGGACCGCGGCTCCACTTTGCCGATCAAGGGCGGCGGACACTTGCGCCGATGCTTGGTTCTCGCTCAATTGGTCGAGGCGTACGGCCTCGACGTAGCGACCCGATGTGAGCATCTTCAAGATACGAGATTCGAGCGCGACGTAGGTATCGAAACCAATTGGCTGCGCCCCGTACGCATCCCAGATCGCGCCATAGTGTCGTGCTCGTTTCAAGGTGGACGAAAAGTCACTGATCGATTGACGTGATTGCGTCAAGATCGCGTTACTCTCGTTTGCCGCCATAGCCATCACCGATGACGCAAGATTGGTCGCAACTTGAGCACGTTGATACGAACGAGAAACCCGATCCGACAAGGTGCTCGTTGTGATCCACGACGCTCCGAAAATCCCCACTACCAGCAGAACGACCAGAACCCATGGTGCGTACCGTCGTCGGTGTTTGCGTTCATTCACACAATCCCCCGGAATCTCGCACGATCGCCCTAGCACTGATGGAGACTCTTGAACTGGGAACTCAGTCACGAGAAGCCGCCGTTGTATGCATCGTAGGCCACCAACGTGTACCGTGCGCAAGGATGGTTGCTTTCTCCGTCGCGTTTCGTTCCCTCCTCGTGGGTCGGCGATCACATCTATCTGGATATATCCAGATTCCGCCGCCGGATTCCCATCAACCTCTCCTCACGCAGACCATGGGTCCCGCTATTCGTAGCGAATGAGCCCACTCCAAAGAAGGTCTGGGCGGTATCCCTTCATCCAGTACTCCACCGACTCCGATGTGTAGCCACCACGGGGTCCTCGCCGAAGCACGC
>DAIEHI010000182.1 GCA_027355725.1 Acidimicrobiaceae bacterium
GATGATTTGACGATCGATGTCGTCAAGTGCGTTCGGAGCCGAAAGCAACTCGAGATTCGAACGCTCTGCGTTCTTCGAGTTCTGACTTTGAGGTTTGGTTCCTGGCATTGGTTGCTCCCCGCCCGGTGGCCAAAAGGCTCCGTGGCTGCGGATAAGTACAGTATAGGGGCACTACGCGACTGATTACGTCGTGATTTGTTAAATCTATGCTCTTTTTCTTATTTAGAGCTTGCGAGACCTAGGGAATCTCTGGCAGAGTGGCTGAGAGCGTGGGCGAACGGTCGCCGGGGCTTGGAGGAAGATCATGCGTCGTTTGTCTAATTTCATCGGGGGCGAGTCAGTCGCTCCAAAGAGTGGGAAGTACGTCGAACTCATCAATCCCGGCACCGGCGAGCCCATGGCCGAGATGCCTGTCTCCGATGCTGCCGACATCGATGCCGCTGTGCAAGTCGCCGCGAAGGCATTTCAATCGTGGAAGAGAACGACGCCGTCACAACGCAGTCTCGCGCTCTTGAAGATCGCGGACATCCTCGAAGCCCGCGCAGAAGAGCTGGTCGCCGTTGAGGCCGAGAACTGCGGCAAGATCATCGCGGTCACCTTGAGTGAGGAGATCCCTCCCATGATCGATCAGATCCGCTTCTTCGCCGGCGCAGCGCGCCTGCTTGAAGGTCGCGGGGCGACTGAGTACATGGAAGGCATGACGAGCTATGTACGTCGTGAGCCCGTTGGCGTCTGCGGCGCCGTCACGCCTTGGAACTACCCGATGATGATGGCGGTATGGAAGTGGGCGCCAGCACTGGCTGCGGGCAACACCATGGTGTTAAAGCCAGGTGACTCGACGCCAATGGCCACGTTGCTCATGGCTGAGATGATGGCCGAAGTGCTGCCACCGGGAGTCTTTAACGTGGTGTGCGGCGACCGTGACACTGGCCGTGCCCTCGTTGAACACCCGGTTCCGGCCATGGTTTCGGTCACCGGATCGGTCCGCGCAGGTATGGAAGTCGCGGCCACCGCATCGTCCACCTTGAAGCGCGTCCACCTTGAACTGGGTGGCAAGGCGCCCGTTGTCGTGTTCGATGACGTCGATATCGCAGCCGCAACCGAAGGCATCGCCATTGCGGGCTTCTTCAACGCCGGACAGGACTGCACCGCCGCTACCAGAGTGTTGGTTGGTGCGAACGTTTATGGAGACTTCGTTGACGCACTGGCCGAACAGGCGAGGAACACCGCGATTGGAGCACCAGAGAGTGAAGATGCGCTCTTTGGTCCGGTCAACAACATCAACCAGTTCAACCGTGTCACTGGGTTACTCGGGCGAAAGCCCTCGCACGCGAGTTTCGCCGCTGGTGGTGAGCGGGTCGGCGACGCGGGATACTTCATCGCGCCAACAATTGTGGCGGATCTGCAACAAGACGATGAGATGGTTCAAAACGAGATCTTCGGTCCCGTGATCACCGTTCAGAAGTTCAATGACGATGCGCAGGCGCTCGAATGGGCCAATGGCGTCGAATACGGTCTGGCGTCCTCAGTGTGGACAACCGATCACAGCCGCGCCATGCGATTCACCCGTGACCTTGACTTTGGATGCGTCTGGGTGAATACGCACATTCCAATGGTTGCCGAGATGCCGCACGGTGGCTTTAAGCATTCTGGTTACGGCAAGGACCTTTCGGTGTACGGCTTCGAGGACTACACGCGCATCAAGCACGTGATGCACAACATCGAGTTCTGATCCAGATCTCCTGACCAAGTGGCGAGCCCGCGGTTTCGCGGCCTCGTCACGGGTCAGATGAGTACCGTTGTAACAGACCCACTACTTGAAAGGATGATCATCGATGATCATCGGAGTACCGAAGGAAATTAAGAAGGACGAGAATCGGGTGGCACTCACGCCTGCGGGCGTGCGCGAGCTCGTGAGCGCTGGCCACAAAGTCCTCATTGAACGAAGCGCGGGCGTAGGGTCGTCCATTGGTGACGTGGACTACGTTGCCAACGGCGCCACCATCGTCGACGACGTCGATGATGTCTGGTCGTCGAGTGACCTCGTTCTCAAGGTCAAAGAGCCCATCGCAGATGAGTATCACCGGCTCGCTGCGAGAAAGAATCAAGTGCTCTTCACCTACCTTCATCTCGCTGCGTCCAAGGAATGCACCGACGCACTCGTGAACGCGAAGAACGTCGCAATTGCGTATGAGACGGTACGGCTCCGCGATAATTCACTCCCGTTGCTCACGCCCATGAGCGAGGTCGCCGGACGAATGGCGCCGATGATGGGTGCGCACCATCTGATGCGTCCGGGCGGTGGCCGGGGTACCCTGATCAGTGGCGTACCCGGCGTACATCCTGCGAACGTCGTGGTGATCGGCGCCGGAGTCGCCGGTCTCGCGGCCGCATCAATGGCGGCGGGATTGCACGCCAATGTGAAGATCCTTGACCGTAATCTTGACCGGCTTCGACAAGTGGATATTCACTTTGACGGGCGAGTCCAGACCATTGCCTCCTCGACGCTCACTCTCGAAGAGGCATGTCTCGACGCCGACATCGTCATCGGAGCGGTGCTGGTGGTCGGTGCCAAGGCGCCCAAGTTGGTCTCGAACGACTTGGTTTCACGTATGCGCCCGGGTTCGGTGCTGGTTGACATCTCGGTCGACCAAGGTGGTTGCTTCGAAGACACCAGGCCAACAACGCACTCAGACCCCACGTTCAAGGTTCATGACTCAGTGTTCTACTGTGTTGCGAACATGCCCGGCGCGGTGCCGCACACGTCAACGTATGCCTTGTCCAACGCCACGCTTCCCTACGTTATGGAGCTGGCACGCCACGGTTGGCGCGAAGCGGTGCTCGCCGACGATGCATTGGCCGAAGGCGTCAACGTGGTCGATGGCGCGGTGACGTATGGGCCCGTGGCGGAATCACTTGGATCCCAGTACACGCCCCTTCGAAACTTCCTGTAAGGTTCCCAAATCGTAGTTACCGTCTAGCTGGGGAGAGGTTCCCTGTACGGCTTGGCGTGAAACGCTGCGTGGGGGGTCTGGTGTCTAGTAATTCCAGCAACAACGTGGTGCATGCTGAGGTGCCGGACCCGCGACGTTGGTTCGCGTTGTTCGTCATTGCCATTGCTCAGTTGATGGTCGTGTTGGACGCGTCGATTGTGAACATCGCCCTACCCCACGCGGCACTTCCCAAAGCTCTGGGTGGTCTTGCGATCTCCCAGAGGAACTACCAATGGGCGGTGACCGCGTACACGCTCACCTTTGGCGGCTTCTTGTTGCTGGGTGGTCGAATTGGGGACTACCTGGGTCGCAAGAAGGCATTCCTCATTGGCCTCGTGGGTTTTGCGGGTGCGTCGCTACTGGGCGGGTTCTCGCAGAATCAACAGATGCTGTTCGGTGCGCGTGCGTTGCAAGGGGTCTTTGGCGCACTACTCGCACCCGCGGCACTCTCGCTCATTTCGGTGACGTTCACGGATTCGAAGGAACGCGCGAAGGCATTCGGCGTGTACGGAGCACTCTCAGGCCTAGGGGCTGCGATTGGACTGGTCGCGGGCGGCCTACTCACCCAGTACTTCTCGTGGCGGTGGTGCCTGTTCGTAAACACCCCCATGGCAATCTTCGCATTCTCACTTGCGGTGCCGAACATCAAGGAATCGAAGGTGCAAGGGCATCCGCACTATGACGTGCCCGGAGCGCTCACCGCAACCGCTGGAATGGTCAGCATCGTCTACGGCGTCTCGAAGGCGGCCACCGACGGGTGGGGATCGACCGGGGCGTGGCCGTTCATGGTTCTCGGTGGTGTCCTGCTCGCCGTGTTCTTTCTCATCGAAGCCAAGGTCAAAGCCCCGTTGCTGCCACTTCGCTTGATCACGGATCGGGTGAGGGCGGGCGCGTACCTGTCACAAGTCCTGGTCGGTCTCGGACTCTTCGGGATGTTCCTCTTCATGACCTTCTACTTCCAGGACGTCCATGGATACTCCGCCGTCAAGTCAGGCATGCTGTTCATGCCATTCTCGCTGGGCATCATCTTGTCGGCCATCGTGTCAAGTCAATTGCTCCCGCGTATCGGACCTCGGCTTCTAGCGAGCGTGGGTTGCACGATGGGCGCTCTTGGTCTCTACCTCCTGTCGTACATGAACCCGACGAGTAGCTACCTCGCGCACGTCATGCCAGCGATGGTATTGGCGAGTCTCGGCCTTGGTATGGCGTTCGTATCGGTGTCCTCGACAGCGCTCTTCAACGTGCACCCCGAAGATGCGGGCGCCGCGTCGGCAGTCCTCAACACCGCCCAACAGATTGGTGGATCGTTCGGAACCGCGATCCAGAACACCATTGTCGTGTCCGGGGCGAGCTCATTCCTGATCGCGGCCGCGCGACCTGCAACATCCGCCGCCGCGTTGCGACTGCATCTCGAAGCAAACGTGCACGGCTACGACCTCGCGTTTCGCTTTGGCTCGCTGATGCTGTTCTTGGCGGCGCTGCAATTCTTCGTGCTCGTCAACATTGACCGTCATCATCTCGGACAACACGACCAGGTCGCCTTCGCTCACTAGGCACTCAGTCAGTGATGAAGGGGCAGTGTCGACAACCACTCTCACAGCACGTACCGCGAGCGAGGTGTACTGCGACCGTGAGCACGCAGAGTCCAGTAGAAGGGTCGCGATAGGTTGCGTCACCTCTGGCGACGGCCGTGTCATGAGCGTCGATGATCGCTTGGTAGTTGGGGAGCGCGGGGTCGCAGCGCGAATGGTGCGGACGAGGTGATGACGTGCTCACTGCTTCAAACTAATTGCTGTCACTGATTCGTGAGCATGACAACCTTGCCGAACTTGCCGGGAGCGGCGAAGTACTCGTAGGCGTCTTTGATGTCGTCGAGTTCGAACGACTTGGCGAGCGGCACTCGTAGTTCGCCGTCGGCCCAGCGCGGTACCAGCCATTCATTGACCCGCTCGACGACCTCGGTTTTTTCTTCGCGAGATCGGGCGCGAAGCGTTGATCCGGTCAGCGTTGCTCGAAGCGACATGATCCTCATCAAGTCGAGTTCGACAGTTCTTCCACCGGTGAGGCCAATGACGACGACGCGCGCTTTGGCGGCGAGGATCTCTTGTGCGAGCGAAAGGTGAGCCGCCCCCACGAGTTCGAGGATCACGTCGACGTGCTTGAGCGACGGGACCTCGTCGAGGGTCCGTGTCTCATCGGCCCCAAGGGAGCGCAACTTCTCGTGGTGCTCGGAGGTGCGCGTCACCGCAATCACGTACGCGCCAATGGCGTGAGCAATCTGTATCGCGGCGGTCCCGACGCCGCCGTTCGCGCCCGAGATCAAGACACGCTCGTTTGCCTGAAGTCGCCCCTGTGTGACAAGTGCGTCGTGCGCGGTCGTGAACACTTCCGCGAAACCGCCGGCTTGCTCCCATGCGACGTTGTCGGGCACGTACACGAGGTGCTCACTTGGAACAACGCAGTGCGTCGCGTGCCCGCCACCGCCGACGATCGCGCACACGCGGCGTCCGAGCAGGGGGAGGTGGACCTCACTGCCGACGTCGCTGACGACGCCCGCCATCTCGATGCCGGGAATGTCGCTCGGCCAACCCGGGGGTGCGGGGTAGAAACCGCGCCGTTGCAGGAGATCCGCTGCGTTGATGCCAGCGGCCCTCACCGTGACCACCACGTCCATCGGCCCCGGTTCTGGAGTTGGCCGATCGCGAAGTTGGAGTTCGGTGCCTGTGATCGTTGCTGCACGCATGTCAAACAGACTAGGTGTGGCGATGATCCGCGAGTGCCGTTAGGGTCAGGGCATGACAATCTTTGATATCCCAGTTAAGACGCTGAGCGGTGAGTTGAGTTCTCTTGGAGCGTATGCATCAGAACCAGTCCTGATCGTCAACGTCGCCTCGAAATGTGGTCTCACACCTCAGTACGAGGGCTTGGAGAATCTGCAAAGGACGTACGGAGGACGAGGCTTCACGGTGGTGGGCTTTCCGTGCAATCAGTTCATGGGTCAAGAGCCCGGCACGGCGGAGGAGATCCAAACGTTCTGCTCGACGACCTACGGGGTCACCTTCCCGCTCTTCGAGAAGATCGACGTCAATGGTGAGAACCAACACCCCATCTACGCCGAACTCACCAAGGCCACTGACGCCGACGGCCACACCGGAGAGATTCGCTGGAACTTCGAGAAGTTCTTGGTGAGTCCCGATGGCTCGATTCGTCGATTCGCGCCTCAGGTGGAACCAGAGGACCCGATCCTCACCGCCGCCATCGAAGCCGCGCTGAGTTAGTCACAGCGCGCGCACGAGTCGCGCGTACGTCGTGTGAAAGCCGTACTCTGTCCAAAAGCGCGCACCCACTTTGTTGCTTTCGCGCCATTGGGTCTCGCAGAACTTGAAGTTGGCGTCGCGTGCGTGCTCGAGGGCGTAGCCAACGAGCAGACGAGCGAGACCGCGTCGCCGGTACTCTCTGTCGACGGCGACTTCGCTGAGGAAGACGGTATGAGGGAGTGAACCACGTCGCTGCGGCGCTGGAAACGTGATGCACTGGGCCACCACTCGTCCCTCACTCTCGACTACGAAGTACTGGTTTTCGGGATCCTCAATGGTTTCGCGTAACTGAGTTCGCGCCGCATCGCGCTCTTTCGCAGTCCGCAGATTCGGTCTGTCCCCCTGGGCCTCGTCGAGTTGCTCATCGAGGTCGTAGGCCGCGCGCAGGTCCGGGGCCCCGCCACGACGCACGAGGTACCCCTCGTGATGCACGGTGGGTACCTCGTGCCCGAGTTCGAGTAGTGCTCGTGTCGAGAATCTGCTGTAGCCCAAGTGGGACCAATCTTCAAGTCGATCAGGTCTATCAAGACACCAGACGTAGTGGCTACCCGCACCGCGATCACGCCAGTGACTCGACGCGTGACCAACGAGTGCTGCGAGGTCACCCACGTTGTCGTATGAATAGCCATCTGGTCCGGTCCATGCGGCGAAGTCATGCGGCTCACCGAGCAGCGCGCCAAAGAGGTGGGCGGAGATGCTCCCGGCGTGTTCGAAAACCCAGGTGGGTTCGGGCGAGTGGAGGAGGGCCTGACGTAGACCATGTGGGTCGAAGCTCGCGTTGATCAAGGGATTACTCGCCGCATCGAGCTCGATCTGATGCACGGCCCGCGCGACAACCGCATCAACGTCGATATCGGCCATCTCGCGAAGCGGCGTCACGCGTCAAGGGTAGTGGGTCGTGTGTCAGAGTTGATGGGTGACGATTGAAGCGACCTTGTTTGACATGGATGGACTCCTCATCGATTCCGAGATCCTGTGGCATAAGGCGGAAGTGGAGATCTTCGGAGCCCTGGGCGTCCCGCTCACCCAAGAACAGGACCGCACGACCAAGGGCATGTTCGTGGCCGAAGTCGTTGACTACTGGTACACCCGTTACCCGTGGGCGACACCCAGTCGAGAAGAAGTCGTGCGTGAACTCCTCCAGAGGGTGGGCCACCTGGTCGAAGAGGAGGGTCGCCTTCTTCCGGGCGCGATACACGCTTTGGACCTTGCGAGCGAGCGGGGACCAATCGCCCTGGCAAGTTCGACGCCAGCTTCATTGATAAAGCGATGCCTCGAACACTTCAACCTGGCGTCTCGATTTGCGACAGTGCATTCAGCCGAGTTCGAACCGTATGGCAAACCCCACCCGGGAGTGTTCCTCAGTGCGGCCGCCTCGCTCGGTGTCGACCCTCGGCGCTGTCTCGTCTTTGAGGATTCGGCTGCGGGCGTGCTCGCGGCCAAGGCCGGGCGTATGACCGTCGTTGCGGTGCCCGTGCGCGAGGACCTTGCTCAGCCGGCCTTCGTACTGGCCGACCTGCTCCTGCATTCGCTCGAAGAACTCGATGCCAAGTGGCTCGATGGGCAGTTCGCTGTCTGAACTAGAGCATCTTGGTGAAGCGCGTCGCGTGTTGGTGCGTGAACGCGCCATCAGGAAATGAGTCGACGCGTTGCCACCCCTGCTTGGGGTAGAAGCGGAGGGCTTCTGGTTGCCCGTCGCCGGTTTCGAGGAAAAGGACGCGATAGCCGAGTTCTCGAGCCTTCGTCTCGAGCGCATCCATGAGCAACTTTGCGACACCGGCGCGTCGAAGGTCGGGCCGCACCCAGAGCCGTTTCACCTCACCCGCAGCGAGATCGCGTCGGCCAATCGTGCGCAGTCCAACGCCACCAGCCAAGTGTCCATTACTGCGTGCAACGAGGTAGCAACCGAGCGGAGGGCTCAGCGCGTCAAGATTTCCCGCCATGTCGTCCTCAACTGATCCATAGCGGCGGTTGAGCTCGTCGGTTGCGGCGAGTACGACACTGAGCGCACCGGGTGAAGTGATCGTTTCTTCATGAATCGCGATTTCTGGCACCTCAGCAGCGTAGAGGGCGAGCGTGACGACCCCACTTCTTCACTACGATGTACTCACTCATTGAAGGAGAGCCGTGTTTCGCCCCGTTAGCGCCGAACTTGATTTTGTGACCATCGAGGAAGCTGAACTGGCTCGGTGGAAGACGAATGATGTCTTCGCTCGCTCGATGAAGGAACGAGAAGGCCGGCCGCCTTGGGTTTTCTATGAGGGACCGCCAACCGCGAATGGAATGCCGGGGCTCCATCACGTGTGGGCGCGTGTCTACAAGGACCTCTTTTGTCGCTACCAGACCATGCAAGGACACTTCGTCGCGCGTCGTGCCGGTTGGGATACTCATGGACTCCCCGTCGAGGTCCAGGTCGAGAAGCAGCTCGGAATCTCGGGTAAGAAGGCAATCGAAGAGCAGATTGGCGTCGAGGAGTTCGCGAGACTGTGCCGCGAGTCGGTGCTGAGCTACGTCGGCGAGTTTGAGAAGCTCACCGAGCGAATCGGCTACTGGACCGATATCGAGCACGCCTATTACACGTTTCACCCTTCGTACGTGGAGTCGGTGTGGTGGCAGCTTCAACAACTCTTCGAGCGAGGATTGCTGTACGAGGATTTGAAGGTCGTGCCGTACTGCCCGCGCTGCGGCACAGCGCTCTCCAGTCACGAACTCGGCCAGCCTGGCGTGTACACCGACGAGGTCGACGAGAGTTGCTACGTTCAACTTCGCATCACTGACGCTCAGGCTCACGGCGGACTGCATGGCGCGACGCACCTCACGGTATGGACGACCACGCCCTGGACATTGATCTCGAACGTCGCCGTCGCGGTGAATCCCGAGGTGACCTATGCGGTGGTGGATGGTCGAGTGGTCGCCGAATCCTTGGTCGCCGAGGTCTTTGGCGAAGGCGCCACGGTGAGTGCCACGTTGCTCGGACGCGATCTGGTCGGTGTGCATTACGAACGACCCTTTGACGACGTGGCCCTGCCTGAGGGCGTTGACGCCTGTTACGTCGTCGCAGCAGACTACGTGACGACTGATGACGGCACCGGTTTGGTACACCAGTCACCTGCGTTCGGTGAGATTGACCGTCAGGTCGCACGTGAGAATTCCTTGCCGACGCTCAACCCGGTCGGTCCCGATGGATGTTTCACCGAGGCCGTCACGTGGTTGCAGGGTCAAAGCGTGCGAAATGCAAACCCGGCCATCAACGATGAACTCGAACGTCGCGGAATCCTCTTACGACGTTTTGACTACAGTCACTCGCTGCCTCATTGCTGGCGCTGCGGCACGGTCCTGATCTATTGGGGTAAGCCCAGCTGGTACATCGCCACCAGTCAGTTCAAGGACAAGATGCTCGAAGAGAACTCGACCATTGACTGGCACCCGGGTCATATCCGTGATGGGCGATTCGGCGAATGGCTGTCGAACAATGTCGACTGGGCTCTCTCGCGTGACCGCTTCTGGGGAACACCGCTGCCGATCTGGCGTTGCGGTGACGGGCATCTGACGTGCGTTGGTTCTCGCAGTGAACTCTCCCAGTTGACGGGCACGGACTTGAGTGACCTCGATCCTCATCGTCCCGCA
>DAIEHI010000198.1 GCA_027355725.1 Acidimicrobiaceae bacterium
TTTTGGCCACCGGGCGGGGAGCAACCAATGCCAGGAACCAAACCTCAAAGTCAGAACTCGAAGAACGCAGAGCGTTCGAATCTCGAGTTGCTTTCGGCTCCGAACGCACTTGACGACATCGATCGTCAAATCATCGGAGTCCTGCAGCGTGACGGCCGCCGTCCCTACGGGGCGATTGCCGAGGTGGTTGGGCTGTCCGAGGCCGGAGTCCGTCGTCGCGTTCAGCGACTTCGCGATTCTGGCGTCATGCAGATAGTCGCCATCACCGACCCGCTGCAACTGGGTTACGGTCGCGAGGCCCTCGTCGGCATCCGCGTGCACGGTGACGTGCGCCTGGTGGCAGACAAGGTCGCCGCAATCGAAGAGGCGAACTACGTCGTTATGACCGCGGGGAGTTTCGACATCATTGCCGAACTCATTGCGGTGGACGACAACGCACTCGTGCATCTCTTGAATGACTCGATTCGAAGTATTCCTGGGGTGACCGAAGTCGAAACATTTGTATATCTGAAACTCTCAAAACAAACCTATGCATGGGGGACAAAATGACGCTTCACGAAATTTATACCGACGGCATCACCGTCGGTGATCAGACACAACCGAGTCATAGTTATTCCGAACGCGCCCGGCGCCACTTGTGGCTCCAGATGTCAAGGATGGGTGCCTATGACGAGAACAACGAGATTCCGATCATGGTGCGCGGCGAAGGCACGCGGGTCTACGACGCGAATGGCAAAGAATACTTCGACGGACTCTCGGGTCTGTTTACGAACGCTCTCGGTCACGGACGCAGCGAAATCGCTGATGCGGTCGCCGAGCAGATGAAGACACTCGCTTTCTTCCCATTGTGGACCTACGCGCACCCCAAGGCGATCGAGCTCGCCGAGAAGTTGGCGAGCTTGGCACCAGGCGATCTCAATCGCGTCTTCTTCACCACCGGAGGAGCAGAGGCGAATGAGAGCGCGTGGAAGTTGGCTCGCCAGTATCACAAGATGCGTGGCGACACCGATCGCTACAAGGTCATTAGCCGTGACGTTGCCTATCACGGTACGACGTTGGGTGCACTGACGATTACATCACTCGAGGGCTACCGCGAACCGTTCGAACCGTTGGTCCCAGGTGCCGTGAAGGTACCAGCGGCGAATTTCTATCGTGCCGAGCAACACGCGGATGACTTCGAGGCCTTCGGACTCTGGTCAGCTCGCCAAATTGAAGAGGCAATCCTTCGCGAGGGCCCTGAAACGGTGGCCGCGGTATTCCTCGAGCCCGTACAGAATGCCGGTGGCTGCTTCACGCCCGCACCGGGGTATTGGCAGGAGGTCCGTGCGATCTGCGATCGTTACGGCGTCTTGCTCGTGTCTGACGAAGTGATCTGCGCATTCGGCCGACTCGGAACCTGGTTCGGTGGTCAGAAGTACGACTACGTGCCTGACATCGTGTGCGTGGCCAAGGGCATCACTGCTGGATACCTACCCCTCGGTGCGATGATCGTGTCTGACCGCATCGCCGAACCGTTCCAACACGGCGACACCTCGTTCATTCACGGCTTCACGTGGTCAGGACACCCCGCGTCGTGTGCGGCGGCCCTCGCCAGTATCAAGATCATCGAGGAGGAGCATGTCCTCGAGAACGTCCTCGCAAACCAGGACTACTTCCGTGACAGCCTCTTGGCCCTAAAGGACATCCCCATCGTTGGCGACATTCGAGGGACGGGCTACTTCTGGGGTATCGAGATAGTCAAGAACCAGATCACCAAGGAGACTTGGGCCGGCCAGGACGCCGAGCGCGTCCTTCGCGGTTACATCTCGCCAGAGATGTTCCGTCGCGGCCTGATCTGTCGTTCTGACGACCGAGGCGACCCCGTTGTCCAATTGGCACCGCCGTTGATCTCGACTCGTGAGGACATCGACCTGATGGTCGGCATCCTTCGAGAGGTCTTCACCGGGGCTACCAAGTTCATCGCCTGATGCAACCGCCACGATCACTCTGGTGGTCGACACTCGACAGTCCAGTCTCCTCGCGCAGCCCTTTGCGCGAGGATCTGGACGTCGACGTGGCCATCATCGGCGGTGGATTCACCGGACTGTGGACAGCGCGTGAATTGAAGCGCCGTGATCCGTCGCTTCAGATTGTCGTTCTCGAGAAATCCGTCTGTGGCTTTGGGGCATCGGGACGCAATGGGGGCTGGGCTTCGGCGCTCTATCCCCTCGGAGATTCCGCGATCATCCACCGCTACGGCATGGATGACTTCGTGCATCAACGAAGCGTGCTCCAGCGTGAGGTCCCCGCACTTGGAGACGCGGCCCGCGAGGACGACCTCGATGCGCATTTCTTCCAAGGCGGCACGCTCACTTTTGCACGAAGTGAAATCCAAGTGGAGCGCTTGAAGCACGAGGTGCACGAGGCCCATGAGCGCGGTTTGGCCAATGAGGATCTTCGCTGGCTCGAGGTGGCGGAACTCTACGAACGTGGCTACGTCAACGGAGCCCACGGTGCGACGTACTCACCGCACTGCGCTCGCATCAATCCTGCGCGACTGGTTCGCGGGCTCGCCGATGCCAACGAACGCCTCGGTGTACGGATCTTCGAAGAGAGCGCGGTGACGCGAGTGTTCGCGGGCCGACCCGGCACCAAGCCACGCGTCGTGACCGTGGGTGGCAGTGTGCGCGCTGACTATGTCGTTCGTGCCACCGAGGGTTTCACACCAACGCTCCCGCGCCAACGTCGAAAGATTGCGCCAATCTATTCATTGATGATCGCGACCGAGCCACTCTCTCAGCAATTCTGGGATGACGCCGGATTCTCAAAATATGAGACTTTCGCCGATGACCGCCATCTCATCATCTACGGACAGCGCACTGCAGATGATCGAATTGCTTTTGGCGGACGAGGATCGCCGTACCATTTCGGATCGACTGTTGAAGAGCGTTTCGACCGCGACGAGAAGGTCTTCACGGTCCTCGAGAGCACTCTGCGAGAACTTTTCCCCTCGATGGACGGAGCCGTCACCCATCAATGGGGTGGACCACTCGGAATGCCTCGCGACCTGTCACCTTCGGTGCTCGTTGACCACCACAGTGGTCTCGCGAGTGCCGGGGGCTACACGGGTGACGGCGTGATCTTGAGTCGAGTCTGCGCGCAGGCGCTCGCTGACCTGATCACAAAACCCGACGTCGAGACTGAGCACACGAGACTCACATTCGTGCATCACGAGAACAAGCCATGGGAGCCCGAGCCCTTGCGCTGGCTCGGGATCAACGTCGGCTTGGGACTTGCGACGTGGGCCGACCACACCGAGAAGCGACGTGGTAAGCCCAGTCGGGCGAGCCACTTACTTGACCGACTCTTCAATCAGTTTCCGCCCTAACGAAGGATGTTGACGGCTCGTGCCGCCACCACCGCAATGGTGATGAGCGACACGATTGATTCCGAAGCGAACAACGCCTTGGCTCGGATGGTCAGTGGCATGGCGTCGGCCGGAGCGAAACTGGTCCCGTTCGCGAATGAAGTGTAGAGATAGTCAACGAATCTGGGACGCCAGCCCGCTGGGGCCAAGTGAGGATTCTCCATTTGTGGAAACTGGAGGTCTGCGAGCAGCGGGTCCACGCCCGCACGCAGGTGCGGGCCGCCCCGGTCCATCTCCCAGTACCAGAGTCCGTAGACGATCACGTTAGTGAGCCACACCGCCACCGCAGAGTAAATGAGGCTTCGACCTTGCGAGACGTTGGCGTTCAACAGATGATGGACCAAGAGCGCCATGGACGTCACGTTGGCCAGTGTGATCACTCCAATCAACATGATGGTTAGACGACGGACCCATTGGGATTCGTTCGGATGACGATGCTTGGTGGCCGACAGCGGCACGAGCGGCAAAGCAATAAGGACTGGCAATATCCATCGCGGTCCCACGACCAAACGATTTGGCAGGACCACGTACAAGAGCACGCACACCACCAGGGCCAGCGACGCGGGCCAACGTGGTTCGGGGCGTACTGTCATGGCAGACAAGTTAGTTGAGGTGCGTGCTCCCCAAGGAGTTCAGGTTTGAAGGGACTAGGAGCGACGTGATCGGCGTCGCTCCGAGCAGACCGCGAATGTAGTTCGGACTCACGGATTTCACTTGGGAAGGCGGTGGAGCGGCGACATGCACGGGCTTGTTGTAAGACAACACTGTCGCGCTTATTGACGTCTCAGAGGTCCCACCCGAAATGGTGATCGCCGCCGCGGTCGCTTCGCCCTGTTTACCGGTCGTGATACTCAGCACGAGTCTGCCCACGCCCGCGAGTGAGTCCTTCTTCGATCCCAGATGCGACACGGCGACGTTGTCGCGCAAGAAGGTGTAGGTCGTCAAGTCTCCACTCTTGGTCACGCTCTTGTGGTCAAAACCAGAGAGAAGGGCAATGTCGGGCTTGACGAGCTCTAGGGAGTAATTGAACAAAGCCGGCAAATTCATTGCTGTGGACATCCAAGGCTTGCCCACAACTGAGGACATGTTCGACGACGTCACGTAGAGGTGCTTGTTCAGCATTCGAACGTCAAACGTCGCGCCAGAGAACACGAGTGGCACCTGTACCGCGGCTTCAATCGCGTTCGTGCGGAAGTTGACCTTGACGTCGGCGTTCACACTGTAACTCTGGCCGGTGGAGACAACGAACTGGATCTCGGCCGTTCGAGGTGGGTAACCGTTGAGCGTCAGGTTGTCAGGTGTCAATCCACTGGGATTTGAATCGGTCGCCGCGAGAACGACACCGAGCACCGTGAGTGAAGTGGCGACAACCGCCAAGACCGCGGCACCGGTCTTTCGAGAGAATGCCATGGAGCAACCCTAGTGCCCACTGCATAGGGCCAGTCCGAAGACTCAGGCCATGGGCTCTTGTAGGAGTTCTACGAGCAGTTCGTGAGAGATATTGCGTCCTGAGGCAATGAAGCCAATTCGAGACGTGAGATCATCCACCAAGTTCGCCGTGATTGCCGCATACGAAGCGGTGCCCGAACCTTCGAGCACCAGCCCGTTCACTTCGGCCACTTCGCGCACGGCCCTTCGAATGTCAACCTCTTCCACCAACACCAGGGGAACGTTGTGGCGTGCAATCAGGTCATTTGTGACCGCACCTTCATCACCGCCCCCCGCGAGTCCGTCGGCGATTGTGGGATGGTGCACCACGTCGGCCATCTTCATTCCTCGTAGGACGTGATACATCGCAGAACTCTCTTTGGGCTGCACACCAGTCACCTTGATATCACTTCGACCGTGAAAGTCACGCGACATCAGCACACCCGAAATGAGACCCCCGCCACCCACGGGAACCACGATGTGTTCCAAACTGGGTGCTTGGGCGAGCATCTCGTCAAAGACCGTCGATTGTCCGGCAATGACGTTGGCGTCATTGAATGGTGAGATGTATCGAATTCCGCGTTCCTCAGCCAGTTCCAGCGCTCGGGTCTGGGCATCATCGTATGACGAACCAAACTGGATGAGTTCGATGTTGTAGCCAAGCAACTTCTTCACCTTGGCCACTGAAGCGTTCGCTGGCACCACAACGGTTGCGGGTACTCCAAGCAAATTAGCGGCGTGTGCGATGCCAAGACCGTGATTGCCCGCTGAGGAAGTGATCACAGCGCCGGTTGGATCGTCGCGACGCGCGGCGTCAATCGCGCTGAGTGCACCTCGAATCTTGAACGCGCCGGTCGGCTGCAGGCTCTCGAGTTTGCTCAGCACTGGTCGGCCCCGAAGCAGCAGGCTCACGGTGGGCGTCGGTGCGAGATGATCAGCGACCACCCTTCGAGCAGCATCCAATTGTTCATCGGTCGGGGGGGAAACGTTGCGAAGCATCATCGCAGATGCTAGTCCGCCATCATTTCGCTGATCAGTACCGACAAGTAAGGTCAGCGACGTGCATTCGCTCTCAGTCACAATCACGGTTGCGACGCTCGCGTTCGTCGGGACGATGCTCGATGATTTCTTCGCCTTCGCCGCCCAACTAGTCCTTACGCCACAAGACATGCACAAGAGGGTGGGCGCTGCCCAAGTACTTGGCGTCATGAGCCTCGTCCTCATCTCAGCGGTCGTCGGGTCGGTGCTGCTCAGCGTGCCACTTCGCTGGATCGGCGTCCTCGCCCTCGCCCCGTGGGCGCTCGCTTTTCACGCCTGGCAGCACCGCAGCGACCCGACTCGTCAGAAATACCGGCGTAGCTCACTGACGACCTTCGCAGTAACCCTGGCCCTCGGTGGTGACAACCTTGCGGTGTGGATACCACTACTTCGTGCCAACAACGCGTTTCGAGAAGTTCTCACCATCGCACTCTTCGCATTATGGGAAGGAGTCTTCCTCACTGCAGCGCGACTACTCGTCAATCGGCCTCGCGTGATCGAGTGGGGCATCAAGTTCAGTCGATCGCTTGTACCCGTTGTCTACCTCGGACTCGGTTTTTTGATACTCGCAGAGTGCGGCACGTTCGCCTAAGGACTTCAGTCGCGTAACCCGCTACCGCTAGCGTGGAGACCGTGTCCATTTCCACTCCACAACAGACGCTGCGCCGTCTCACGATCATTGTGGCGATCCAGTGGATGGGCGCAACGCTCGGGCTGCCCCTACTTCCGCTGTTCCTCGAGCACCGCGGTGGAACGCCCAGCGTCATTGGGATAATCATGTCTGCGTTCTTCGTCGCGGGGATCATCACTCAATTCTTCCTCGGCCATCTCGCCGATAAATTCGGGCGTCGCCCCGTACTCCTGCTCAGTCTCGTCGCCTACGGCTTCGCATCGATGACCTTCCTGCTCCCAGTGTCCGCGCCGTGGTTCGCGCTCACCCGCGCGGTCCAGGGCGCTTCAGCTGGTGCTATTGAAGTCGCGTCAATGTCCGCAGTGGCATCACTCTTCACCGAAGAACAGCGAGGCCGAGCAGTCTCACGCATCCTCGCCGCACAACTCTTCGGCATCGCCATCGGACCAGTTGCTGGTGTACTCGTGTCGGTAAATCAGTTGGGTATCGCATTCTTCATCACCGGCCTCATTAGCCTGCTCGCCGCGGTCGTCACCTACAACACGAATCTTGGTGACAAGGAATATGACCCGACACCACTGCCACGTATGCAGTGGAATTCCCAACTCATTGGAGCCCTCTTCGCAGCGAGTGCCGGTGGGCTCACCGTTGGCGTCTACGAAGCGTGCTGGAGCCTACTGATGCACGCCCACCACGCAACGACCCTCGAGATCCGACTCAGTTGGACAATGTTCGCCCTCCCGTGGGTGATTCTCAGTCGCTTCGGTGGTTGGCTCGCGGACCACGCCAATCGTCGCTTCATCGGGCTCGCTGGTCTGTTGAACGGAGCCTTCTTCCTCTCGCTCTACCCGCACATCCACAACAACGTGGTCATGCTCTTCGTTGGATCACTCGAGTCCATCGGCGCGTCTTTATGTCTACCCTCGATCTCTTCACTCATGAGCCAGGGTGCGGTCGACCGCGAACTCAGTCGACGTCAAGGTCTCTACACCACGTCAAACACCGCCGCGCTCGCACTTGGCGCCGGAGTATCAGGATTCCTCTTTACTGTGAACGCTGCGCTCCCCTTCACGCTCGTCGCCATCATCTCCTCGTTACTCGCTCTCACCACCGTATGGTGGTGGCGCAACGTGCGAGGCAACATCAGTCACGCCTCATAGATCGAAAGTAGAACTGAAAGAGGGCGACGCCACAGCGCCGCCCTCTTTCAGCCCCCAGTAATGAACTACTTCTTCCAGATCTGATCCCAACGTGACGAGCCACCGTCAAAGGTGAGCGAGCGCGATCGCCCATCCCCGGCGGTGCTGACCGCCCAGTTCTGAATGTTCGGTCGCGCTGCAAACGCGGTCACGGTCGTGTCAAGGAACAAGTACGGGATGTCCTTGGCGAACTGGGCGTTCACCGACCCCCACGCCGCTGTCTGCGCAGCCGACTTCGGCCGTGCAGCAAGTGCGGCCAGCATCGAGCCTTCGATGACTGGGTCGCCGAGGTGAGCGAAGTTCACCGCTCCCGCAATGAACGTGCCGGTAGGCAGTGCGGGCATCCCGAGGCCCCCTTGCGCCAATGGTGTGGTCGCGGGCTGAGAGATGAACCAGACGTAGTTGAGCGACGGATCGACACCACCGAACTGGTTCCACGTTGCGCAGTCGTACTCACCGTAGATGACGTTGTTGATCAACGTGCTCTGGACGAGTGGACGGGGCGTGACGGTGATGCCAACAGCCCCCAGTTGCTGTTGGAAATACGCAAACTGCTTTTGCGCCGAAGAACTTCCCGAGACGATGTCGATGACGAATCCGACAGTCGACACCTTGTTCTTCGTCTTGTACGCCTGGACCAACGCCTTCGCCTGAGTGGGGTTGTAGCCAGGGTAGTTAGGGTTCTTATAGAACCTCGACTTCTTGCGGTAGATGCCGTCAGCGACCGAACCGACCGCACCGTCGATGTCTTTCCAGTACGTGTTGCGATTGATCGCCATCGCACAGGCTTGTCGGATCGTGACGTCGTTGAGTACCGGCTTTAACTTCGTGTTCCATGTCAAGGTGGTCGGATCGACCGCTCCGAGTGTTCCCTCGTAGTCCGCCAACTGGACCTGGGTTGGAGGAGCTTGGCCCTTCTCCAGGTACGTCAGCGCACCGGGGATGCCGAGTGCGGTTGCGAACTGACCCGCCCACAAGAAGTACTGGTTGAGGGTCCCGGTTGTGTTCAGGATCAGACAGTTCACCGCGGGGTCGCGCGGGTCGTTGACGTCGGTGCGTACCTGGATGCCCTTCATCTTCTGTAGTGCCGCGACGCTCGATCCATCTTGTTGAAGGATCATGTCGATACTTCCAGATTGGAGTGCCGAGTTCCTCGTCGGGTTGTCGGGGATGGTCTTGAAATTGATGCCATCGAGGTACGGCAGCTTTCGCCCATGAGCGTCTTTGCGCCAGTACTTGGTGTTCTTTGTGAACTTCGACTCGACACCCACCTGCCACGAAACGATCTTGAACGGTCCGGTGCCGACCGGATTGCCCTTGAAGGTGGAGCTGAAGGACGAGGGGTGCGCCATGTAGGCAATCTGCTGCTCGGCGAGGCTCACCGGGAACGTCGAGAATGGAATCACCATGTTGTAGGTGACGGTGTACTTGTTGACCTTCACCACCGAGTGAATGATCGGCTGGATCGCGAGACCTACCGTCGGGTCAGCTGCCGCAGCTTGCCAGTTAGCGACCACGGTGTCTGCAGTAAACGGGTCACCATTGGTGAACTTGACACCCTGGCGCAGTCGAATCGTCCATACCGTGTAGTTCGCATTCGGAGTGGCCGAAAGGGCCAGCATCGGAAGCCATGTCACGCCGTTGACGGCCATGACGAAGAGTGGGTCGTAGAGCGCGTTGGCGACGCAAAAGCCCGAGGCGTCCATCTTGCCCTGTGAACCGTTGAAGACGTGGTAGTTCGGCACATCAGAAATCAATCCAACAGTGATGGTGCCACCGATCTTCGGCTTGGCGGCGCTTATGCCAACAGCTGCCCCCGCCGCCGTTGCCATGAGGCCATCAACGACTGACCCCGCCATGGCAACGCCCCCAAGCGTCGCAGCTGAATGCGTAAGAAACGATCGACGATCGAACGTTGAAGACATCTTGATCCTGCTTTCCCCCCGACGACACCGCCTTGTGCGGAATCCCCTTTGGGGGAAACATAGCAAGAACTCTTCGGTAACCAAGCAATATCTGAGTACTTCTTCAGCGGAGTACCGCTTCAGGGCTCAGGCGCAAGGGAGGAAACGCCTGAGCCCTGAAAATCTCTTGCAATGCGACTAGGCGTCGAGCCCTTTGAAGCCCACTCGGGGAGTCACATACTGAGGAGCACCGTGACTGGCTCCGGGTCCGATTCGACCGGGAGCACCTGGAAAGTCCGGACCCGCGCCATCGTGGAACGCGCCCGGTGTAGCAATGCCGACAGTGGTGGCGTCAAGGGTCGTAGTGCTGCCGGTAGCGAACGAACCTTGGGCGAAGATCGTGGAGCCAACGCTCACGTCACCAAGACTCGCCGACGCACCCGCCTTTGAGTATGTCGTCGTATTCGAGACATCGATGGTGAAGTTCGTGCCACGTGGATCACTCACGGTGATGGAATTTGCACTCGTGGCGGTGACCTTTCCCATCACGCTCGGCTGTTCGATGTCGATAGTCTTCGCAACTGTGGATCCGGGAGCGCTCGGCATGATGCGCACCTGATCGCCTGGCGCCAGTGCGGAAAGCGTCGAGGCACTGCGGTCCTTCGTCACGCTCGTCGAGGCATCGATTGAGAAGGTCTCGGAGATTCCGGCACGGTCCTTCAGGGTGATTGACGTGGAACTGACGGCAGTGACCGTGCCGCCGGGGCCACGAACGCCTCCCCAGCGACCGTGATCTGACCCGGGCGCAGGGACGCTGTCGCGGCCAGATGGCGCCGTGGTGTCATGGTGAGGGGCGTTCGTTGACGCA
>DAIEHI010000220.1 GCA_027355725.1 Acidimicrobiaceae bacterium
GTACGAAAACCATCGGAATCTGCACCGCGTGACGCCCTCGAGCAGTTCTTCGTCACTGAGATCGGCGACGACTCTCGCGATGATCTGACCAATGGTGCGCCACGTGCAGCGCAGCAGACGAGCGGCCGCCGTCGAGGACATCTCTACCGCGCACCAAACAGCGAGCTGCTCGAAGGCGAGCGTGTGACGAGCTCCGTGACGCGCCCAAGGGACCGACGCGACCACCACCCCGTGCTCGGGGCAACTCACGCGAGGAACACGCGCGATGACGAATACCTTGGGGCGTCCGAAGTCGAGGGCTCTCCAGCGTCGCTCCCGGCCTTGGTCGTAGCCGGGGCAGCGAATTTGGCAGTGTGGGCAACGCCAATGATGCTTGACTCTGGGTCTGAGTCGGATCTCGACGCTCTCCCCAACGAGTTCGACATCCTCCACGCGAACGCTCTTGGCGTCGACGCCCAGCGTCCGCGCTAATAATCTTTGGGACAGCACGTCGTCTCCTCCTTGGTCTTCAGGCTTCAGCACCCGAAAACCTAAGGGAGAGGCGGCCCATCTTACGTTATCGGCTCAATCCGGGCCACACCATCGGCAGGAGAGCCCAAAAGTGTAACCTCGCACTGGCGCCTGAATTAGACCGTGTGGGTTCTGTACTGTGGCCCGAAGTCCACAATCTCCGACTGGAGAGTTAGCACTTGGGGTGGGCCTACGCACCCAACTCCCTAACGGGCGAGGAGTTCGTTCGCTTCTTCTGGTGTCAAGTCCCTGGGGCTTCGGTCGCGCACTATCGCGTCAAATTTGCCCAACATTGCTCGATAGTCAGGTTGTCCACCATGGCTATTGGGGTAATCACCGTCGCGCCCCACGATATGCGCATACTTGCCATTTTCAGCGAGGAAGCTTACGAATCCGCAGATGGCAGCATCACGATTCCCATCAAATCCTGGACATCCTGCCTCGACCGGAACGCTGCCCTCGCTTCTCAACGCGTCTTGAATTCTTTCGTACATGAACAAGACATCGAACGCGTATTTGGTCTGGTCGGGGCTCAACTCGTCAGAAATGTATTCCAGGCCATAGAAGTCTGGATAGCCGTCCCTCAAAGCTTCGAGCTGCACATCTTTGTCGAAATTGGAATTTAGGAGCTTCTGTGTCTCTAGCAATTCGATTAAGAACATCCGTTCAGCCTTTGTCAACGACATGCGTGCCTTTCTGAGTGAGCCCGGCCGACTCTCGTACGCCAAGTATGGCAGAAAACTCTGTTCGCGCATAGAACAGTGGAGTTCAGGATTCCCGGATGTTAGATGGGATTGGGCCAAGGGTGCGTAACCTGTATCACAGCACCCGCAAACTGCATTTCAAGTGACTGCTGTTGCGAACTTCAGACGAGTCTTGGTAAGTCCACGCGGAAGAACTTGACCGGGGAAGGCGTGGTGACCGGCGTCGGCGGTAGATGAAGTGTTTTGAAAGCGCGTAACTCGTGCCCGTCCGAATCCTCATACCAGATCTGACAAACCATCTGCATAGCCTCGGTGAGGTCAGTGCAAGTGAGCGTTAGAACGACTGCTGGCGTATGTCCCGACGGCCATTCTGCAGCTGAGATACCTGCACTTGTTGCTGATTTCCCCCGATACGTCACCTCAAACGCCTCGCCTGGCGTAATCGTTCTGCTGCTTGGCATCCCGTGAGCCTGAAGGCCTCGTCCCAAAGTTGACAGGATCTCCGGTGCATCCCTGTCGGCTGGCAGCGACGCGACACCATTTCCTACGTTTCTCAGGACGAGCCGCACCGTTAAGCTGTCATCATCGTGCGTAAGCCAATATGAGGAATCAGGTTTGCCCCACCACATTTCCGCGCTACCAGCATTCTGAGGGATGATTGGCGCTTGATACTTACCGGGATCGACTGGTATCAGCACTGGCTGACGAGCTGCGAACTCTGACTGCTGAGCGATCGCCCGCTGATCCTCTGCGGCTTTAGCTAGGCGTGCAGTAGTCGCTGAGTCGGCCGCCGCCTGCTTAGCCAACCTCGCGGTGCTCGAAGCCATGGCGAGTGTTCCCAAGACAACTCCAAGCGTCAGAAGGCTTGAGATAACGTCAAACCAGTTCCAGGTATGGGGTTGGATTAGCGCAGACATGAATAGATGTTCCCACTTGAATTGTGAACCGCCCCGAGTTTCATAGAGACTCGATCGTTTCCAAACTGGCGTCATCCACCAGTGCTGCTCGATCGTAGTAGGCGGCTTCGAGCATCGCCGGCGTGACCATGCCGATCTCGCCGTGGAGCCGCTTGTTGTTGAACCAGTCGACGTAAGTGAGTGTCGCCCACTCGACGTCCTCGATTCCCTTCCAGGGCCCCTCGTGATAGATCAGCTCGGCCTTGTAGAGGCCGTTGAAGCTCTCGGCGAGGGCGTCATAGGAGTCACCCTTGCTGCCGACCGACGCCTCGATGCCCGCTTCGATCAACCGACGCGCGTAGCGAAAACTGACGTATTGAACTCCGCGGTCATTGTGATGAATCAGTTCGCCTCGCTCGCTCACGCCCCGCGAGTGAATCGCCATCTCGAGTGCGTCGAGCGCAAGGTCGCTGCGAAGGCTGGTCGAGACCTGCCAGCCCACGATGAAGCGACTGAACACGTCGATGATGAAGGCCACGTAGACGAAGCCGGCGTGGGTCTTCACGTAGGTCAGATCCGCGACCCAGAGACGATTTGGCGCGGGCGCGCTGAAGTTGCGCTGGACCAAGTCACTCGGACGCTCGGCGTGTTCGTCAGGGATCGTCGTCTTCCAGTGACGACCCCGGCGAACGCCCACGAGCCCCTCGCGGCGCATCAGGCGCTCGACGGTGCATCTGGCGACCGTGACGCCGTCGAGGTGCAGTTGTCTCCAGACCTTGTCGGCGCCGTAGCGCTGTCGGCTCTCGGCGTGGACGCGGCGGATCTCGAGAGTCAGTTCCTCATCACGAATCGCCCGGGTGCTGGGCGGTCGCGCGATTGCGGCGTAGTAGGTGGCGGGGGCGAACTGCAGGGCCCTGCAGATCGGCTCGACTCCCCATCGGTCCTTGCGGGACGCGATGTAGCGAACTACCTCTTCGTTCGACCGTCG
>DAIEHI010000021.1 GCA_027355725.1 Acidimicrobiaceae bacterium
GACACGGGACCCATCTGAAGAGGTACTCGGTCGTGAGTCAACTCCGGAAAGCTCTACGCCTAACGCGCCGGTGTCAGAGGGGTGGACGCTCGTGGCCATTGAGCAACCGGCAAGAGTCACCGCTTCGCGTACACCACTGCGTGGGCCACCGGAGAGGTGGTGGCCCCGTGGCGCACGGGCACCGCGAGCCGTCATCGTGGAGGTGCAGTCACCCCAGGCGAAACCGTGGTTGGTTCGCCTCGAGGCCTTCCGGATTGGCGTTCGACTTGGTCCGGAGCACGTGACGGTACGCGACGAGATCTTGGCGGTGCTACGCGAGCGGGTTGATGAGAATGGCGAGTTCAGGGTGCGGGACCTGGTAGTCCGCCTGAACCCAGACGAGGACCTGCGGCGGCAGTGGGCGGTGGAGAAGGCATTGATGCGCCTCTGTGCTGACGAGGAACTCGCTGGCGCCCTCGTTCGCGTGGGGTTGGGCCGCTATCGGGTTGTGAAATCTTGATGAATGGAGCCTCGAAATGACTGCCTCTACGGCGTCGCGTGGCACTCTTAGTGTTATGTATTATAATAACACTGTGACATCAGCAGCTCAGCTCGTTCGCCGTATGAAGCTCAACAGTGGACTGACGCTGCGCGAGCTCGCTCGACGCGCGAAGACCTCGGCCCCGACCCTGGTTGACTACGAGGCGGGGCGGCATGAGCCACGACTTTCGACCCTGCAGCGTTTGGCGGAGGCCTCCGGGTGTGATCTCGTCATCGAGCTGCGGCCCCGGCTGACCGAGCCGGAGAAGCGAACCCTGCGACTGCACGAGCTGATCGCGGCGAAGCTCTCCGCGCGTCCGCAGTCTGTCGTGTTACTCGCCCGTCGCAACCTTGAAGTGATGCGGACAGCGGACGTCGGCGGGCACGCCTCTTCGTACCTCGATGCCTGGGCTCACCTTCTCGATGGTCCACTCGACACTCTTGTGGCAGTCATGACGTCCACGGATCAAGCGGCGCGGGATCTTCGCCAGAACAGCCCCTTCGCTGGGGTGCTGAGTGACGAGGAGCGCCTCGAGGCTCTTCGGTCGATGAGGAGTTCGGTTGAATCGGTCACAGCTTGAGCACATCATTCGTGCGGCCGGTGACGTGCTGGGCGAGAACAAGGTGATTCTCGTAGGGTCCCAGTCCATTCTCGGCAGTGTGCCGGACGGTCTACCGAGTGACGTCACGCTCTCGATGGAGGCAGACGTTATGGCACTGCATGATCCTGATGGGGAGAAAGCGCTGCTCATCAACGGGACCATCGGTGAACTAACCCACTTCGACAGCACACACGGTTACTACGCCGAGGGTGTGGAAGAGGCGCTCTGTCGATTCCCCGAGGGATGGCGGGATCGTCTCGTCGGTGTCTGTACTCCCGCCACGAACGGCGTGACCGGTTGGCGTGTTGAACCGCACGACGTGGCCGTGGCCAAACTTCTCGCGGGGCGCGACAAGGACATCCAGTACGTACGAGCTCTACTTCGATCGGGTCACCTTCAGCCGGTGACCCTCCTCGAGCGCATCGAGCTGGCTTCGATGAGTGACGATGAGCTGGCGCGTATCGTCGGAGTTGTCGGAAGCGCAGCTCGCCCTGGACGCAAGAACCCCGCGCGCCACGTACTTCGACGGCTGCGGGGTCAAGGGACTAGTGACGACACGTAGCCCAGCATAACTTTCTTATAGCGTCATATATCCTAATCAACAACAATTTTGTGGAGCCAGTTCGGCTTATAGGCACGATGATGGTGCGCGAACTCCGCGGGCTACTGGTGCGCATCCGACATTCGAGCCGAACGATCGGATCCCGCCCTTGTGGAGCTGACTACTGGCAGATCGTCGGGATCGGCGCTCGGATGACGCCTTTGGAAGACGAGTTCACGATGATGTCGTGTCGAGGCGGCGTAGAGGTCTTCTCGCTGACCGTCAAGTAGTAGGTGCCTTGAGCGACGGCAAATGCGTAGAAGCTCAAACGTGAGCCGGTCGAAAGGGTTTCAGTGGCGACGATCCGCCCACTTGGCCGTTCGTGAAGAGCGACGGTGAAGGGTCTCGTAAGGCCGGGGGACGGGCCGGCGTGGCACTCGGAAACCGGACCGGTTATGACGCTGACGTTGCCAACGGGCGAGCTGAAGGCGGACGAGGCATTGGTCATTAACGCGACCAGGACGAGCGAGAAGGCGCCGACACCGACCACCCGCCGCAGCAGTGGATGACTACCAGCGAGGATCTTTTGGAGGTGCGTACCGCTTTTCATCGTGTCGACCACCTTCCCGTAGTTGCGCCTCGTCATTTGATGCGCGATGAGTGTGACGCTACCCTTCGACGGGCGCCTCGGGAGTAACGACCCTCCGGGTTCGCGGGGCGTGTCCGCTGGCCGGCCTGCCGTCCGATCTGTCGCGGAACCGAGTTAGTACCTACCTCTTTTTTCGCGCACCAACCATGGTGCCTTAAAGCCGAACTGGATCGTGGAGGTGCTGGGAATCGAACCCAGGTCCGTCAGGGTATTAGTGAACATTCTCCGAGCGCAGCTGAGCGTTGATTGTCGAGAAGTCCGTCGCCGTCAGCACCGGCGAACTTCCGTAGTTAACTAGATTGTCCCATCGAAACCGCTAACAGATCTCGCTGGTAAGCCCTACTTCATGACGCCCGTGAACCACACCGTAGGGCGGGGTGTGGGCGGACGTTGCTACCTAAGCAGCAAACGCAAGCTGAGGCTTGGCGTTTATTTTTGTTTCCGGCTCTTTTACGTGGCTCCGGAGACCACGGCTCGCTTCTTTCACCGCAACAACTGACGTCGAAACCAATCACCCCCTCGAAAGCGACCGCCTTGGCCGCGCTCCCAGCGTACCGTTCATATCGGGAAGTTGCTCAATTGGCTTTTTCGGTGTTGCGTGTCGCGCGCGCCATGTCGCGCTCGGCGTCGCGCTTGGCGATGGCCTGGCGCCGGTCGTGGAGGGTTCGTCCGCGGGCGAGTCCCAGCTCGACCTTCGCCCGGCCGTCCTTGAAGTACATCTTCAGCGGCACGATCGTCAGGGGCTGGGCCGTGGTCTTGTGGATCCATCGGTCGATCTCGTGGTGGTGGGCGAGCAGTTTGCGCGCCCGGTTGGGGTCGTGACTGCCGAATCCCACGGCGTAGGCCCACGGCGGGATGTGCGAGCCGAGGAGCCACAGCTCGCCGTCCTCGATGCGCGCGTAGGCGTCGGTGATCTGGGCGCGGCCCTCGCGCAGGGACTTCACCTCGCTGCCCGAGAGCACCATGCCGCAC
>DAIEHI010000057.1 GCA_027355725.1 Acidimicrobiaceae bacterium
ACTCTGCGGGAGCAGGTTCGGTCGCGGCGTCGTCGTGGCGGGAGGGGTGGCGGGTTCTCCGGCGCTCAGCGCCACTGAGACGCTCGCCGCAATCGGTACTCTCGAGCAAGCGATCGACGTCGACACTCGTCTGTTGATGAACACGCCTTCATTCCTCGATCGGTTGAGGGGTACCGGTGTGCTCGAGGCCGACGTCGCCGACCGCTTCGGAGCGCTCGGTCCCCTAGCCCGGGGATCAGGGGTAATGGAGGATGTCCGATTCGCCCGCGCGTACGGTGCGTACGTCCACCTTGGCGAGCAACTACTCGAGGTACGCGGCGACGGTGACGCGCTGGCGCGCCAGCGTGTTCGAGTCCAAGAGATTACCGGAGCGTTTTCACTCATGCGCGAGGCCATTGAGGAACTCAGTAAACGGGGAGGGCCATCGGACACTGAATGGCGACGCCCAATCGGGAAAGTCAGCGGCCGAGCGGTGGGTTGGGCCGAGGCTCCCCAGGGTGAGGTGCTGTACCTCGTCGAGGCCCGAGACGGACAACTGGTACGGGTGAAGCCGCGTTCGGCGTCGTTCCATAACATGGCACTGTTTCCCGCCGCCTTTCCGAAGGACATCCTCACGGATTTCGCGTTCATTGAGGCCAGTTTCGGTCTCTCAATCGCCGGAGTGTCGAGCTGATGCCGTGGATTCCGCGCGGACTACGTGAAGGTATCGTCACCTCCCGCTACCCCCGGCGCCTCGATAACTACGGACCAGGCTTCCGGGCGTCCGTCACCATTACTCGCGGGACGACGACGGGCGACGAACTGAACCTCGCGGCGGCCGCTTGTCCCACCGGGGCGATTACGGTCGTAGACGCTGATCCATCGCTGGACCGTGGGGCGTGCATCTTGTGTGGACGATGCGTGCAGATGCTGCCCCGGGTATTCCGGTTCTCGCCGGCCATTGAAACGTCATCTATCCTACGTACGCGATTGGTGGTACCCGAGCCCGAGAACGATGCGTCACTCGCGGCGGTGCGGGGCGAACTGGCGCGCCGGGTCAGAGCACTGCGACGCTCGGTGCACCTTCGTCACGTCGATGCTGGCTCCGATGGTTCCGACGAATGGGAGATTGCGGCGCTCACCAATCCGGTCTATGACGTGCAGCGGCTGGGTATCTACTTCACGGCGAGCCCCCGCCACGCAGACATACTTCTCGTAACGGGCCTAGGATCTGCGGGCATGGCCGAGCCGCTGCGCCGGACCTTTGACGCAATGCCGAACCCCAAAGTTGTCATCGCCGCGGGCGTCGACGCGATTGGAGGCGGACTCATTGGCCAGGGGTACGCGTCAAACGGCGGGGTTGGTTCATTGGTCCCGGTTGACGTGTTCATTCCCGGTGCACCGGCGTCGCCCTTCACCCTTTTGCATGGGATTCTGTTAGCTATCAATCTGCTTCCGGCGAGAATCGCACAAACTGGTCCGTTGACTGGAACCGCACCATGAGCGACCTATTCACGGTAGCGATCGCGTGCTTCTTGCTGGGCATGGTCGTTGACGTTACCGTCGGGGTGCGATTCCCGTTTGTGCGTCCACTGCCCTACCTGCTCGCGATCGTCGGCAGTGTGTGCCTCGTGCTCGTCGGCATCCACACCACGACCACGACCTCGACGGCGATCTCGAGTGATCTGAGTAACGTTCTCGGAGTTGGGCATAGTTCACTGCACATCGATCAACTCTCCGGCTTCTTCCTTACTCTGATGTTCTCGCTCGCGGTCGCCGTCTCGGCCAGTCTGGTCTCTGCGGTTCACCGAGGAGACCTACACCAGCATCGCGGTACCGCCTCGGGCTTCCTTTTGTTGCTCGCATCCGCGGCCGTCATCGTGTGCGCCGCTGATGCATTCCTATTCCTCCTG
>DAIEHI010000063.1 GCA_027355725.1 Acidimicrobiaceae bacterium
GATTATGCCGACTCTCTTCTCACCGCCCACCAGCACCGAACAGGTTGAACGCCATCGCTCTGGCCGGAAGTCGGCATAATCGCGCAGTCAACATAAAAGCCGTTATGGAGAAATCCGCATAACGACTTTTTTCGGACCCCGGCGCCGTGACGCCACGCGCTGGGCGCGGGCGAGCTTCGCTTCGGACCGCTGGTAGTGGCGAGGGTTGGCGACCGAGAGGACGTGTTCGCCGCTCGGGGTCGCCCCGGTGTAGAGGGTGGTGATACCCACGTCGACGCCGATCACGCGCTCGGGGGGTCGGGTCGTGGGAATCGCACGCTGGACCTCGACGCTGAAGGAAATCCACCACCGACCCGAGGTCTGCGAGAGCGTCGCCGCCACGATTCGTCCGGTGCCACGCTCCACGTGGCGGTGCAGCTTGCGCATCGACTCGTAGGTCTTCACCTCCCCGATCCGAGCGACGCGCACGTGGTGGGCGTCACTGAGACGCACCGCCGTGTTCATGAACCGCACCGAGCCACTGCGACCCCGACGCTTGAACGTGGGGAACTTTGCCGTACCCTTCTTCCAGTTGGCGAAGGCGCGAGAGAGACGCTGGGCGGCGTCGTTGTAAGTGGACGACCCGTTCGCAGCCCACCACGGGGCCAACTCGTCGCGCTTCGCGGCCCAGAGATAGAGCAGGTCGAAGTGGCTGGTGCCGAGGTAGTCCTCTTTGGCGACGTCCTCCCCGGCTTCTTTGCGGGCCCGGTTCTCATCCCAGTTGGCCTTCACGAGCCCGAGCAGTGCGTTGTAGGCGAACCGTGAACCCCCGATGTGGCTTCGAAAGAGGTTGGCTTGTTCGGGTGAGGGGTCGATCGCGAAGCGGTAGGCCTGGGTGATTGTGGTCAGCGCTGGTGACGAATCGACGGTGGCCACGGGTGCAGTATCGGCCCGGAGTGTGACATTGGCCTTATGCATTCACCAACGGAGTTTGCCGAAGGGTCATCCACCAATTTCACGTGACGGCCTTGTACATTTAACGGCAATGTCGAGTGAGATCCAGCGAACGCGAGCCGGATGCTACTGATCATCCTGCTGCTGCTTTGGGGCGCGTTCCTCGTTCCCATGTTGGTGCGGCGGATTCGCGACTTTCGAGGTGACCGGTCGATCGAGCACTTCCACGAAGAACACGACGTCATGGGACGCCGTGCGGTGGTCGAGCCGGTGCATCGCTTGGACGAATACGACGGCTATGACACGTACGAGCCGGACAACCGCGCACAAACTCATCGCCCGCGGCTCACCGTGGTTCACGACGACGACACGTATCAGTCACTCGAGGCCCGTGGTTCGTGGGCCGAGTGGAGCGACGACTACGAGTTCGATGTGTCGCCCAACCGGCGCCGCGAGGTGCGATTCGAGGCGCCGTCCGCTCAGCGCCCGGTGGCGAGCGGGTACGCCGCGGCCTACGCCGCGACCCCGCGGACGCGATCCGTTCGGTCCGCGCCCGCGTCCGTACGCCACGCGCGCTCGATGCGCGCTCGCCGGCGCGTCATGTTCATGCGTCTCGTACTGACGGCGCTGACCCTGAGCGTCATCGGCTTCTTCACCGGCTTCGCGCTGGCCTGGGACCTCGCGATCGTCGCGTGGATCGGCGTGGTGGGGTTCATCGCCCTGGCGTTCTACGCCGTCGGTCAGGGGTACCTGCACGAATCATCACTTGGGCTGAGTTCGCTGAGCCGTCGGCCCCGGGCGCCGGTCGAACCGCTCGCTGCCCGCAGGGCGCGTACGCCCCAGCGCGACGAGTGGACGTATGACGAATACGACGATGAGTTCGAGGAATTTCCGCCGTTTGAGACCCGCACCAGTGCCCGCAGCACCGGTCAGTGGCGCGACGACGATTCTGACCGATACGCATTCGGTTAGACTGGTGACTCCTTCGGGGGTGTAGCTCAATTGGTAGAGCGCTACGTTCGCAATGTAGAGGCAGTGGGTTCGAATCCCATCACCTCCACCGACCGGGACGGTGCGCGAACCGCGTCGCCCGCCATGGCGTCGCCAGCCAAATGCACGCGAAAGACGGGCTGAATGGCGTTGCGGCTGTCTACACGAATTTCGTGGATAAGGGCCTGTAGGAGTGATTTAATCACGGCAGCTGAGCCTTCGGTGATGGCCTCGTTCACTCGGTCGAGCAGTGCCGCGAGTTCCTCGGGCGACGCGCACGTGATGTCGGCCTGTTCCATCTCTTCGTTCAGTTCTTCGCGGTGTGCTCGAAGGATCGTGGCGCGAGTGGCGAGTGCGATGCTTCACCGCTACCGGTCGGCAATGGGTCTCGCCGGGCAAGAGAAGTTGAGCGGCCGGGTCGAAGTCGACGAGACCGTGCTCGGCGGACCAAAGCCAGGCAAGCGCGGTCGCGGTGCTGCCGGGAAAATGTGGGTCGCGGTAGCCGTAGAACGCAAAGACCCGAAGGGATTCTGGCGTGTCCGTCTGCGCGTGCTGCCCGACACTGGTTCGGCCAAGAGCATCCGAGCCTTCTTGATTGAGTGCGTCGAGCCCGGCTCGGAGATCGTGACCGACGGCGCCAACCACTACACCGGTGCCACGAAAGACCTTTAAACTGTCAAAGAACAACATCAAAGGGTCCGGACTTCCAGCCAATGTCACACTGCCTGCCGTTCACCGCGTGGCGTCGCCACTCAAACGGTGGCTGATGGGTACCTACCAGGGCTCCTACGGTGTGGACCACATCGAGACCTACCTCGATGAGTTCACCTTTCGGTTCAATCGCCGACGCTCACCGAAGCGCGGGTTGCTCTTCTACCGTCTGATGACCTTGGCGGCACAGGCCGAACCCCTTCACTACGAAGACATCGTGCAGAACCGTGTATCGAAGCCTTCAACGGCTCCTGTTGGGAAGAGGTCGCGCCCCAAGAGCCTCGCCATCACCAACCCCGGCAAACCATGGCGCAGCACAGTCCCTGAGCCGTAAGACTCGCGGCCGTCCAGTAGATCCCTTGCGGTTCTCAGCCGTCGCAACACAGTCTGAATAGTATGAGTGGTGTTGGTGGAGGCATTGCTATGAGTGAGACAAAGTTGGTCGACATTGGGGCGAGCGCGGAAGTAGCCAAAGAGAACCGTGTACGAGCTTGGTGGGCCAATCCCATTGTGGTGGGCAGCGTCGTAAGCGTTGCCGTTGGACTCTTACTATCACCACGCTCTGCGGCCACAACCGCGACGACACGGCTCTTCGGTCATCACGTCGTCGTTGCTCACGGAGGGGCTACTACCTTCGCCCTGATGGTGATGTTCTTCATCGAGCTCTGGGTACCTGGATGGGCAATCGTCAGTGCGATCAGAACCCCGAAGTCCACTTTCGCAGCACTCGGCCGGTCCAAGGGCAGGTGGGTCGCATCGATGGTCATCCTGTTTCTCATCGGAGACGCTTCGCTCGTTCTTGTACCGATTTACTACCTGCTGCGCGTGCGACCTCAAGTCACTGGCGAGCAAGCAGTCGCGCGCCGCTAACTCCTCTGGGCCATGTTCCATGTAGTAGGAAATCCCAGGCTCGAGTCGTCTCAACCCTTACCCCAAAAGGTAAGTGGCAGTGACATGGATACCCCTCATCCCAAGTGATCAGCTTTCAGGGTTTATGACGAGGCGGTGGCCCAGCCGGGAACCTTCGGCAGTTGAGTCCCAACGAGTGGTGTACGAGCCAGTGAGCTGAATCAGGGTCCACCAAGAACGACGTTCATCGCGTCAATCTCAAGATGCAGTTTCCACACAACAACTTGAGGAGTGACACGATGAACGTCCCCACCACTATCGACGCTGGCGCCTGGCTTAGCAAGTACTTAGAAGGTGCCAACGGCGACACCG
>DAIEHI010000069.1 GCA_027355725.1 Acidimicrobiaceae bacterium
ATGAATGTCAAACGTGTGGCTGGAGGGTGCCGTGATCGGAATATCGAAGTTGTCACTTGGTCAAGACGAAGAGGAGGCGGTCCTTCGAGTCGTCCGCTCGGGGCAGTTAGCAATGGGACTCGAGACTCACGACGTCGAGACCGAGTTCTCCAAGAGGCTCGCCGGCGTGGAATGCATCGCGGTATCGAACGGCACGGTGGCCTTGACGCTCGCATTAGCCGCGATGGGGGTAGGTCCGGGGGATGAAGTCATCACCACGTCGTTCTCGTTCATTGGCACCGTAGAGCCGATCATTCAGCTCGGTGCGACTCCCGTCTTCGCCGACGTCGACCTCGCGAGCGCGAATATTGGTGTTGATGGTCTCGAAGCGCTGATCACCACCCGGACCAAGGTGATCCTGCCGGTCCATCTCTATGGCCGGCCGGTCGATCTGGCCGCGATCCGCTCGATCGCCGCCAAGTACAACATCTCGGTCCTCGAAGACGCGTGTCAGGCAATCGGCGCGAGTGACGCCAATACGGGCGAGATCGGGAGTTCCGGGACGGCGGTCTTTTCGTTCTACGGCAGCAAGAACATTGCCTGTGGCGAAGGCGGACTGGTCACGACCGACGACCCGCAGCTCGCTGAACGGATTCGACTTCTTCGAAGTCACGGTTCGATAGAAACGTATCGCCACGCGCTCGTGGGCTACAACGCAAGAATGACTGATCTCCAAGCTGCGATATTGCGGGTGCAACTCGAGTCGCTCGACCGGGTCACCGCCGGCAGACGCTCCAACGCGGCGTACTATCTCACGTCGATCCACAACGATGCGCTGGTCCTGCCACCAGGCGACGACCGGATCAGCGCCAGCTGCTTTCATCAGTTCACCCTTCGACTTCAGAGCGCCGCCGATCGAGATGACTTGCAGGCGTGGGCCAACCAGCACGATGTTGAAACCCGCGCCTATTACCCCTACGCGCTGTCGAGCCACCCGGTCATTGAGGGCCTCGGCTTCGGTGCTCGATGCGACAACGCTGACGCGCTCTCGAAGGTCGTCTTGTCGATACCAGTTCGAGAGTCACTGAGTCACGATGAGCGAACGCACGTTGCGGACGTCATCAATGGGTGGGAGCCCGCGTGCCGGTAAGGGCACGCGAGACGTAGCGACGCGTCAGACGAGCCAGTCCTCGACCGACGCAGCACCGGTCGCGTAATGTTCTTGCACCAACTTTTGGATGTTGCGAATCCCGTTCTCTAATCGATCGCGTCGTTCACAGAGTTCCCCACGCTGTTCTTTGACCCGTGTCAAGAGGCTCGAGACGACGTCGAGGTCACCGAGGTCGCTCGTGGCCAACTCGGCGTGCAACTCGAGAAGCCGGATTGAGTCTTCGTTAGAAAGCTCGGCCGCCGCCGCCACCGACGCCGAGGCGTCGGGGGAAAGTGACCATCCGCCACCGACCCATCCGGTGGTGAGCATCTCGGGCATGTCGTCGACCAACGCCTCCAGGACGTCGTCGGTGTCAGATGCCCAGCATCGATTAAGGATCTTGAGGTCGAGCGAAAGTACACCTATGGCGTAGGAAACGAAGACCGAAGTACGAACGAGTTCTCCGCGCACCTCGCGCAGGGTCTTCGTTGGCATCGTGGCGTCGACTTTCTCCGCATAGCGAAGAAGTTCGTCAATGGCGCCGAGGTCATCATCCATTAGACGCAATGATACGGCCATGACGTAAAAATTCCACTAACAAGAAGTAAGGCTCTCAATTATCCTCGCGCGTGGTCCGTTATTGCCTAAGTGACTACTGGACTTTTTGATGGCGGCCTTCTGCTGGTGCGCGCACGAGTTCGCCCGGGCACGTGCGCTCGCGCGCTGCGTTTCGAGCTTCGAGGTCCTGATCAGGGCGGTGCGCGAGACGGTCTCACATGGGTCAACTTCGGTGCGCAAATAGTCTCAAGAGACTCCGTCGAAACTGAGGTTGATCAGGTTAATCGTGAGAGAACCTATGACTGTGAGTGCGCCCGATCTCGACTGGGGTCAGAGTCCCCAATCGAAGCGGAACGAATCGTCTCAGTGAATGGAAGAAACCACGATGTCGATCGCCGCCCCGTGCGTCAGTGCACGCATGAGTCGAGGATGTCGGTACGCGGTGCCCGCTTCGAGACTCAGGCTATATCGAATGTTTACAATGTCCGCCTCGGTACCGGCGCTACAAGTTCACCGTGCGATGCGACAGCGCGCGATGCAGTGAACAGTGCGAGCGTGGTGACGCGGTGACGCGCGCCGACACAATGCGTCTTGATGGAGTGCGCGGCGAGATCGAGAACCACGCACCCCTGTTGTCGGTGTGTCTGATCGTAAAAGACGAAGAGGAAATGCTCGGAGCGTGCCTCGAGTCGGTGGCGAACATTGCGGATGAGGTCGTGGTGTACGACACGGGATCGAGTGACCGAACCATCGAGATAGCGCGTGGCGCAGGCGCCAAGGTGATCGAAGGATACTGGGACAACGATTTCGCTCGCGCCCGCAACGTGGCTTTGGCGCACGCGTCTGGAGACTGGGTACTCACCCTCGACGCCGACGAGATCTTCCAGTGCGACGCCGACGCCCTCGACACCTTGTTAAGGGGGGCGGACCCAGAAATCGAGGCCTACATGGTGGCCGTCGAGAACCTCGAAGGCGCAGGCACGTTGGGTGTAGCCCATATGTCAGTTCGTGTTGCTCGACGAACGGCTGCGCAATGGCACTACAGCTTGCACGAGCAACTCAAGTCCGTTGATGATCCCGAGCGAGATCTTCGTCGCCTGTACTGGAGTGAAGCTCGCATAATCCATCGCGGCTACCTCGCCCAAGTGATGAAATCGAAAAACAAGGCTCAGCGAAACCTGGAGATCGCGAAGGCCGCGCTGGATGAAGATGAAGCGAACAGACCGTACGCGACTTTGAATTACGGCCGATCACTCGTAATGGCGGGGCATCTGGACGAAGCGGTCGGAGTCCTACGCGAGGCCGCGACGTATTCATCGCACGGATACTTCTCGCGCACGGTGCTCACCGTTCTGGCAACGCTGTTGACCGACCTCGGTCGCTACGACGAGGCCCTGGAGGAAATACTCGAATTACGCAAGATTTCGACCAATCAGATCACCGCGGACATTGCCGAGGGCCGCACGCGTATAGCCATGGGCGAGACTGAAGTTGGCCTCGCGATTCTTGCGCGCGTGCCGGCTCGTGGTCGCGACGATGACGCCTACGAACATGACATCCACTTGCTCACGGGCGTACGTTCCATGGGACTCGCGTCGCTCGGACGATTCGGTGAAGCGGCTGACCTCGTACTCGACTCGGTGCGTGCCGAAGGGGTGATCAAAGCCGACCTCGCGCAGTTGGTGCAGTGGTTGGTGATGGACGGACGCAGTCCCTCTGAAATCGCCCGTGCGCTCAGCGTCGATGATCTGATACCCGCGCTCGGACAGATGATCCATCTGAACGTCGCCGAAGCGGACGCGGTACTTGAGGGTGTCTACGAGAGTTTCCCCGACCGATTGGAGACGCTGGCCGTCGCGAGTCGCATCGGTCCTCGACTGGCGATAGAACGAGCGCTGGTCTGGTCGTCGCGACTTCGCGAGCGGGGCCTCGCGAGCGCGTGCCCGTTGGTGGCACTGGCGAACGACGCCCACGCGGAACCGTGCCTTCGTGTCCTCGCCGCCGCAGTTGCGTTTGGAACATTCGCCGACCGCACGGTGGTGCGCTCGGTGCACGAAGCGCGAGCACTCCTCGATGACGGAGCGCTTCAAGAGTCCACGGCGCAGATAGCTCGTATGGCGCCGGGACTCCTCGAGGCCGAAAACGTCGAGCCCAGTGCACTCGCGAGCGAGGTCACCCGCACGGCGCCGATTCCCACCAAGTTCGTGCGCGCTGCGCGAGAACGAACGTCGCTGACGAGCCTTCGTGTGCCCGCACTTCGCGGTGGCGTCAACGTGGTGGGTTCGTTCAGCGGCACATCGATCGACGCCGAGATCGCCCGCACGATCGTAAGAGCGCTCATCGCGAGTGGCGTTACGGTCTCTACGACGGACTACAACTCTGACGGAAGAAGAGGGCCGGTGCCCTGGTCGCACGTCGACGCCGGTGACCAGCCCTACGGCACGAGCCTCATGGTCATCGCGCCCGAGGAACTTGGCAATTACGCAATGGACAACGGCACCGCCGCATTCGAGAGTCGATACGCAATCGGCGTTTGGCGCTCGGAGTTCGACACCCCCACCGCCTTGATGGGTGTCACTGCGCAAATGCTTCGCGAGATCTGGACGCCATCACGCTTCTCCGCCGACGTGATCCAGGGCGTGACAGAACGCAGGGTCTTCAAGATGCCCCTCCCGCTCGGCGCACCCCAGGGTGCCGAGTGCACCCCACGAGAATTCGATGGGAATGTTTTTCTCACGAGCGTGGACTACGCGGTTGGATTCCAGCGACAGAACCCTCTCGCAGCGATTGAGGCCTTCACCAGAGCATTCGCTCACGGTGAGGGCCCTCGTCTGGTGATTGAGATCGCGCACGCTTCGAGGTACCCATTGGATCACGCTGCGCTGCTCGACGCCATTGGCGCGCGCGAGGACATCGAGGTGATCGAGAGCGGTGAGGGCGCGAGTGGACGATTCGTCTATGACGTGAATCCCGACACCGCGTGTTTCGTGTCGCTGCACCGAAGCGAGGGGACCGGACTCGCCCTCTCTCGAGCGATGAGTGTCGGAATCGCATCGATTGTGACGGCGCATTCTTGCGGTGCAGACCTCTTCGGTGAGCGTGACAGCTTCCAAGTGCCATTCGCGCTGCAAAGAGTCCCCGAAGCCGAGCGCTTCCTTGTGGCGAGTGAGCAGTGGGCGAGTCCTGATGTGGAGATCGCCGCGAAGGCAATGCGTCTCGCCGTTGATGACCGCACACTGCTGCGATTCAAGGGTCGACGTTCCAAGGAACGAGCCCAGAGGCTCTTCTCGGTGTCGTCGGTGCGCGCGATACGAGAGCGTTTGGTACGAATTGAACAACTCCACTACGCCAAAGAGGTCAACGTCACGCGTGATGAGACTTCGATGGCGGCAACAAAATAGATATTTCGTAGATGACCCTCTCAACTCTTGTCGCAGGTGGTCCGTAGTTGAAGTTGGAGCACGGAAGCTCCAACTTCCTTAGGGAAGTATTTATGTCATCAGGAGGACAAAGCCCATGTCGGGACTTCTAATTAATTACAATGCAGCTGCAGTTGCTGCATACAACAACCTGGAC
>DAIEHI010000100.1 GCA_027355725.1 Acidimicrobiaceae bacterium
GACATAAGCGCAGTGCTGGCCAGTGCCATGACGTCGAGAGGTTGCGCAAAGTCACGGTCCATACGGTCTCGCGCGCGGCGAAGTTGCACGAGGTCAGCCAACTCCTGGGGCGTCATGGGTACGACCCTACCTGACCCCTCCGCGACGCTGGTGGTGAGAACGACACCGTGACCAACGTTGCCACCCGTCCGACGCAGTTGTAGTGAATTCCCACGTGGCGGCAACGTTCGATCGGTACGGGTTTCAAATCTTCACTCGAAATTTCAGGGAGAGTCTGGTGAACCGTATCGGGAGCGGTGGCGACCGTGGTCTCGTAGGATTTCAAGGTGGTTCCATTCGATCTCGTCATCTTCGACTGCGATGGCGTGCTGGTTGACAGCGAACGGCTCGTCGTGCCTACCGCGGCTGCGATTTTGGCGGAACTCGGTTGGCCACTCTCAGAATCTGAGATCGTCGCTCGATTCATTGGGGGTACGACGGCTCAAATGCACCGTGAGGTTGAAGCACACCTCGGACGCTCCTTTGATTGGGATGAAGTGTTCGAGGCTCGCTACCGCGAGGTCTTCGACAGTGAATTGACTGCGATTCCCGGGATTCACGACGCCCTGAGCACGATTGAGACTGCGACGTGCGTCGCGTCGAGCGGCAGCCACGGAGCGATCCGACAGAAGCTCGCGACGACTGGACTTCTCTCCTATTTTGAAGGCCGAATCTTCAGCGCCGCTGACGTGGCCCGTGGCAAGCCCGCTCCGGACATCTTTCTTCATGCCGCACGAGCGATGGGCGCCGAGCCACAGCGTTGCGCTGTCGTGGAAGACAGCGTCTTGGGCGCAAGGGCGGGGGTCGCTGCGAACATGAAAGTCTTTGGTTTCTCAGGTTCGGTGACCGACCCAGAGAAACTCGCTTCGGCGGGCGCCACCGCTTTCTCACGTATGGACGAACTCCACGGACTCCTCTTCGAACACTGACCGGCCAGAACCGCGAGACTGCTCACGATCAGCTGGCCTGTCGCGATAGTTCCACGAACTGCATCGAAAGATGGAGATGAATAGGCGGCTACTCGCGCAACCGTGCGCTGGGCGCAGAAGACGCCCCAGCGGGCTGCTTCGTAGAGAACCGACTGGCATGTGGGCGCCCCGCCGTCAAGTGTCCGAAGTCGCCACGTCCATCCTCGAAACTACGTGTGACGCCAGGAAGAAGCCGACGGCACCTATACCGAATCCGAAAGTGACTAGCCAGAATTGTGCGATGTAGGGATCCACGTAGAGGGTTGAGGTGAATTGAAGCAGCTGGACAACGCACGAGGCAGAGAACTGCAAGCCGAGGAGTAGGTACGCCTTCGCGAGGAGAGACCTCTGTTCGGAGTCCTTGGCCTCCAATTGACGCAGGAACCACCAAGCACTCGCGGCAAAGATCGGTGCGAGCATCTCCATGACCACCTGGATGTACCAGTGAAAGCCAACAAGGTAATACACCTTCTCGCTCAGCAACCGTGCGATGAAGATCACCGTCGACAGCGCAACGAGCGCGAAACCGAGGAAGATCAATCGGCTCGACAACTGGCGCTTCGAGGAGGTCACAGTCGCATCATACGAGTGCGGATGATTGGTGACCGGAAGTTCGCCGATTCGATTGCACCAGCTTTGCCCTCTGGCACTGG
>DAIEHI010000158.1 GCA_027355725.1 Acidimicrobiaceae bacterium
CGCAACAGTGCCCCGGACCGAGGCCATCCTGACCACCCTTCGGGGAGCCGAGGGAACACTCTCACCGTCAGAGATTCTCACCCAACTTCTCGCCTCGGGACGCGACGACGACCTGCGAAGAGTAACGGCCACCCTCGACTACCTGGTGAAGACAGGCCAAATATTACGACCGGAGAGAGGACGTTACATCGGTCTGTGATTCTGCGGATTGGACTCACTTTCTTGGCGATCTCGAGGAGGCGGAACTTCTACCTCATCCACTGGATCGCTACAGCATGAAGACGTCGTGCTCCAGTTCAGACGTCTCCGTCGCTAGAGAGATCAGCGATTCTCAGTTGAACGAAAGCACCGGCAGCTCACGAACGATCTTGAGGGTCTCCACGCTCACCGTCACTATCCTCTTGACGAGATCGATGATGTACCGAGGGTCGTCGGAGTACTCGTTCGGGTCGTTCACAATTCCGCTCTCCTTGTCTTTCGACACTCGGTAGCGGTCGACAATCCAGTAGAGGGCTGCTTTCCCCGAGAGCATGTAGTCCCACGCATCGTCGGGGACGCCCCTCAGCGTCACGAAATCGTTGTAGTGGATCGTGGTCGGCCTGTCCTTCACGCCCTGCCCCTTTGGAAAGCGCATCTTCTCCACACGGTAAAGGACGTGCGGATCAAGCTCTGGACGGGTGCAGACCTCTTCAAGCGGATACGGTTCGACAGTCTCATAGCCAAGGTGGAGGTCGGCAAGTTTTCTACCGGCCCCGCTGAACGCATCGAACTGCGCTGAATCTTTCGGCATCGGGATTCGAGGACGCTCTTTCACAAGGTTGTCTTCGTAGGTCTCGCGGAACTGTTCACTGTGTAGGACACCGTAGACGTAGAAAAAGATGGCCTCGCGGTCTACGGAATTGCCAGTGACACTAGAGAATCTTTCAACCGCCCACGCGGAAATTCCTTCCCGCCGCTGCCGCTCAGTTGATAGGTTTTCGAGCATCCCACCCGAGAGTTGGGCATCGTCGAACCAGAACTCGGGGAACACCTGACCCTTTTCCACGGCGTCGAGGCTAAGGACACGGTCCATCATCAGGCATGAAAACTCAGAGGATGACCCAACTCCACTCACAACGATCGCCCGAGGTGCGGCCTTGTCCTTTATGAAGAAGCTCGGCATTCGATAGACCATCTGGTTATAGACACGATCGAAGTAGTGATACTGCCGCACGAATGGGCGAAACTGCGCAACCCGGATCTTCTCTATATCCAGAGTGCCGTCAAGATCCCTTCTTAATGCTGTTATTAGTTCTCTGTTGGGTCTTCCGGAATGAGTGGGGATCAGCGATCCCACTGAGTTGACTGAGTATCCACCACTGGGGCCAGGGGCCCCGACATCGTGATTGCTGTCGAAGGCATCACGAGGAGGCCCCTGGTAATGAATGACGGTATCGGTTTGGCGGAGAAAATGTTGGGACTGCCCGGCTTGACGGTCCTCGAGGTAGAAGACGTACCCGGTGAAGTGGTGATCACGGCCGAGTCGACGCGGACCAAGGCGACGTGTCCCTCGTGTCGTCGGCGGGCCTTCGCCCACGACCGCGTCGAGGTGCACGTGCGCGACCTGCACTGCTTCGGTCGTCCCACTCGTCTCGTTATCAAGAAGCGCCGCTGGAGGTGTCGGACCACCGGGTGCATCAAGAAGACCTGGACCGAGAAGTTGGTGGGCGTCGCACCGCGCCAGGTGCTGACCTTGCGGGCCGGGGCCGAGGTGACCCGCCAAGTCGGCCAGCTGTGCCGTTCGGTCGCCTCGGTGGCGACCGAATACGGCGTCGGCTGGGACACGGCCTGGGCGGCCGTTGCGTTCCACGGCACCCCTCTCGTGGAGAACCCCTCGCGGGTGGGCTCGGTGCGAGCTCTGGGGGTGGACGAGCACACGTATCTCTCCGCCAAGCCCCAGCACGCCACCATCTACGCCACTGGTCTGGTCGACTTGGACCGGCGCGTCATGATCGACCTCTTCGAGGGCAAAAGTGCCGCCAAACTGCGACGATGGGCCGCCCACCGCTCGCCACAGTGGCGCCGGGGGGTTCGGGTCGTGGCCCTTGATCTGACCGAGACCTATCGCAGCGGGCTCTCGCCTCACTTCGACCACGCGAAGCGTGTGGCCGATCCGTTTCACGTGACAAGAGTGGCCAACCGGATGCTCGATCAGGTGCGCCGGCGCGTGCAGAACGAGACACTCGGGCATCGCGGGCGCAAGTCCGACCCGCTGTTTCGCATCCGCAAGCTCTTGCTCAAAGCCGACGAGCGCCTCGACGAGAGCGGCCGGGACAAGATGCTCGCCGGACTGCGTTTCGCTGATCCTCACGACGAGGTGCTCGGCGCGTGGCTGGCCAAAGAATCGGTGAGATCCGTGTATCTCACCGACGACGTCGATGAAGCCACCGCGCTGCTCGACAACGCGATCGGGGCCTGTGCCAACGACGACGTCCCCGAGATCCGCACCATGGCTCACACCTTGTCGCACTGGCGCACCGAGATCTTGAATCACCACCGCACCGGCGCATCGAATGGACCGACCGAGGGCTTGAACTTCTGCGCCAAGCAGGTCAAGCGTGCCGCTCGAGGGATCACGAATTTCGAGCACTACCGGCTCAGGGTTCTCCTCTACGCCGGCGGAGTCACCTGGCCGCGACCGATCCAGCCACCACGGATCACCTCAACGCGTCCCCACTGAAACCGGAAGAGCCTCTCTGTTCCACTTGAGATCCTTCGACTTCTTCAGTTCTTCATCACTGACGACGCCTGCTCTGGCTCGAACTTCCTCATACTTCTGGGTAACTTGTGCCATCGTGTCGTGAAGAGTTAGTGGACTGAAGTTGTATACGACCGCATCACGCCCACTCGCTACACCCAACGAGAATGTCGTAAAGATCGCATCGCTCTCCTTGCCCTTCGCGTTCTCGTCGCCCAGCGGGGCTAGCTTGCCGTAGTCGGAGCGACGCTGATTGATCCAGTCGGCGAACTCATTGGGCACGATCGTTGTCCACTCGGGGCCCTTATCGGCGAAGTCGACGAGTTTTGCGAGCTTCTCCTCTCGAGTTAGGTAGTCGCCGATGTCGTGGTAATGGATGGTGCCCGGACCGGCGTGCCCCTTCTTCTTCACGAGCAACGTGATAGTGACGGCGGTGCGACTGCCACCACCGAAGATCTTTCCGCCTTCTCTGCGGCTCTTCTCGCCCTGGGTCGTGCGCTGATTCCCACGAAGGTCGAGCACGTAGATCTCGGCGAACTCGTCGACAAGACAGCGGCGCATGCCATCCATCGCATTGCCGATGAGCCACCCACCTCCGCTCACGAAGCAAACGATGCCCTGTTCGCCAATTCGGTCGCTCGCCCAGCGAAACGCGCGGATATAGCTGTCATCGAGAGCTTTCGTATTGGTGGCTTGGGTCTTGGCCTTGTACGACGCCGCTACTCGTACATCGAGGTCCGTGTACTTCTCGTTCTTGTCGCCATCGCCTTCACGCTCTTGACCCACCGAATACGGGGGGTTCGAGATGATCACCTGTATGGGCAAATCCACCTGGTCGACGGCGCGTTTGGAGTTGTAGACGAACGTCTGGTCATTGCGCATCTGATTCCGCGTGCTGTGCTCCGTCATCTGGAATGTATCGGTGAGGACCAGGCCGTCGAAGGGGATGTAGGTGCCCAAGCCATCCCCGTGGAAGGTCTCTTCGATGTTCACCGCTGCGATGTAGTAGGCGAGGAGCACGATCTCGTTGGCGTGGAGTTCGTAGCGATACTTGTGCTCGAGATTCTCAGGCTTGATCAAGCCGGAACCCATGATGCGAGTAATGAAGGTTCCGGTTCCAACAAACGGGTCAAGGACGTGGACGCCCTTGTCACCGAGCGACGCACCGAGCGATTCCTGGAGTGTTCGCTCTACCGCGTGGATCATGTAGTCCACGACCTCGACGGGGGTGTAGACGATGCCGAGCTTGTCGGCGGTGACGCTGAACGCGCCCTGGAAGAACTTGTCGTAGAGCTCCTTGATGATCTGCTGCTTGCCCGCGGCAGTCTCAATGCCCTCGACCCTCTGGCGCACCGACGCGTAGAACTTGGACAGACTCTCCGTCTCGCTCTCCAGGTTCGCCCCTTCGAGCGTCGTGAGCATCCTCTCCATCACCTGACTCACCGGGTTGGAGTTCGAGAAGCTATACCCCTCGAAGAGGGCGTCGAACACGGGCTTCGTCACCATGTGCTGGGCGAGCATCTCGATTGCTGCTTCATCAGTGACACTGGGGTTGATGACGGCCCTCAACCCATTGACGAACTCCGCGAACTCCTCTCGCTGCGCTGAAGTGCCACGCTCGACGAGGGCGGCGATGCGTGTCTGGAATCGCTGCGTGATGTCCGCAACGTCCTTCGCCCAGTCCTCCCAGTACGTGCGCTGCCCAACTTTGGAGACGAGCTTGGCCAGGATCGCCTCACCCCACTCGGGCAGGTCACCGAGATTAAAGACCTTCTGGCGCTCGACGGGCTCTTCCGCGCTCGTCGACTCGTCCGGGTTATCTCTCTCGCCAACCGCGCCGAAGATTGTCTGCTCGCTAAGGGCTCTGTTGAGGTCGACCTTGTTTATCATCGCGGCGAATCGCTCGTCGTGAGAACGGAGGGCCTGGAGCACCTGCCAGACCGTCTTGTAGCGCTTGTTGTCATTGAGGGCTGCAACCGGGTCCTCGAAGTTCGGGATCGCGACGGGGATGATGATGTACCCGTACTGTTTGCCGTCACTCTTGCGCATGACCCGACCGACGGACTGGACAACGTCGACCACGGAGTTGCGTGGGCTAAGAAAGAGGACGGCGTCAAGCGCCGGGACGTCAACACCTTCAGACAGGCACCGAGCGTTCGACAGCACGCGCACCGTGTTGGGCTTCCCGGGTGCCTTCAACCACTCAAGTTCGGCGTTTCTCTTCAATACGTTGTGGGTGCCGTCAACGTGATGGACGTCGAGCCGGACGCTCTCCTCGTCATCATTCGTGAGCAGGAGGTCGTTGACTACCTCGGCGGCGCGATTCGTGAACGCCTTGGAGTCTCGAATGGACCTCGCAAAGGCGACTGCCCGCTTCATAGGTGCAGGGTCGGCGGCGAACTGATCGCTGCTGTCAGCGTTCTTCGCGAGTCCGTTGTAACAGCCGATTATTCGCGCGATGTCATCAATGGGTAGATCCAGCATGTTCGCCTGCTGGTCAGCCATCAGTCCAGCGACGAACTCCTCAGAGACTGAGAGAGTCACAACGCGGTAGTCAGAGAGCAGTCCCTGGGCCACAGCTTCGCCGAACATGAGTCGATGAAACTCCGGACCGTAGAGAGACTCGTCATCCATCGAGGCGAGCAGGGCATCAACCGACTCCGCCTTGGCCTTGACAGACTCTCCGTACACTCGCGGAGTCGCCGTCATGTAGAGACGCTTCGCGCCCACGATGTACTCGCCATCGTGAATCCTGACGAACGTCGACTCTTCTTCGTCGGCCAAGGTCGCGCCCGTGGTCCGGTGGGCCTCGTCGCAGATGATGAGGTCAAAGCCGGGCAGGCCCTGCTGCTGCGCCTGATGGATCACGTCCAGGGACTGGTACGTCGAGAACATGACGGTCAATCCACTGAACCCTTTGGTTCGGCGATGGAAGTTCTCGACAAGGCGCTTGGCGTTGGTCGTCGCCGGATAGGCAAGATCGAACGACGCGATGTCGTCGTTCTCGCCCTTGTTCTTGCCCACCTTGGTGTCAGAGCACACGGCGAAGGAGCGAAGTTCCTGCGTGCACTCGGCGGTCCACTCGCGCAAGGTCTGGCTCAGGAGTGAAATCGACGGTACGAGGAAGAGGACGTTGCCCCCATTCGCAAGCATCCTCTCGGCGGTCTTCAATGACGTGAACGTCTTGCCAGTGCCGCACGCCATGATCAGCTTGCCTCGCTCGTGCGAGGTGAATCCGGCCACGACCTTCTCTAGGGCCTCGACTTGATGGGGACGAAGCTGCTTGCTCGGAAGACGCGCGAGCGTCTCTGTCTCGGGCGCGAAGCTCGACCAGTCAATATCAGCCTGAGTGAAGTGCTCCAGTCCAATCCGCTGTACTGGCTTGGTCTGATCCTCGAGTGCGTGCTCGGCGTTCTGGCTCCAGTTGTTCGACGTCGTGACGATGATGCCCGAAGAGAAGTCCTTCTTCCCAAGTTCAGTGAAGAAGGTGCTGATCGTCTTCTGGTCGATGTACTCGTCTTCGCCGTAGAACTTGCATTGGATGGCGCAGAGCTCACCGGTCACACGCTCGTAGCCAATGAGATCGATGCCCCGATCACGTGTGTCCTCACGACCCGGCCACTCGCTGAAGGCGACGACCTTCTCGAAGCGCTGTAGGAACGCTGGCTCGGTCATCATGAAGCGCCGCACGAGGTTCTCGAAGCGCTTGCCCTTGTCATGCTCGTCGAGGGCCGAGGCGCGCAGTCCGTCCAGAATGTCGTAGAAACTGGTCACCCTTTTCCCCTCGCTCGTCACCGCCAATGCCGTACTCCTCACGCTAACCCTGGGGCACGATGAAGGGAGTCTTCTCTCACGAGGCTCGTGACGGGTGAGAGTTGAGGCTATGCCATATGAATGAACCGCGGTCCGCCCGTATGAGCACGGATCTTGACTCCGGGAAAAGCGTCGAACCTGATTCAGTTAAATCGCGTCTTTCCCAGCAACTCCTTGAAGTCACCTCCTTTCTGGGGCATTCACCTGGCCCCCATGTAGGCCGTGAGGTACGTTCGAGAACATGTCTTCCGACGTCTTTCCCTTCACGGTGCTCGTGCCCGACGAGCCCGGTGACGCGATCGAACTGGTCGACCGCAACCACGCGCTGCGCCTGGCCTACGTTCACCGGGACTTCGTCACCCACCTCGCCGACCAGTGGGACACATCGGGCATCTACGTCCTGCTCGACCCGATCGGCGCTGATGGAACATGGGGTGCCTACGTCGGCAAGGCCGGAAGCGTCAAGACCCGCCTGCTGCGCCACACCAAGGAGAAGGACAGCTGGCGACGCGCTCTTCTCGTGATATCCAACCAGCGCGAGCCCTTCCATACTGCCGAGATCGGCTGGCTCGAGGGCCAGGTCTTCAGCCTGCTCGCCAACTCCTACTACGCCCAGCCCTCCAATCGGCAGAATCCCGGCGACGACACCGTGGCCCCGTGGGACCAGAACAGCCTCTGGTCTATCGCGCGTGGGGTGACCCACGCGCTACGCCTGCTTGGTTACGAGACCGCCGAAGAGGCGGAGATAGCCGCCGTCGAGCGCAAGCCCCGTACCCGGGTCAACACGTCCAAGGTCTCACTCGCCGATCTCGCCGGAGGCAATCTGCTGCGAGAGGGCGATCGACTCGTCAGCCTCAACGGTCAGTGGCCCGCGCAGGCAATCTTTCGGGCCCCGGATCAGATCCTCTTTAGGGACGGGGCGTTCTCGTCACCGTCGGCCGCCGCCTCGGCCGCGCGCGACGGCGGAGCTGCCAATGGGTGGACGTTCTGGGGAGTCGTTCGCGACGGCCAGACAATCCCCCTCGCGGTGCTGCGCGCCGAGCTCGACGCTCACTGATTCCAGCCCGAGCGAACGACTCGATTAGGCATCCTCGAACGAGCTGGCCACCCGGGGTTCGGCACAACTCGGAGTTGACAGGATCCGCCAATTCGCCACACCTAACTTCAGGCGATTGCCCCCGGGCGCCATCGCCCCACCTTCCTTTCGCACCGGCACGCCGTGCCGGTGCGAAAGGACGTGTCATGGACCGCAATCCGATCTCTGATCTCGAGGCCCTCGCGGCGTTGCCCGGACTCGAGGACCTCGCCGACATCCTGGTGCGTCACGTATCCAGCGGACGCCTGAAGCGTCCCCAGGCCCTTGGCGTCCTGATCTTCCTCGGGGGCCGCTGGGCCTTCGGTTCGGCTAACGCCTGTGAGTCCGCGCTGCGCTCGACCAACCTCTGGGAGGGCCTTCGCGAGTCGGCCGCCCGGGTGGGACGCTTCCTACCCGAGACGCCCCCGACCTACCACCAGTACGAGAAGATCCGTCGCCTCCTCGGTGAGGACCTGCCCCACGAGTTGTCGGAGGCCTTCAGCGCGGCCGCGGTCAACCTGGCCCAGTCGATCGGCCTATTGAGCGCCGAGCCCACGTCACGTTGGGACGCGACCTCGCCCGGCTCGGTCATCTACGGCGACGGCTCGGTCTTCGCCCCGATGTCGGAGGTCACGTTCGACGAGAACGGCGAGGTGAAGGGTTCGCGGGCAAAGGAGAATCCCCGTCTCGGCCCGCACTTCAAGGGAAAGAAGGGCAACGAGAGCCTCGTGGGTGTTCCCATCACGCTCGTCGGTGTTCACGGGCGCAAGCGTTGGCAGCGGGTGATCCTCGGGGTCGACCTCTTCCTAGATCGAAACGAGATCGGCTCGGCGATGGGTGTCCTCTCCCGAGTGATCGGCCTCGCCAGTGGCGGGGTCAGCCACGTCGTCTACGACCGGCTCATGCAGGGAACCCACATCCGAGAGCTCCTACGCCTCGGGGTCGTGCCGATCGTCGAGATGCCCGAGGCCTCCCCAACTCAACCCCACCTCCTGCTGCCCTACGAACTCCAGCGAGGGGGCTATCGCTCCGACGGGCGGCACGAGAAGAGAAAGGGCAAGGGCGCGCGTCACCGCTCCTCCGACAAGGTCGCCCCGAAGGCCCGACTCTCCCTGCACTACCTACGCACCGAGGCCCACGAGACGGTGATCGGACCGTGTCACCACGAGCTCTGGGCCCTCGACGGCGCCCTCGTCTGCACGACGCCGGGGGTTGAGGTGAGCCTGGACGCACCCGTCGTCGAGTGCTTGAGCGCCCGATTCGAGGACGGCGAGGATGACCGACGGCTGCTCGGTACCCACCGCGTCCCCTGTCGACACGGCTCGTTCAGCGTCGAGATCGACTTCACGGCGTCGCGCCCCTCGTCGCGCACCCCTAAGCGCGAACTAGCCCTCGCGGACTGGCTTCGCCCGATCCCCGAGGTCAGTTCCGCCATCGACGGCCTGGCCGGTCTGCGCAGCGACGTCGAGTCCTCCTTTTCCTGGCTCAAGTCCCTCCTACCCCGCGGACGGGCGGGCAGCCTCGAGCCCGAGGCGTTCTTCCTCGACGTCATCGGGGCGGGTCTGCTCTGCAACGCCATCGCCTGGGACGTGCACGCCGCTCGTCACACGCGCTGCGCCCAGCACGAGGCTCACCTGGACCGTCGAGGACGGCGCCGGCGGACGGTGACCATCTAGTTCCCTAAATTGCGGCGATTGCCCGATTCGGCGGATCCACACCGTCGTGGGCATGACGAACTCATCTGACACCACCACCGAGACCACCCTCAGCGCCGCTCGCTGGCAGACCTGGCACGAGGATGGCCTGCCCGAGAACCTCGCCACGCGCCTGCGCGCCACCGGCGTCTACAGCGAGGCTGCCATTGAGACCGTCACCGGCCTCGCCGGCGAGCTCGAGGCGCTCCTCGAGCACCACGCCCCGCTTCGAGCGATCGACTACTTCCTCGCAGAGCCAACCCTCTGGGCCGAGCGCCTCGATCGCTGGGCCAGCCTGCAGGTGCTCGAGCGCCTGAGCCAGCTGAGCGGTCCTGGTCTGCGGCGACCGCGCTGGGAGGCGCCCTCGCGGAACCTGCGCCGGCGCACCTTCACCGAGGTGGAGTCCGGACTCGTTCGCCACAGCGCACTCGGCTCGGTCGTTCGCTGCGCGAGCGTTGGCGCGCTCGACACCGGACTCGCCAGCGGAGAGCTGAACCGGTTCCGTGGAAGCGCAGTCCTGTGGGACGAGACCGGCACCGTCTGTGCCGTGATGACACCGGGGACTGAGCGCGAGTCGAGCTTCGGCTACCCCGTGGCCGCTCCGCGACGCCTCGAGGTGGCGGTCTGGGCGCGGGCGTCGCTCACGCGCCTGGCCGACGGCGCCCCATCGGACTCCCTGCTCCTCTACGGGGGACGCTCTAGCGACCCCGGCAAGGTCCAGTCCTCGATCCTCATGGTGGTGCGCAAGGCCCTCGTGCGCGCCGGACTCGGAAAGGACCCCACCGTCACTCCCCTCTCGGTGCGCAACACCGCTGGTCGGCGCGTCTACGACGAGCACGGTCTCGAGGCCGCGGCGGCCTTCCTCGGGCATCAGGACCTCATGAGTGTGGCTCGTGAGATCGGCATTCGCGATCACCTACCGGCCCGCCAACGGTGAGTGCACGGATCTGACCGACCGGCACGGTGCGGTCATGGAGTCCACACCACAGGCCGGAGACTGGAGCAAGGTTCGCGGTCAAGGTCTTAGAGCCGAGCTCGCCGTCGTACGGG
>DAIEHI010000161.1 GCA_027355725.1 Acidimicrobiaceae bacterium
CTCTCGCGTGACCGCTTCTGGGGAACACCGCTGCCGATCTGGCGTTGCGGTGACGGGCATCTGACGTGCGTTGGTTCTCGCAGTGAACTCTCCCAGTTGACGGGCACGGACTTGAGTGACCTCGATCCTCATCGTCCCGCAATCGATGAAATCGTCGTGCCGTGTCGAACGTGCGACAGTGAGGCCCGTCGAGTCGAGCCCGTGATTGACGCGTGGTTTGACTCCGGTGCGATGCCGGCGGCCCAGGTCGGCTACCCCCACGTCGAGGGCAGCGAGAAGGCCATGCAGTTCCCCGCGCAGTTGGTCGCCGAGGCGATTGACCAGACGAGGGGATGGTTTTACTCCTTGTTGGCAGTGAACACGCTGGTCTTTGATGCAAAGCCGTACGAGCACGTCCTTTGTCTCGGGCACATCGTGGACGAGAACGGTAAGAAGATGAGCAAATCGGTGGGTAACGTCATCGATCCATGGGAAGTGCTCAACACCCGCGGCGCAGACCCGCTTCGTTGGTGGATGTTCTCCCAGGGGTCGCCGTGGACGTCTACGCGAGCCAGCCTCAACGCAATCGATACGTCGCTGCGCGAAACGCTCGCAACGCTATGGAACACCTTCAGTTTCTTCACGACCTACGCGTCACTCAACAACTTTGATCCCTCCGATCCAGAAATACCTGACGTGCCCGAGCGCAGCGCGATCGACCAGTGGATCCTTTCGCGTCTCGAGGGCGTCACGCTCGATGTCACGAGCGCGCTCGACGGCTACGAGCCCCTCGGAGGCACGGATGCTCTCGCGTCACTGATCGACGACCTCTCAAACTGGTACGTGCGAAGAAGTCGTCGGCGCTTCTGGCGTACCGATCCCAACGCGCCACGCTCGGATTCCCTCGCGGCTCAAGCGACTCTGCTCGAGGTGCTCCAGCGACTCACCTTGCTGCTCGCGCCCTTCTGTCCGTTCATTTCAGAGAGGTTGTACCGCGAACTCTTCGACGTCGACGATCTAGCGTCGGTACACCTCGTGGACTGGCCGAGCGCGCACCTCGAACGTCGCAACGTAGCCCTTGAGGACTCAATGGAAGTGGCTCGCGGGCTCACTTCACTGGGTCGAGCCGCTCGAGCTGAAGCGGGCATCAAGGTCCGCCAGCCCCTCGCTCGTGCTCTGGTCTTTCTTCCACCGGGTGCGCCCATGCCGCCCGCAGGGGTCGTGGAAGAGGAATTGAACGTTGATGTGTTGGAATACGGTTCGGAACTCGCTGAAGTACTCAGTTTCGAACTCGTGCCGAATTTCCGAGCGGTGGGACCACGACTCGGTGAAGCGGTGAAGGAACTCAAGCCAGCCCTGGCCAAACTCGACTCAGTGTCGTGCGCTGCGACCCTTGAGGCGGGTGGCACCGTAGAGGTGACATTGTCGACGGGAACATTCGCCCTTACGAGCGAGGACCTAGAACTGCGAGTGAAGAGCCAGGGAGGATTCGCCGTCTCGAGAGACGGGGGTGAGGTGATCGCGCTCGACCTGACGCTGAACGAAGAACTCCTTCGACGGGGCTACCTTCGCGACGTTGTTCGTCAGGTGCAGGATTTGAGAAAGAGCTCCGGTTTCGATGTCTCAGACCGCATCATCCTTCACATCACCGGTGTTGACGATCTCTCCGAGGGATTCTCGACGCTGGCGAGTGAAGTACTCGCCAGCGAAATCATCGTCGCCAGCGGACTTGGCGAGGGCACCGCACTTGAACTCGACGACGGTCGTGTCGCGACGGCGTGGGTGGCGAGGATCTAGCGCGGCGCGTTGAGTTTGGTCAGGAGCGCCGTGAGCGCGACCCGCTCTTGGGTGCTCAGGCGTGAGACGAGGGTCTCTTGGAGATACTCAAGGTGCACTGAGAGTGCTTCGTCAAGTTTCTGGTTGCCGAGATCGGTGATGGCGACATGAATCGCCCGCCGGTCGCTTGGACAAAGTTGGCGTTGCACCAATCCGGCCTCTTCGAGGCGGTCAATGAGTCGCGTCGTGCCACCAGTCGAATGCACGATGGCGTCGGCGACCTGGGCCATTTTCAATCGACCGTCGGGTGACTTGCGCAATTGCAAGAGCACCTCAAACCACGCGAGCGGGAGCTCGCACTGGGCCTCGAGCTCGAGTCCGAGACTCCTCGAAAGCCGAGCATTCGTCTCAAGCAAGAGCCCGAAGAGCACGACTCGCTCGTCACCGGTTGGACACACTCCAGGATCAATCGACACGTCAAAGATTATAGCATATTGTTGTGAAAACAATTACTGCTTGACAAGTAGTTGCATATACGAGTATAATGTGTAAACACAAGCAGTTACTAGTAATCAGGAGAATCAAGATGAGCAACCTTCCCCCCGCTGGCGTCTATAACGTCGACGCCGTCCACTCAACCATCGGCTTTGTAGCGCGCCACCTCGTTGCCGCCAAGGTTCGTGGTCGTTTCACTGAATTCTCAGGCGTCATCACGATTGGTGACAGCATTGAGACATCCTCAGTTGAGGCAGTCGCCCAGGCCGCGAGCGTCACGACCAACAATGAAATGCGCGACGGACACATCAAGAGCGGCGACTTCCTTGAGGAGCAGACGTACCCAACGCTGAATCTCAAGTCGACAAAGATCACGGCCAAGGGTGGCGACAAGTTCGAAATGCTTGCTGACCTCACGATCAAAGACGTGACTAAGTCAGTCGCCTTCGACCTCGAATTCCTGGGCACCGGTCCGAGCATGACGCCCGGCGCCTCAGTGGTTGGTTTTGAGGCGTCCGCCGAGATCGACCGCCGTGAATTCAACGTCAATTTCGAAGGAGCGCTCGAGAACGGCAGTCTTGTCGTGGGCAACAAGATCGTCCTCGAGCTCGCAGTGGAGGCGCACCAGCAGGTGTGAGTCTCGATTCATCGAGCCGTGAATGCCGGGGGCTTTGGCCCCCGGCATTTTCATCATTACGATGGTGCCATGACAGAGGATCCCAAGGGCAAGGGCGTCAAATCAACCATTGGTGTGCTCGGCGCGATTGCGACGATCATCTCGGTGTGGTGGTTCGCCCTTCGACCACGCAAGAGGCGTCGAGAGGATTAGTCCGTCGCCGTTGGCCTTCGCGGTTGATTAACGCGTGAGCGCATTAGCGTTGCGGAGTGGCTTCTGCATCGTTCGCTCCGCTCAGACATCGGAGCTTCGCATTAGCCCTCACGTCTTCGTTCGTCTCTTCTACGGGAACGTGGATGCAGGCGGTGGCGCTTGGCGTGTACATCACCACCAAGACCCACAACAACATCTGGCTGGGCCTCTTGACCGTCGCCGCGTGGCTGCCCGCCCTTATTGGTTCGCCCGTCGGCGGTGTGATGTCCGAACGACTCAATCGTCAACGCTGGATCCAAGCGAACAATGCCGTCATGGCGCTCAGCGCGAGTGCGCTGGCGCTAGCCGAGTTGACCAATCACCTCAGCCTGCAACTGGCCTGCTACCTCGCCATTGTCGAAGGGTTGTGCGGATCGTCATCGTGGGCTGCTTGGCAATCGTTACTGCGAGACCTTGTCGATCACGATGAAGTGCTGGCGGCGGTGTCGCTGTCATCGGCTCAGTTCAACCTTGGACGAATCATTGGTCCGGCACTGGCAGGCGTGGCACTTGGTCTTGGTTCAACGGGGTGGTGCTTTGCGTTGAACGCAGCTTCGTTCATTTTCGTCGTGGTGATCTTCGCATTCGTGAAGAGTCCACCGCGCGAGAAGGTCACGACCAAGATTCGTGTGTGGAGCGAGACCCTGGTGGGCGCGAAGATGGCGTGGGCGGTGCGCGGTTGTCGTAATCCCATACTCGGCGTGGGCACCGTGGCGCTCATCATCAGTCCTTTCATCACCCTCGTACCGGCGATGGCAGTGCACACACTGCACTCGGGCAAGGTCGGCACTGCGTGGCTCGTGGCCGCTCAGGGAGTTGGTGCGGTACTCGCGGCATTGACGCTCCCGTCGCTTGCGCGCCGCACCTCACGATTGTTCGTGCTTCGCATGTCGTTCTACGCCCTCGCGGTGTCTGAGGGACTCTACGCACTCGCACCGACCCTCGCGCTCTCGGTGGCGTCGCTCGTCTTGCTCGGTGGCTCGTACGTTGGAACGCTGACCGGTCTCAATACCTCGGTGCAGTTGCACGCCCCCATTGGCGAGCGCTCTCGGATCCTTGCGCTCTACACCCTGTCGCTCTCGCTGCTCTATCCCTTGGGGGCCACGATCCAATCGGCCCTTTCAACAACGTGGGGCGTACGGCCGGTGATGCTCGGGGCGGCGACCGTGTTGGGCCTGGTCCTCACCGTCGTCAATATTCTTAAGCCGTCCTTCTGGATTGAAATGGGGCCGCCCCCAACTGACCAGTTGGAATTGCTGGCAGACTAGTGACATGCCATTCGTTGCTACCAACCCCACAACCGAAGAAGTAATAGGTCAGTATCCCGCCCACACGGCCGAACAAATTGACCAAGCCCTGAGCACCGCATCGAGCGCGTTTGAGACGTGGCGAGGCGTGCACGTGAAGGAACGAGCGGAATTGATGAACAGAGCCGCCGAACTACTGGAGGGCGAGATTCCGGTCATCGCACAGTTGATGACCGCTGAGATGGGTAAGACCTTCGCCGCAGCCAAGGGAGAGGCTGCCAAGTGCGCCATGACAATGCGTTACTACGCGGAGCACGCTCCGGCGATGCTTGAGACGGAGTTCATCGAGACAAGTGGATCGAGGAGTGGCGTTCGTTACGAGCCGATCGGCGCAATATTCTCGATCATGCCATGGAATTTCCCACTGTGGCAGATCATTCGTTGCGCCGCGCCGACGGTGATGGCGGGCAACGTCACTGTGTTGAAGCACGCACCCAACGTGCCCGGTAGCGCCCAGTACATCGAGGACCTGTTCACCCGCGCGGGCTTTGCCAAGGGTGTGTTCACGAACTTGTTCGTCGAAGTCGACCAAATCGCCGACATCATCGCTGACCCGCGCATTGCGGGCGTGACCCTGACGGGTTCAGAGCGTGCGGGGCGGGCCGTGGCGGAAATAGCGGGCAGGAACCTGAAGAGGTGCGTGCTCGAACTCGGCGGGTCGGACCCATTCATCGTCGCATCCTCGGCCGACATGGAGAGGACCGTGTCAATGGCGGTGACTGCTCGTGTCCAGAACAATGGCCAAGCGTGCATCGCCGCTAAGCGGTACATCGTGGTGAAGGACCGAGCTGATGAGTTCATTGAGAAGTTCGTCAAGGCCATGGCGGAAGTACCCACGGGTGATCCGATGGATCCTTCGACGGTTCTTGGTCCACTCGTCAGCAAGTCTCAGTTGGACCTGTTGAGTGCTCAAGTCACCTCCTCGGTGGCGCAGGGAGCTGTTGTCTTGACTGGCGGAGCGGCACTGGAGGGCCGGGGATACTTCTATCCCGCGACCGTGCTCACCAATGTGCCCGAGGACTCGCGCGCTGGCTGCGAAGAGCTCTTTGGACCAGTGGCGGTTGTGCACGTGGTTGAAGACCTCGCCGAAGCCATTCGCTACGCCAACGCCACTCCGTGGGGGCTGTCAGGCTCAGTGTGGGCTGAGGACGAGCGCGAGATCGAGGCCGCGATTACGGGACTCGACGTTGGCATGGTGTTCGCCAACGCCATCGTGGTTTCCATGCCCGAACTGCCTTTTGGCGGTACCAAGAACTCGGGCATCGGACGCGAACTCGGTGTGAACGGGGTGAGGGAATTCACCAACGCGAAGTCCTTCTACGTGGCATGACGGCCCAGTATTACTTCGACCACGCTGCCTCGGCGCCAAGGCGTGACGAAGTGGCCGCGGCGATGGAGCCGTGGCTTCATGGTGTGGTGGGGAATCCTTCAGGGAGCCATCAGGCTTCTCGAGCATCGCGCCGCGCTGTCGAAGAGGCACGAGATGAGGTTGCGGCATTCGTCGGCGCCGAGCCCGGTGGCGTGATCTTCACCGGCGGGGGTACTGAGTCGTGCCAGCTCGCGATCGCAGGTGCGACCCATCATCACCGACGCACCCACGACAAGAGCGCAATCGTCATCTCGAGGGTCGAGCACGAGGCAGTGATTGACGCCGCCGAGCTCATGGCCCAGGATTTCAACAACGTGAGTGTTCGCTACGTCGATGTCGACAGTGACGGAGTCATCGATCTCGATTCGCTCGATCGAGCGCTCGATGACGACGTGGCGATCGTGAGCGTGATGGCTGCGAACAATGAAACCGGGGTAACCCAGCCCCTTGACGCAGTATCGGCGATGGCCAAGGCGATCCCGGGAGGTCTCCTCACCCACACTGACGCTGTTGCGGCAGCTCCGTGGCTCTATCTACCCATCGTCACCGGCTCGATTGACATGATCTCGATCTGTGCGCACAAGATCGGCGGGCCGGTCAACAGTGGTGCACTCATCATGCGTGACGATTTTCCGCTCGACGCACTCGTGCCTGGCGGGGGCCAAGAGCGCGGACACCGGGGTGGCACCGTTGATGTTGCGGCCTGCGTCGGTCTCGCCGCAGCGACACGGTTGATCAGTGCGGAATTGACGAGCACTAATGAGCGGATCATGGACTATCAGCACAAGCTCTCGGCCGCGATGAGTTTCTTACCGGGTTGTCGCATTACTGCGCCAGGTGCGAGCAAGGTCGCCGGGACGGTGCACGCGACATTCGAGGGCATAGCCAGTGACGAATTGCTCTTCCTGCTCGATCAGGAGGGGGTCTGCGCGTCCGCAGCCTCGAGTTGTTCGAGTGGCGCAGCGCTCTCGAGCCACGTCCTGGCCGCCATGGGCGTGGCGCCGGATCGCGCGCGTGGGTCACTTCGACTCACCATGGGCGCTGAGACCACCACTGAGGATGTGGATGCGCTCATAGCGATCCTCTCCTCTGTGGTCTACCGTTTGGCTGGGGCGGTCTAATTGTTCGCCGGGACTGGCAGACTGGACGGGTGAAAGTCCTCGTAGCGATGAGTGGTGGCGTCGATTCGTCGGTCGCCGCAGGCCTTCTGATTGAAGCCGGCCACGAGGTCGTTGGTGCGACCTTGAAACTATGGGGGGGCACGTCGGACTCGGGATGCTGTTCGGTCGCGGACGTCGACGATGCCCGTCGAGTCGCTCAGATCCTTGGCATCGATCATCACATCTTCAACTACACCGAGGAATTCGAGCGCCACGTCGTCGAACCCTTCATCGCTGCGCACGTCGCGGGTGATTCTCCCAATCCCTGTATCGAATGCAATCGCCACATCAAGTTCGACCTGCTCTTCGAGCGAGCAGAGCGACTGGGCTTTGATGCGGTGGCGACTGGCCACCACGCTCAAGTACTCGCTCGAGATGGCCTGCACTACCTGGTCCGCGGCGCCGATGAGCGCAAGGACCAGAGTTACGTGTTGGGGTACTTGAACGAGCAACAGTTATCGCAATTGCTCTTACCGATCGGCGCGATGACCAAAGACGCCGTACGAATCGAGGCTGAGCGACTGGGCCTTCGAACCTGGAACAAGCCGGACAGTCAAGATGTCTGCTTCATCGAGGCGTCCAAGGGCCGCGAGTCCTTCCTCGCTCAGCGTATTGAGTTCACGCCCGCGAAGATCGTCGACGTACAGAGTGGTGAAGTCCTCGGTGAGACGGGTGCCGCAGAGCTTATGACGGTAGGGCAGCGTCGTGGTGTGCTGCCGGGTCGCGATGGCGCGAAGCGTTACGTGGCTCGCGTTGACATCGCCCAACGTCGCATAGAAGTCGGGCGCCTCGAGGACATTCTCGTCAGCTCCATTCGCTTGAACGAAGAATCGTTGAGTTTTGCTCACGAGCCGTTGGTCGATGGCAGCGTGGTACTCGCGCAGTGGAGCGCGCATGGAAGGGTGCAGCGCGCAACCTTGCGTCACGACGAGAATTGGTGGCTCGAACTTGATGCGCCAGCGCGACCGGTGGCAGCCGGTCAGTCTGTTGTGATGTATCGCACTGATGAACCAACGATCGTGGAGGGTGCAGCGATCGTCACTTCACCGTGAGCACCCCCGCTCAGCGCGCGCGCGAGTTGCGCGATGAGATAGTCCGACACAATGACGCCTATTTCGTCAACGACATGCCCATCATCCCCGACGCCGACTATGACGCGCTTGTTCGTGAACTCAGAGCGCTTGAAGATGCGCACCCCGAACTTCGAAGTGAGACCTCAGTCACCCAGACTGTTGGTGCACCGCACTCAAGCGTGTTCAGCGAAGTGCGACACGGCGAACCAATGCTCAGTCTCGACAACGTCTTTGACGAAGATGAACTGCGGACGTGGTGCGATCGGGTGGCCAAAGGTCTTGACGGTGAAGCGAACGAGATCTCGTTCGCGGTCGAACCCAAGATCGACGGACTGGCCTTGTCAATCACCTACGTGGACGGAGTGCTCACCCAGGGTTCGACCAGAGGCGACGGCCGTGTTGGAGAGGACGTCACCGATAACGTTCGAACCATTCGAAACCTGCCCCTGACATTGGCTGGTGCACCCAGAGGCCGAGTGGACATCCGAGGTGAGGTCTTCATCACTAAGGCGGATTTTCAGGATCTGAACACGCGCCAGCGCGAACGTGAGGGCAAGGAATTCGCCAATCCCCGTAACGCCGCCGCGGGTAGCCTGCGCCAAAAGGACTCGGCAGTGAGCGCATCGCGGCCACTTTCTTTCCTCGCCTATCAACTGGTGGACCTCGATCAATCGATGATGCTCACGACGCACATGTCCACGATTGCGAAACTTAGTGAGTGGGGATTTCTCACCGCCGCAGAGATCGCGTTGGTGCGTGGCGTTGACGAGATGGTCGCGCGATGCACGTGGTTCGAAGAGCATCGACACGAACTCGATTACGAGGTTGATGGTGTTGTTGTCAAGGTTGACGAGCTTTCACTGCGCGACCAACTCGGAACGACCAGTCGAGCGCCACGATGGGCCATCGCGCGGAAGTTTCCGCCAGAAGAACGAACGACGCGTCTGCTCGCCATCGAAGTGTCGATTGGTCGAACGGGTCGTGCGACACCCTACGCGGTCCTCGAACCGGTCACGGTTGCGGGTTCGACGGTGTCACTGGCGACGTTGCACAATCAGGATCAAGTCGCTCAAAAAGACGTGCGGCCAGGTGACCTGGTGATTGTTCGAAAGGCGGGTGAGGTGATTCCCGAGATAGTCGGTTCGGTGGTTGAACCGGGTGCGCGGCGCCAAGACGCGTGGGAGTTTCCTAGGACCTGTCCAGAGTGCGGTGGCGCACTGGTGCGCATTGGCGAGGAGAGTGATACGTACTGTGTCAATCCCGCGTGCCCCGCTCAGCAGCTTCAGCAGATCTTGCACTTCGCATCGCGCAGTGCGCTTGACATCGAAGGGCTCGGTGAACAGCGCGTGGCTCAACTCATCCAGGCCGGACTCATCAGCGACGTGGCAGACCTTTTCTCACTGAGCGTTGAACAACTCTCGACGCTCGAGGGATTCGGTGATCTGTCAGCGACCTCCTTGGTTGAGGCGATTAGTGAGGCGAAGTCTGCGCCACTGAGTCGGGTGCTGGTCGGACTCGGGATCCGCCACGTTGGCCCAGTGGCTGCGCGTGAGTTGGCGTCGTCATTTGGTTCATTCGATGAGCTCGCCAGCGCCCCGATCGAAGAGCTTGAGGCGCACGATGGAATCGGCGAAGTCATCGCGACCTCGGTCTTTCGCTACTGTCGCGATCCAGAGAACGTTGATCTCGTGAGTCGACTTCGACGTGCGGGCGTCGAACTGCGCGAGACGCGATCAACATCCAAGGAGCCTCAGACTCTCGCGGGTCGCGCCGTCGTCGTAACGGGCACGATTGAGGGCTATTCGCGCGACGAGGCCGAGGGCGCCATCGTCGCTCGAGGCGGAAGTTCACCTGGTTCGGTGTCCAAGAAGACCTATTGCGTGATCATTGGTGAGGCTCCGGGTGCGTCGAAGTTGACCAAAGCCCGCGATCTGGGGATTCCAATGATCCCGGGGAGCTCTTTCACGAATTTTCTCTCCTCGGGCACCTGGACGACTACCGTCGACTGACGTACTTAACTAGGGTTGGGTTCAGCCATGGCGACACCAACCTTCTATTCCGGACACGACCTCGCAGGTCGTTATCGCATCATTGAGATGCTGGGCGTTGAGCGCAATGCTGAGGTGTACAGCGCGGAGGACCTATCGCTGAGTCGAACTGTCATTGTCAAGGTACTGCTCCCCAGTTTGACGACCCACGAAGACGTTCGCCGAGAGTTTCGCACGAACATCGTGCGCGCATCGACGCTGAGTCACCCTCATCTGGCCAGGGTGTTTGACGGCGGACAGGAATCAGGCGCGATCTTCATGATCACTGAATTTCTCGACGGCGGTTCGCTCGAGGATGTCCTCGCGAGCGGCCGCGTGCTCAGTGTTGACGATGCTGCGCGACTAGGCCGTGATGTGGCGAGTGCGTTGAGTTATCTTCACTCGAACGGCTTCGTGCACGGAGAACTGTCACCGAGCAGACTCGTCTTTGACAGCGAAGGTCGAGTACGTGTCACAGACATTGCGCTCGCGGGAATTGGCAACGCATATCGTGAGCATCTGACTTTGGACGACGTGCGCTATATGAGTCCCGAGCAAGCCGTGGGCGAACCAGCGGGCGTGGAGTCGGACATCTACGCGCTCGCACTCATCTTGTACGAAGCCGCCACGGGATCGGCGGCGTTCGATGGAACCAACGCCGAAGCGATGCTTCGTGCTCGGATCAACTCGTCGCTACCCGTGAGAGTGGACTTGGGGACGCTCGACATGCTGCTCGCGCAAGCGGCGGTCGCCGACCCCCGCCTTCGACTCAGCGCAGACCAGTTCGCAGCTCGATTGAGTGCAGTCATTGGTGACTCGACACCTCTAACGGTTGCACCTCCTCGCAGCAATGTGCCAATTCTGGAACAGATCGTGCCTGCGACGCCACGTACCTCGATCGGTTTTCGGCCTCCGTCACCCGATCAGATCGTCGGATCTCGAGGACCCGTCACCCTGGGTGCGGCTTCGACGGAGCGGCCGCGAAGGTCCGTACCGCGCGGGTATGAACCGCTCCCACCCACTCGACCCTCTCGGACGCGGCGTCTCGGCTTCTCGATTGCTGCGGTGCTGATCGTGGTGTTGGGTGTTGGGGGCACACTGGCGTGGAAACTCGGGTATCTCAGCTCGTCCACGCTTGTGCCCGATCTCACACATATGACCCTCCAACAGGCGTCGCAAACGTTGAGTACTGACCACTTGACTGCGACCGTGACGAGTCACCAGAGTTCGTCAACGGTGCCTTCGGGACAGATCATCTCCCAACTCCCCTTGGCGGGTGCGAGCGTGCGTTCGGGCAGTGCGGTGCAGATAGTCGTGTCGAGCGGAGTGGCACCAGTGACTCTGCCCACAAATCTGGTGGGCAAGACCTGCGCGGCGGCAACCGCTCAGCTCACCGCGCTCAAACTGACCGCGACGTGTAACCAGACGGTGGCGAGTTCGAGGACGCCGTCGGGGTTCGTGGCTGAGGTCCTGTATCACGCGACCAAGAACCCCCTTGCGGTCCCCGTTGGAGCCAAGGTGGATCTCGTCATCAGCTCTGGAGCGAGTGCGACGACCACCACCGCGGGCACGACCACGACGACCACCCCGTCCACCACGACGTCAGCACCTACCACCACGACAACCCTCGCCGGTCAGGGACTTCGGCCCATGCCCAACGTCGTTGGCATGAACCGTGATCAGGTGAACGCGGCGATGCGAAAGGCGGAGTTGTACTACATCACTCGAGGACCGAACGCAAATACCACCAAGTGGACCAAGGTCGTCTCATCCGTGCCGGTCGCCGGCACCCAAGTCAAGTGGCACGCCACTGTCATATTGAACGTGCAATGACGTTCGAGTGCGATCTCTGTGAGGCGGCGATCATCACGACGCGCTACTTCGAAGACGACATCTGCTGGATTGCCGACTGCGAGATCTGCCTCGTTCCAATGGTGGTCTGGCGTACGCATGACCCTGCTCCACCCGAGGAATTGAAGGAGAGTCTTCGCATCGCACTCGCCAAGGTTGCCGACCTTGTACTGGGCGAGGGCAACTGGACACTGGATGACCACATGCGTAACATCCCCGACCACTATCACGCCCACGCTCGTCGAGCTCCTTCTTGGCTTCGACAGACTTAGTTTCGAGTCAGATTGCTCGTTACAATCGGAGCACGGCAACAATTTGAAGGGAATTCACGATGGGTGCACTGGACGGTCGCGTCGCAATCATTACTGGCGCGGGACGAGGAATCGGACGAGAGCACGCATTGCTCTTCGCAGCCGAAGGGGCCAAAGTCGTCGTGAACGACTTAGGTGGATCGCTCGACGGATCTTCGTCGGCGGCCTCTCCCGCAGAAGAAGTGGTCGCTGAGATCATTGCCATGGGCGGCGAGGCGGTTGCGAACCATGACAACGTCGCCGACTGGGAGGGTGGTGCTCGACTTGTCCAGAGTGCGCTCGACCACTTTGGCGACCTGCACGTGCTCGTCAACAATGCGGGAATCCTGCGCGACCGGGTATTGGTCAATCTCAGTGAAGACGACTGGGACTCGGTGATCCACGTGCACTTAAAGGGCCACTTCGTACCTACGCGCCACGCAGCGAGCTACTGGCGCGAACAGGCTAAAGCGGGAAAGACAGTAAAGGCCTCGATAATCAATACGTCCTCAACGTCAGGCCTGCTCGGTAACGTCGGTCAGTCCAATTACGGCGCGGCAAAGGCCGGCATCGCTGCATTCACGGTGATCATCGCCGAGGAACTGGGTCGATACGGCGTGCGCGCCAACGCCATTGCACCTGCCGCTCGCACTCGAATGACTGAATCCACGCCGGGCCTGTCGGACTATGTGGTGAAGCCAGCCGATGCTTCGGTCTTTGACGTCTGGGACCCCGCAAATATCTCGCCTCTGGTGGCGACACTTGCGATGGAAGACTGCGAATCAACGGGCCAGGTCTATTTCGTGCAAGGCGGGACCGTTCGAAAATTCCAGAACTGGACCATGACCGAGACGCTTGAGAAGAATGACCGCTGGGAAGTTGCCGAACTTGCCCAGCAACTGCCCACTCTGTTGAAGTGAATGACCGGCCACGGCCGGCGCACGTAGATCGTGAGGACCCCGAAGGGCTACTGAACGCCCGCTCTGACCCTGCGGGTGCCGCGTTCGGCACGATGGGTACCGAGGCCGGTAGTGACCTCAACTGGATAATGCTCATCAGAGCGCGAGTACAGGCCAGAGCGGAGGGATCGAGTCGCTACCCCTGGTGGGTGTTGTGGTCATTACTCGCGGGATTGTTCGCACTGAACTTCACGTTCACCGTCTTCATTGTGGCGCTGCCGACCGTCGCCACACAATTCCATACGAGTGTCACGGTGCTCACCTGGACCATGGTTGGACCCTTGCTGGCCTACGGACTCGCGGCACCCATCCTCGGCAAGACCGGCGACATCTACGGGCATCGACGCCTCTACTTGTTCGGCCTGGTCGGAGCGATGGTGTCGGCGATCCTCACCGCGCTCTCGCACAACGTGGACATGCTGCTGATCGCTCGCGCACTCGACGGTGTCCAAGGCGCCGCTACCGGCACCGCGTCCGGCGCACTCATCAACATGGTCTTTCGCCCCGAAGAGCGAGTAAAGGCAATGGGGTGGTGGTCACTCATTGGCGCGGGTGGTCCGGTCATTGGTGTCTCGCTCGGCTCACCGATCATTGCCGCATACGGATGGCGAGCATTGTTCTGGTTCCAGTTGATCTTGATCGTTGTGGCCTTCAGCGTCGTTGTGGTGCTGTTGCCGCGACGACGAGGCTTCGATGACGAGGACGCCCAGAAGAAGCTCGAGGCGCGCCGGGAATTCAAAAGAATGGATTGGATCGGAAGTTGGTCGCTCTCATTCGCGGTGGGTACGCTCATGCTCGCCCTGTCGATCGGACCAAGTGTTGGATGGACCAGCGTCGGGACGGTGGCGTGCTTTGTTGGTTCGCTGATCATGACGGTGACGTTCGTGCTGCGCATTCGTCACGCGAGCAATCCGCTCATCCCAGCGCACTACTTCGCACGACGGAACTTTGTGATGCCAATGATCCTTCGCGCGTCGGGAAATTTTGCATATTTTGGGGCGTTCTTCCTCTTCCCCCTCGTGATGGAGCAGGGCTATAAGTATTCGATTCCGCGCGTCGGTGCCCTCGCCATCGCACGACCCATCACGTTCTCACTCTGTTCGCCAATAGCGGGCTACGTTACGGCCAGAATCGGGGAGCGCATCAGTGCATTCGCCGGCGCAGTGTTCTTGACCTTGTCACTGGTCCTCTTCGCCATGTTGCATCCGAGTTCGGGCGTGTGGTTCGTCGCTCTCGCCCTCGGTCTCTCGGGCCTCGGTATGGGTGTGGCGATGCCAGCAACAAGTTCGGTGATGGCCAATGAAGTCCTACCCAGTGAGTTCGGCGTCATGTCCGCAGCTCAGATGCTGGCGACCCAAGTAGGCGAAGTTGCGGGTATTCAGATACTCGAGACAGTCCAACAGGCTGAGGTCAGGCGTCACGGGCTGAGCAACGCGTCACCAGGTCCCGCACTACTCGAGACGTTTCATCTGCCATTCATGATCGGAGCCTGCGTGGCGGCGATTGGCATCGTTGGAGGGTACTTCATGCGTTCGGTGCCGCGAGATCGATCGAAACAGAAGGCGTAACTCTGCCGGTAGTCTTTACTCCTATGACTACTGCGATCATGCCGGGATGTGAGTCGTTTTCAGCGGACAATGGGCGATTGGGCGTGCTGGTCTTGCACGGTTTCACCGGTAATCCTGCGTCGATGCGTTCGCTCGCCGAACGAATCGCACAATCGGGCTACAGCGTGGAACTGCCACGCCTGCCCGGACACGGCACCTCGATTGAGGACATGATGACCACGGACTGGTCCGATTGGTCCGGTGCTGCGGTCGCGGCCTTTGACGCGCTTGCGCAGCGCTGTGAGCGAGTGGGGGTCGTGGGCCTCTCGATGGGTGGTGGTCTCGCGGCGCACGTTGCAGAGGTGCGTGACGGTGTTGCCGCGTGCGTGCTCATCAATCCCCTCGTCAAGCCCCCCGTCAAAGAGATGATTGATGGCTTGAACGCGTTGCTTGACGCGGGTTTGACAACTGTTGAATCAATCGGGTCCGATATCAAGATGGAGGGTTCCGTCGAGGCCTCCTACGATGCGACGCCACTCACGTGTGCGGCCAGCCTCTTTGAGGCGATGGAATCGGTGAACGCCCGACTGAGTGACATCAGTGCGCCCACGCTTCTCCTCTCGAGTCGAGAGGATCACGTCGTGAGCTCGGATAACGGTGATGACGTCGTTGAAAAGGTGCAAGGGCCAGTCGAGCGGATCTGGCTCGAGGATTCCTATCACGTGGCGACCATGGACAATGACAAGGAATTGGTTGAGAGCGCGACAATCTCCTTCTTCGATCGGGTTATGAAACAATGACTGAAGCTCTCCGCAGAGAAGACGTGGCTCACGTCGCCAAACTCGCCCGACTCAGTTTGAGCGAAGAGGAGTTGGAGCTGTACACCGAACAGCTCGGCCAGATCCTTGAGCACGCGAATGATATGAGTACGTTGGATCTTGAGGGCGTCGTGCCAACTGCGCACCCCTTTGGTCTCATCAACGTTGTTCGAGACGACATCGTCCGTCTGAGTCTGAGCAGAGACGTTGTGCTCGCAATGGCCCCCGACGCCGAGGATGGTCGTTTTGCCGTTCCACGCATTATGGGAGAAGCCCCGTGAAGACCGCCCAGCAGATTGCTCGTGATGTCCGTAGCGGGGAGAGTTCGGCTCAGAGCGAACTCGACGCGTCCCTCGCGGCGATTCGTGGCCGTAACGAGGAACTCAACGTGTTTCTCTATGTTGATGAAGCGGGTGCGCGAGCCGCCGCCGCAGCAATTGATGAAAAGGTTGCCAAGGGTGACGCCGTGGGACCACTCGCGGGTGTGCCCATCGCCATCAAGGACAACATGTGTCAGGTAGGGATACCCACCACATGTTCTTCAAAGATTCTTGAAGGGTGGCGCCCTCCTTATAACGCAACCGTCATCGATCGACTGGTGGCGGCGGGTGCCGTTCCGGTGGGTAAGACCAACCTCGACGAGTTCGCCATGGGTTCATCGACAGAAAACTCGGCATTCGGACCAACACGTAACCCCCTCGACCCCTCGAGGGTCCCGGGTGGTTCCTCGGGAGGTTCAGCGGCGGCCGTCGCCGCAGACATGACGCCCATTGCCCTCGGTAGCGACACCGGCGGTTCAATTCGTCAGCCAGCGGCGCTTTGTGGACTCGTTGGCGTGAAGCCGTCGTACGGCCTCGTGTCTCGTTACGGCTTGATCGCGTTTGCCAGTTCACTCGATCAGATCGGCCCATTCTCCAAGACCGTGATGGACTCCGCGATTCTCCTCGAGACGATTGCGGGTCATGATCCAATGGATTCAACCTCATTGCCAGAGCCCGCACCCTCGCTGTCTGCGCACGTTGAAGACGGTGTCGTTGGCAAGCGCATTGCACTGGTTCGCGAGTTGATCGAAGGTGCCGACGCGGACGTCGTTGCGTCTGTCAACAGGGCTGTTGAGGCGCTCAAGGACGCCGGTGCCTCGATCATTGAAATCTCCATTCCAGAACTCCACCTGGGACTGAGTGCGTACTACCTCATTGCGCCGGCCGAGGCGTCGAGCAATCTGGCTCGATACGACGGAGTGCGTTTCGGGTTGCGCGTCGACGCAGAGGACGTCGAGGCCATGAACACTGCAACCAGGACCGCTGGTTTTGGCGCGGAAGTGAAACGACGCATCATGCTTGGCACCTACGCCTTGTCGGCGGGGTACTTCGATGCGTACTACGGACAGGCACTAAAGGTTCGAACCCAGATGATCAACGCATTTCAACGTGCCTACGCCCAAGCCGACTTGTTGATCGGGGCGACCGCCCCCTCAGTGGCGTTCCCCTTTGGCTCAAAGACGAGCAACCCAATGGCGATGTACCTCTCAGACGTCTTCACAATCCCGACGAACCTTGCGGGTGAGGCGGCGATTTCGGTGCCCTTTGGAACGGGTGAGGCGGGACTGCCCACTGGAGTGCAACTGCTCGGGCCTGGTCGAAGCGAAGCGCAGTTGTTCGCAGCAGCCCGAGTCCTCGAGCTCGCGGAGGTTGGATCATGACGTTGCCCGGTTCGTGGGAAATGGTGGTTGGTCTCGAGGTTCACACCGAGCTCAAGACGGCGACCAAGATGTTCTGTGGATGCGCGAATCACTTCGGTGCTGAGCCAAACACGAACGTATGTCCGGTGTGCCTCGGACTGCCGGGCTCGCTGCCGGTGCTGAACGAACGTGCTGTCGAACTCGCGATGGCAATCGGCATGGCGCTGCACTCACGCATCGCGCCATCGACATTTCATCGCAAGAACTACTTCTATCCAGACATGCCCAAGGACTTTCAGATAAGCCAATACGATTTGCCGATCAACTCCGGCGGTTACCTAGATCTGCCTGACGGGAGTCGGGTGACGATTGAACGTGCGCACCTCGAAGAGGACACGGGAAAGTCAACGCACTTAGGCGGCAGCGGTCGTATCCACGGCGCCGAACGGTCGCTCGTTGACTACAACCGATCAGGTGTGCCGCTCGTAGAGATCGTGTCGGGACCCGACATCAGGTCCTCGGCCCAGGCGCGCGCGTACGCCGCTGAGCTGCGCGGCATCTTGATCGCGACCGGAGCGTCGGACGGGCGCATGGAGGAGGGCTCGATGCGCATCGACGCGAACGTGTCCGTGCGTAAATCTGGCGATCCCTTTGGCACGCGTTGCGAGATTAAGAATTTGAACTCCCTTCGTAGTCTGCACCGAGCCATTGACTACGAGGCGCTGCGCCAAATTGAGGTGATTGAAGAAGGTGGCGTTATTCGCCAGGAGACCCGCCACTGGGACGAGAACCTGGGCGTGACCTCGACCATGCGCACCAAGGAAGAGGCTGAGGATTATCGCTACTTTCGAGAGCCAGACCTGGTCGACCTCGCGCCCGAGCAAGGTTGGCAGGACCGGATTCGCCTTTCATTGCCAGCGATGCCGGCCGAGCGACGCACCAAGTTGGCTGAGCGACTGAACGCACCCACGCCGGCGCAACTCGATGCGGTCGGAGTCGTGATTGACCTGGACCTTGAAGTATTCGTCAATGCCGCGATCGACGCCGGCGTTGACCCGGTGTTGGCGATAGCGCGTACGGCCAATGAACTCGCTGGTGGTATCGAGGGGATCAAGAATCTCACGCCCGACGCTTTCACCGCCACGTTGCTCATGGAGCAGTCCGGACAACTCTCGGCGACTCAGGCCAAGACTGTGCTTGGAGAATTGCTCGCTCACGGTGGCGAACCGGCAGGAATCGTTGCGGCCAAAGGATTTGAACAACTCTCATCTGATTCTCTCGGCAGCACTGTTGAATCGCTCATTGCCGAGAATCCAGATGAGTGGGCTCGTTATTGCGAGGGCGACGAGAAGCTCGCACAGTTCTTCATTGGCCAGGTCATGAAGCTGACCAAGGGTCAAGCCAATGGCAAGGCCGTCATCGCTGAATTGCAGACTCGTCGCTAGTACGTACCCGCGAGTAGCGGTGCTGGTCGGAGTTTTTCATAGACTTTGCCTATGACAACTCACCCCACCCCGCGAAGCACCGATGTCACCCTTGGAAAAGGGCGAGCACCCGCGCGAGCGATGCTACGAGCCATGGGTCTCGGCGACGACGACATGGTCAAGCCTCAGATCGGCGTGGCTTCGAGTTGGAACGAAGTGACTCCCTGCAACCTGCCCCTGGACCGCTTGGCAAAGAGGGCCAAGGTGGCAGTGCACGACGCGGGGGGTGTGCCCTTTGAGTTCGTCACGATCGCGGTCTCTGATGGGATCTCCATGGGTCATGAAGGCATGCACGCATCGCTCGTTTCACGCGAGGTAATTGCGGACTCGGTCGAGGTCGTGATGCACGCCGAGCGGTTCGACGCCATGGTGACGTTTGCCGGATGTGACAAGTCGCTGCCGGGGATGTTGATGGCGGCCGCTCGTTTGGACGTTCCGAGTGTCTTTCTTTACGGCGGCACAATCCTGCCGGGCCACCTAAATGGAGAGGCGCTCGACATCACATCGGTCTTTGAAGCAGTGGGCGCGAACGCGGTTGGCGCGATGAGCGATGAGCAATTGCGCGCCATTGAATGTTCGGCCTGCCCAGGCGAGGGAAGTTGTGCTGGCATGTTCACCGCGAACACGATGGCGAGCGTTGGTGAAGCGCTCGGCATGTCACTCATTGGCAGCGCGTCAGTTCCTTCGATCGATCCGCGGCGCGACCAGTACGCCTACGACTCGGGGACTGCGGTGTTGAATCTGCTGGACCTCGGTATCACGGCGCGAAAGATCATGACCAAGAAGGCATTCGAAAACGCAATCTCAGTGGTGATGGCGCTTGGTGGTTCGACGAACGCCGTGCTGCACCTGCTCGCCATAGCTCACGAGGCTCGCGTTGAGCTCGAGTTGGACGACTTCAACAAGATCGCCGCGCGCGTGCCGCACATTGCTGACACCAAGCCGCACGGCAAGTACCACATGAGTGACTTGGACAACATCGGCGGTGTCCCAGTGGTCCTCCAGCACCTCTTAGAGAACGACTTGCTCCACGGCGACGTACTCACCGTGAGTGGCAAGACCATGGCCGAGAATCTCTCCGAGTGGCACGCGCGTAAGCCCGATGGGGACGTGGTCCACGAATTGGCCCATCCGATCAATGCTCGTGGTGGCATCGCGGTGCTGACGGGCACACTCGCCCCGAAGGGTTCGGTGGTGAAGGTCGCCGGTATCGACTCCTTGCAGTTCACTGGAACCGCGCGTGTCTTTGACGGTGAGGCGGCCGCGATGACCGCGATCATGGCCAACGAGATCGAGCCCCAGACGGTGGTCGTGATTCGTTATGAGGGACCTAAGGCTGGGCCGGGTATGCGCGAGATGCTCGCGGTGACTGGTGCGATGAAGGGCGTGGGTCGCGGCAGCGACAGTGCGCTCATCACCGACGGACGCTTCAGCGGCGGCACCCACGGATTCTGTGTTGGCCACGTGGCGCCCGAGGCCCTCGACGGCGGGCCAATCGGCTTGATCGAAGACGGCGACGTGATCGAAATCGACGTTGAGAAACTTTCAATCAATCTCTTGGTCGATGAAGCCACCTTGGCGCAACGCGCCAAGAACGTCAAGCCCTTCGTTCCGCGCTACACGACTGGCGTTCTCGAGAAGTTCGCACGTTTGGTGCAAGGAGCGGAGAAGGGTGCAGTCACTTCGGCATAAATGGCTTGTGCTGGGCGTGAACCTGTGCTTAGATTGAAGCCGTGACGACTTCAAACCGTATTCTCTCTGTAGTAGTAGGCGCACGGCGCCGGTAGTCACGCTCAGTCGTACACCGGAGGCCTCCCAGAAAAGGGAGGCCTTTTTTCATATCTAAGGACAAAGGAACATCGTGCAACTCACTGGAGCCCAAGCACTGATCAAAAGCCTCGAACAGCAAGGGGTTGACACCATCTTCGGTCTGCCCGGAGGTGCCATTCTGCCGGTGTATGACCCCTTGATCGACTCGTCGATCCGCCATATTTTGGTCCGTCACGAGCAAGGTGCCGGCCACATGGCAGAGGGTTACGCGCTCGCCACGGGTCGCCCTGGGGTCGCAATGGTGACCAGTGGGCCCGGCGCGACGAATATCGTCACTCCCATTGCCAACGCCCACATGGATTCAACACCTCTGGTCATCGTGACCGGTCAGGTCGCATCAAGTGCCATCGGAACCGATGCCTTCCAGGAATGCGACATCACGGGCATCACTATGGGCATCACGAAGCACAATTTCCTCGTGAAGTCAGCTCAAGAAATCCCGCGAGCCGTTGCGGCGGCATTCCACTTAGCGACCACCGGGCGGCCCGGGCCGGTCCTGATCGACATACCTAAAGACGTTGCCCAGTCGATGATGGACTGGTGGTATCCGTCGTCGATTGAAGAATATGACCTCCCCGGATATCGCCCTGAGGTCGAACTCGATGATGACGCGGTGATGCGCGCGGTGGCGCTCATTGGCGAATCCGAGCGACCGGTGCTCTACGTGGGCGGCGGTACCTTGAAATCGCACGCCGCGGCAGAACTCCTGGCGTTTGCGGAACGCACGAAGATGCCGGTAGTCACCACGTTGATGGCGCGAGGCGCGTTTCCTGATTCACACGAACAGCACCTGGGGATGCCGGGCATGCACGGTACTTACAGCGCAGTGACCGCAATCCAGAAGTCGGACTTGCTCATCTCACTCGGCGCCCGCTTCGACGACCGCGTTACCGGCAAGATTCCGGCGTTCGCACCCAACGCGAAGGTGATCCACGTTGACATCGACCGCGCCGAGTTCAACAAGGTGCGCCACGCGGAGGTTGCGATTCAGAGCAATGTGGCTGCGGCACTTCGGGCCTTTGACGGATACGGCGCAACACCGAGAAATCTTGACGTGTGGTGGAAGGAGATCAGAGGATGGCGCGAGCAGTATCCGCTCGTCTACGACGCACCGACTGATGAGGGGCCGCTTCGTCCACAGCACGTCATCGAAGCCATTGCGGCCAAGTCTGGTGCGGGGACCATTGTTGCATCTGGTGTTGGTCAACACCAGATGTGGGCATCGCAGTTCTGGAAGTTCGAAGAACCGGGAACCTGGGTCAACTCGGGAGGCGCGGGCACGATGGGTTTCGGCGTGCCTTCAGCCATAGGCGCCAAGGTCGGTCGACCCGATCGAACGGTGTGGTGCATCGACGGTGACGGTTGTTTCCAGATGACCGCTCAAGAGCTGGTGACTGCGCGTTCCGAAGGGATCCCCATCAAAGTCGCAATCCTCAACAATGCCTACTTGGGCATGGTTCGCCAGTGGCAGGAGATGTTCTACGAAGAGCGCTACTCCGAGGTCTATCTCTCAGCGGACCTCCCTGATTACGTGAAGTGGGCGGAGTCAATGGGTTGCGTGGGTCTTCGAGCCACGAATTTGAAGGAGATGCATGAAGTGATTGATGAGGCCAACAAGATCAATGACGTTCCGGTCGTGATCGACTTTCGTACCGACGCCTCAGAGAAGGTGTTTCCGATGGTCGCGTCGGGAGCGAGCAATGACGACATCATGGTCCACCCACTCCAGAGAGGAGCCTCGCGATGACCGCGACCCCCGAGCCCTTCCTCGGCGCAACGGATCACACACCGGTGCGTCACCACATCTTGTCGGTGTTGGTCGAGAACAAGGCGGGAGTGCTCGCGCGCATCGCTGGACTCTTCGCCCGGCGAGGCTTCAACATCTACTCCCTTGCGGTCGCCCCCGCGGAGAGCAACGCGCGATTCTCTCGGGTGACCATCGTGGTCGACGCGGAGTCGGCACCGTTGGAGCAAATCGTTGGCCAACTCGACAAATTGGTCAATGTCGTAGCCATCACTGATATCTCGCCCAAGGACGCCCTCGAGCGCGAGTTGTTGTTGGCGACGATAAAGACGGACGTCGACAATCGAACGTCACTGCTCGACATCATCGCCAACGCGGGCGCGGCGATAGTCGACGTCGACGCCAAATCGGTGACGGTCATGCTGGCCGCCACTCCGGGTGGCTGTGACGAACTCGAGCGCGCGCTTGAAAGTTACGACGGTGTTGAACTGCACCGGACGGGGCGCGTGGCATTACCTAGACTTGGAAAATTGGCTTCGGCCTAAGACGAGAAGAAATTAAGGAAAGAACGAAACCATGACCACGATGTACTACGAGGCGGATGCCAACCCAGAACTGCTCAAGTCGAAGAAGATCGCCATCCTCGGCTACGGATCGCAGGGCCACGCTCACGCGCTGAACCTGCACGACAGCGGCTACGACGTACGCGTGGGACTTCGTCCCGAGTCGTCGTCAGTGATCAAGGCCGAGGACGCGGGACTGCGAGTGCTCTCAATCGCGGACGCGTGCGCCGAAGCGGACGTCATCATGGTGCTCGTTCCCGACACTGAGCAAAAGCGCACCTACGACGCAGACATCGCTCCGCATCTGAGTGCGGGAAAGTGCCTCTTGTTCGCGCACGGATTCAATATCCGTTTCAATCTCATCAATCCTCCCGCTGATGTGGACGTGGCCATGGTCGCGCCCAAGGGTCCCGGGCACCTTGTTCGACGCACGTACGTTGAAGGTGGAGGCGTGCCCGCTCTGATCGCGGTGCACCAGGACGCGACGGGAAATGCGCACGCGATTGCCTTGGCCTACGCGCACGGCATTGGTGCCACGCGCGCGGGTGTGCTCGAGACCACGTTCACCGAAGAGACCGAGACCGACCTCTTTGGTGAGCAGGCCGTTCTGTGCGGTGGCGTCTCAGCCCTCGTGAAGGCCGGGTACGAGACGCTCGTGGAAGCCGGATACCAGCCCGAGAGTGCGTACTTCGAATGCCTGCACGAGCTCAAGCTCATCGTGGACCTGATGTACGAAGAGGGCATCACCGGTATGCGATTCAGCGTTTCGGACACTGCGGAATATGGTGACCTCACACGAGGCCCTCGCATCATCACCGATCAGGTCAAGGCCGAGATGAAGAAGGTTCTCACCGAGATCCAAGACGGTACGTTCGCCGCCGAATGGATCAAGGAGAATGAGATCGGCCGACCGCGCTACCGCGAACTGCGCGATGCCGGCAAGAAGCACCCGATCGAAGACATCGGTAAGAAGCTTCGAAAGATGATGCCGTTCGTGTCAGCGGGCAAGCAGAAGGTCTCAGAGATCTCCGGCGGCGACACAGACTAAGGGTGCTCTGCTGAATTGACGATGCCGGACAAGAGCCCGGGGAAGATGAGTGAGTGAAACGGGACGACGGCGTACCAGTACGCACGTCCGAGAAGACCGCGAGGTTTGAATCGCGCACGTTGTTCTATGTGTGCCCCGGTGGGCGTTGGCTGGATCCGCCATTCCAGCCACGCTTCACCGGGCAGCATCATCTCGGCGTGGAATCTGACCAGTTCTCCCGCAATCAGTTCTTCCACTCGCCAGAAGTCCACATAGTCACCCACGCGCAGCTCACTGGGGTGGCGACGTCCCCGCCGCAGTCCCGGCCCGCCCTGGAGCTGGTCAAAGGCGCCACGAAGTCGCCACAGCCATTCTCCTCGGTGCCATCCCTTGGCACCGCCAAGCGAAGTGACTTCGCCGTACAGTGCCTCGGGCGACGCACTCGAGTCCAATTCTCGTAGGTCAACCAGTTCAGTACTCCTCGCCCACGAGGGATCGGTCTCGTAGGAGCGAAATGGTTGCAGTTCTGCGTCGGTGTAGGCACTCGGCACGTCGTTGCGGGCAATGGCACCGAGCGCGAGGCGGATCGCTTCGCGAAGTGATCGCTTGGGCGCGCCCAGTTCGTCGAGTGTTCTGGAATCACGAACGATGACCTCGTTGACCAGACTGTCGACCAGTGGGCGAGCGAGTGATGCGGGCACTGGTGTGACGACGCCGACCCAGTGGCTGGAGAGGCGAGGGGAGAGGACGGGGACTGGAATGAGCCAGCGATGGCGAAGTCCCGCTTCTTCGGCGTAGATGCCCATCATCTGTGCGTACGAGACAATATCGGGGCCGCCGATTTCGTAGACGCCAGTATGGGCAAGAGGCGCTTCGATGACCTTTGCGAGGTAGTCGAGGACGTCAGAGATCGCAATAGGTTGCGATCTCGTGGTGACCCACTTTGGCGTGATCATGACGGGCAGCACGTCAACGAGGTGTCTCAGCATTTCAAAGCTCGCCGAACCAGAGCCAATAACCACTGCGGCGCGCAGCTCGCACACGGGTATCGGACCCGCCGCCAGGGTCCTTCCGACATTGTGGCGACTGGCGAGGTGATCGCTCAGGGCCGTGACGTCATTACCCATTCCGCCGAGGTAGACGATCCTCTCGACGCCGGCGGCCTCTGCCGCCAGACGGAAATTGAGCGCATCGCTCGTCTCGCGTTCGATCCAGTCGACTCCTTCGCCGATGCCGTGGACCAGATAGACCGCTACGTCGATGCCCGACATCGCGTCCTCGAGCGGACCGCCCACCGCTCCCTTGACAATCTCAACATCGTCTCGCCACGAGACCATGGAGAGTTTCTCGGGATTTCGCGCCAGACAGCGAACCCAAAGGCCGTCTTCTATCAGTCTGGGAACGAGTCGACCACCGATATAGCCAGTTGCGCCGGTGACGAGGACGCGTTTTACGATGAGGTCCGCACGTTCATCACGCGCCACATGGTGGAGACCCTAGAGATTTCCGACGATCCAGTTGATGCTTGCGCAGAGCAACGCGATGTCCTCGGGATCGACGCTCGGGAACATGGCGATGCGCAGCTGATTACGTCCTAGTTTGCGGTAAGGATCGGTGTCGACGATTCCGTTCGCGCGAAGCACTTTCGCGATCACATTGGCATCGATGTCATCGTTGAAGTCAATGGTGCCAACGACGTGACTACGTTGGGCGGGGTTCTGCACGAACGGGGTGGCGAAGTCCGACGCCTCGGCCCAGGAGTAGAGGGTCTCAGCAGAAGTCCGTGACCGACCGGCTGAGAATGCGAGTCCGCCGTTGTCGTTGAACCACGCGATCTGGGAGGCGAGCATGTGGATGGTCGCGAGCGCCGGGGTGTT
>DAIEHI010000167.1 GCA_027355725.1 Acidimicrobiaceae bacterium
TACACCATCTCAGGATTTCTCCGTCGAATCTGTCGTTAAGTTTCCTTAACTTCAGGGATGCCTACCTTATCAGCGCGGTCTGGCTCGATGCAAATGCATGTCGCCGCCGTCTCTGTGGTGGGATAACCAGAGTAGCAGGTGCGAAATGGTCAAAAGCGCATTTACGACACTTGTTCGAGAATTTCTTATTTTTCTCGCAGGTGCGGGTGAATGATCTCACCCACTGGCGAGGCACTCGATCAACATCGACGTCGTTGTCAGGGAGGGAACGCACTCATCGACGAAGTGGTTGCCACGTGAAGGTGAATCGGGCAATCACAAAACTGATGACGCCCCAGAGTCCGACCACCACAAAGGTCCGCAATTGATATGCGCTTCCAGGCGAGCGCGCCAATGCACTCTGCATCGACTGCGCCAACGGTTCCAGAGGTAGATAGCTCGAAATGTCCACCAGCCACTTGGGGAGAAGATCGGGTGGCAAGAACACGCCGCTCGTGAAGCTGAGAGTTATCGTCACAAACGGCCCGACCGATGAACCCATCTCTGGGGTCGTGACGAATCGCGTCGTGGCGAGTGCGATTGCGGTGAAAGAGAACACTCCGAGCAGCGCATAACAGAACACCGCCACTAACGCACCCACGCGGATCTGCAGTCCATACACGAGTGATGAGATCGTCATCATCACCGCCACGAGCGCCATTGAGATCACGACATTGAAGATGATTTGTCCAGCGAGGTACGAGCCCGGCGGCATCGGCGCAGCCCGGAATCGCTTCAACCAACCAGACTCGCGTGCGCTCACCACAGCGACCATCACCCCGGTGAACGTACCGAGCATGAGTCCATAGGCCGTCAGGCCACCGGCGTAGAAAGCCGTGGCGCTGATCTGATAACCCGCAGCCGCAGCAATCTGACCCTGGTGAGCGAAGACCCAACTGAGAATCACGAGAAGTCCAACGGGCATAATCACGCCTAAGAGCACCGTTCGAGCACTGCGTACGTAGGCCCTCAAGTTGTAGAGCGCCTGGGCGAGGCTCAGTCGGATAAATCTCATTCCCCACTCCCCGTAGCACCTAGGAACACGTCGTTAAGTGTTGGTCGAACGACCTCGAGCCCGCGCAGGAGAACGCCGGTCGATTCAGACCACGAAAGAAGACGAAGCAGGACCGGCTGGACGTCATCGCCCAACAGCACCGAGACGACCTTGTCACGCTCGATGAATTGCGCGCCAGTCACCGAACGAACCGTCTCGATCGTCACCTCAGTCGAAAGCTCGAAGCGAATCGTGGTCGCGCCCATTGCGCTTATGAGCGATGACGACGTGCCTTCAGCGACGATGCGCCCCCTGGCCATTATCGCCAGTCGGTCGCAGAGTCGCTCTGCTTCTTCCATGTAGTGAGTGGTGAGAACAATCGAGGTACCTGAATCACGAAGCCCTTGAATCACCGACCAAAACTCACGTCGCGCCACCGGATCGAATCCAGTTGTCGGCTCGTCTAGAAAGAGCAAGGCCGGATTACCCACGATTCCAAGGGCGACATCCACCCTTCGCTTCTGTCCTCCTGAGAGTCTCCCAACTCTTTCACCAGCCTTGTCCGCGAGTCCGACCAACTGAAGTGTCTCACTCACGTCTCGCGGGTTTGAAAAGAACCCGGCGAAGAGCGAGAGTGTCTCGTTGACGGTGTGCACGGGATCGAAGTCTGATTCCTGCAGGACCAGACCAATCCGGTCACGCCAATGACGATGCCCGTGACGCGGATCCACTCCGAGCACTTGCACCGAACCGTGGTCCGCACGCTGAAAGCCCTCAAGGATCTCAATGGTTGTTGTCTTACCCGCACCGTTCTCGCCCAAGAGTCCAAAGATCTCTCCCTCGCGCACGTCAAACGAAACGTCGTCAACAGCGACCAGCGCACCGAACCTCTTCGTGAGGTGACTTACTTCAATCACATTGGTCATTTGACAGCGCCAACGAGCGAGCCGCCATCGCGCCGACGCGTGAAATGTGGCCAGACGCCAGGATCACTGTGCACCGCGCACCTCCCATCATTGGAAAGCCCAGGTCGCGAACCAAACGCCGACTCTGGAGCCAAGGGTAATTCCATTGTCATCGCTCACTCTTGACTCGATGTAGGGGCCAATGGCCCATTGTGGGCGTGCAATGCTCCGCTCAGAGTTGACAGTCCAACTATGAGAAACCGCGTCGTTACACGACGATCGCATTCTCGACAAAGGCGCTGAGGGTCCCGATCAGGCGCATTTCTTCAATGGTGCGAGCACGCGAATTGAGTAGTTCTTCGGTGCACACAAGATACGCCAGGCATCGCGCGCGACTCACTGCCACATTGAGCCGGTTGCGCGAAAAGAGAAACTCGGGGCCCCTCGGCATATCAGCCCCCGACGAAGTGGTCATAGTGAAGAACACGACCGGCGCTTCTCGCCCCTGGAACTTGTCAACGGTACCGACCTGAACCGCGCTCAACTCCGCGACTGCCTCCAACTTCTGTCGAAGCAATCTCACCTGGTCGTTGTACGGGGCCACGACCATGAAATCTTGCGCGCGAAGCAGCGCCTCCTCGCCGTGCTGATTCTTCCACGGTGTGTTCACCATTTCAGAAATCTGAGCGACCACCAACTCGGCCTCATCGACCGACTCGGTTGCGCAGTTCGTGTGGGTGGCGGGGATCCAGCGAAGCCCAGTCCCGAACTCGGTGCCCTGCTGGGAACAACTCACGTGGCTCGTCAAACGGTGCTCGTAGATCTGTCCAGAGATGAAAGAACACACATCAGGATGCATGCGTCGAGTCTCAGAGATGAAGATGCCCTGAGTGCTTGGAATCGTTGCGTGCTCACCCAACACGTGCTGAAGAACGCTCGCACCCGACCCACCGGGGTGTTCGGCCTGTGACACCTGAGAGAGCTGAAGTGGATCCCCCAGGAGAATCAGGTTGCGTGCCGAGTTCGCTGAGGCAACGGCGTCAGCGAGTGAGAGTTGACCGGCCTCGTCTATGACGAGGTAATCCACTGGGTGCGCTCGCATGTTCGAACGAGACCACAGCCATGTTGTTGCACCAATGAGGTTGTAGTCCTCGTTCTCGGGACCTGTTCCGGATTTCTCGTAGCGAACCCCTTCGAGCGCACCGGTCGCTGGTTTCGCATCGCGACGCAGTGCTCTCAGATACGCCAGTTCGCCCTTGGAGGCGAAGACTTCGTACGTTGCCTCGAACAAATTGTCGATCACCGAATGGCTCATGGCCGTTATGCCCACTCGCTTGCCCGACTTGATCAGCTCGTAGATAATGTGCGAGCCACTGTAGGTCTTTCCAGTTCCTGGCGGACCTTGGATGGCGAGAAAGCTCTCGTCCAGGTGACCAATCCATGTGAGCGTCTCATCGAGATCGTCGGTGAAGTTGCCATCCTTTGGCCCCCAGTCCGATTCGAAGCGCGGTGGTTCGCCGGCCAACAATGACAGTGAGACTCGACTCGGTGGGTCAGTCGGGCGTTGGCTCAGTACTTGCTCAGCCAAATGAAACAGGACTCCCGGTTTCTCATTGGGTGAGATGTAATCATCAAGGGTCATCACCAATGGCACCGCGCCGAGTTCCTCATGGTGAGCGCGCCATCGCATGCGAAGTTCGCGACCATCAAGATCGATACTTGGCACGTATCCATAGCCCTGCTCAATCCCAATGCCAGTGAACAAGACGTTTCTCTTCGTGCGAAAGGCCGAATCGACGACCTGGGGTGGCCAACGAAATATGGCATTCTTCACGAGCTCACCACCTCGCCCGGCGACCTCTTCGAAACCCGTCAAACTCAAGTTGGCGATGTAGTCGCGATCAGAATACAAGGACGCGAAGTCTGATGAGGCTTTCGCGAATTTTGGCGTTACGTTCGCAGCCCTCTCCCGGCGCCAGTAGTTCAACAAGTCGCCCAGCAAATGCTCCGGTCGATCACGATCAAATCGCTTTAACTGCTCGACCATCTCATCGGTGTCGTACTCTCGCTCTTCAACGTCGAGCATCGCTTCTCGCCAGGCGAGATCATCGGGTCGCTGAGTAACCAGCCAATCCCGCAATTCCATAGTCGCAATGACGTCGTCGCGATTGTAGGCGGCGATGTCGGAAAGTATCGTCGCATCACCCGTCTTCATGAACTCCTCGTACTCAACAACCGCTCCGGCTCCCTGTTCGATGCCACCGCTTCGCTCGTAACCGGTCAATCGTTCCAGGTACTTAAGGCCGTAGGACTCGGTTCCCACCTGCAAGGCGTTCTTGGCAACCACAAAGAGGTCAACGAACAGTCCGGAATCTACGAGAGAACTTAGGAGCCCTTCGCTCTCAGTGCCTCTCGTCAGACGTTCGAGCGACGTACGTTCAGTGTGGTTGTAGTGATACACGTGCATGCCGGGGAACCGACTTCGTCGCTGCGCAAAGAAATCAACCAACTCTCGGATCATTCGGTCTTGCTGATCAAGATCGTGCGCCCAACGTTGGTCATAGGTCCACACACCTTCATCATCAGTGAGGTACAGACCGCTCAAAAAAAACAGGTCGCATTGGGGCGTCCAAAAGGGATGTCCCTCGAAATCAAAAAAGACGTCTCCTTGATCCGGTTTGGGCATCAGACTGAAGCCGTGTCCGTAGACGGGGTCATCAGTTTCCTCCACGATCTCAAATCGTGGCGGCGAGTCGGGAGCGGCGCGCGAAGCCACCTGGAGCGCTGCTTGTTTCGTGAGCCTTCTCAGATTCTCCTCGTGGATCTCATCGACAGGATCATCGAGTTGGGCCAATTGCGAAATCGTTTGGACTCGTGCCTGTTCGAGGGCCAGCCTTTCGGGGGCACGAATATTTGCCACGTACACAAGCGAGTCCTCACGACGCCACTGCTCCTCGCAGCGTGACTTGAACTCGCAGTATTCGCAGTGGTCGCACGGCGCGGGGTACGTCGCGCCAATCGCGTCTTCTTTCAATAACTCACTCAACTGATTGCGCAGTCGCCTCCAGTACGGAGCGAACTGTTCGACCAGCAGCGATTCTCGATCGCCCGCGCCGAGCCAGAGATGAATGTACTGCGGGGCGACCTCGGTGAGCGCCTTAATGGCGTCAGCGTAGAAACACAGCTGCAGCACGTGACCCGGTTTGCCCTCGGTGCGAGCCAACTTGGCGTCAATGGGCTCATAGTTCGAGTAGCCGCTGGCGTGATCGTCAACTCGGATCAAGAAATCAGCGATTCCTCGGATTCCTTCGTGCACAAATGGCATCTGATAGATGGCGTCATAGCCAAGCTCCATGGGGTTGCCGATCCTCGCAACCCACTCCTCGAAGGACTCCTGTGGATTGCGTCCCGGGACCTGGAAAACCTCGCGACCCTGATTCTCGAGGTCCTGCAGGCAATTCAGTTCGTGGATCGAGCCTTTCTCGATCAGCAGGTCGGCGAGCGAGCCATGGGGCGCCGCTTGCACCTGAATCGTCCCCGCATCGAGTTGGTTTCGAAGTGACAAGAAATGACCACACTCGAGCCACGCAGTGATCTTGGATGGTGTCAGCAAATGCTCGGGCATGTTCCCTCACTGTAGGTGGCGCCGCATGCGCTCACCACTTCCCCATCTTGGCAAGCCAATGTGACACGACTCGCGTGGTCACCCCTCGAGTCGTTGACTCAAATCTGCGATCCTCGCCTGAAGTCGTTCCTCCTGCACCGTTGCCGGGAGGGTTCCTGAACCACCAGGAGAGCTTCGCCTCGAGAGCGCGGCCCCTTCGCTGAACAGATGTGAAAAACGTACGAACTTTTCATCGGCTTCGACCACCTCGCGCAAGGAGACGCCGCGCTTGATCGCGTCGCGAACGAGGCGACCAACCATTTCGTGCGCCTGGCGAAAAGGCACGTTCTCACTCACCAGTTCTTCGGCGATATCAATCGCCACTAAGTTCGAATCGCTTGCGGCCTCGCCGGCCACTCCAGCGTTGAATCTGAGTGAGCGATACGCGCCAGCGAGTGACGCAAGCACCAAGTGCACGTTTCGAAGTGAGTCGAAAAGTGGTTCCTTGTCCTCTTGGAGATCGCGGTTGTAGGACAGTGGCAATCCCTTCAACGTGACCAGAAGGCTCGTAAGGTTGCCAACCAGTCGGCCACTCTTTCCCCTCGCCAGTTCTGCAACGTCGCTGTTCTTCTTCTGAGGCAACATGGATGATCCGGTTGTGAATGCGTCACCGAGTTGAGCGAAATTGAATTCGGCACTGGTCCACAGCACTAATTCTTCACCCATCCTTGAGAGATGGACACCAAGCAGCGCAATGTCAAAAAGTGTCTCCGCAATGAAGTCGCGATCACTGACTGCGTCCATTGAGTTCGCGAACGTCTCGTGAAAGCCGAGGACTCGCGCACTGAACGCCGGATCGATACCAAGTGAGGTGCCGGCAATGGCGCCCGCACCCAACGAAGAGACATCAACGCGCTCACGCGCGTCCAGCAACCGATCGACGTCACGCAGCAGCGCCCACGCGTGAGCACTGAGGTGATGCGTCAGTAGCACAGGCTGGGCGCGTTGGAGATGCGTGTAGCCGGGCAAAAAGGCGCCAGAATTTCTCGCCCCGAGCTCACGCAACGAAGCAACGAGGTCCAGCACCGAACGCACCAGTTCCTCCAGTGCGTCACGAGTGAAGAGGCGAAGGGTTGTAGCCACTTGATCGTTACGACTTCGTGAGGTGTGGATGCGAGCCCCAACGTCACCCGCCAGTTCTGTGGCCCTGCGCTCGATCGCCATGTGGATGTCCTCATCGGAACCGGCGCGCACGAAAGTGCCTCGATCGAATTCCCCCTCGATCTGATCAAGCGTGGTGAGCAACGTCTCCAAGTCGACTTCGCTCAGTAGACCCGCGTGGTGCAGTCCCTTGACGTGCGCTTTGGAGCCCATGATGTCGTGGTGATACAAGACATGATCGAACGAGTAACTCTCAGAGAGGTCCCACAGGGTCGAGTCCATGGACTCGCTGAACCGCCCGCTCCATAGGGTCATGACTTTGGAGGAGTGGCGTTCTTCGCGCCCTGTCTCGCCGCCCACGTTTTCACTCCGAGACCGAAGATCTTGACGTAGCCCTCGGAGTCAGCGTGGCGAAACGTGTCAGCCTCGTCATAGGTCGCAAGTCCGTAATCGTACAATGCCTTCGCACTACGTCGACCGACGATGCGCATCAGACCGGGCGCCTCGAAACGTAGGCGCACGTCGCCCGTCACGTGACGCTGGGTCTCACTGATGAACGCATCCAGTGCTTCTTTCAGGGGCGAGAACCACATGCCGTCGTACACGAGCTCAGCCCAACGGGTTTCCAAGCGGGCTTTTTCGTGATGGACATCGCGCTCGAGCACGAGATCCTCGAGGTCACTGTGTGCGCCAATGATTGCGAGCGCTGCGGGGCATTCGTACACTTCACGGCTCTTGATGCCGACGCGTCGATTCTCCACCATGTCGATGCGACCGAATCCCGTTGAGCCAGCGCGGTCGTTGAGCACCTTGATCAAATCCTCTAATGCCATGTCGACGCCATCGATCGCCACCGGGACACCCTGGTTGAAACTCAGCACCAGTTCAACGGGTGAGCCCTCTCGAACATTGGTGAGGGTGAACGGTTCTTCAGGAGGCGCAGCCCACGGATCCTCCATCGCACCACATTCAATGGCGCGTCCCCAGAGGTTCTCATCGATTGAGTAGATCTTCTCCTTTGTTGCCTTGATGGGAATGTCCCACTTCTTCGCGTAGTCAACTGAATCGGCGCGCGTCATCCCCCAATTGCGTGCCGGGGCAAGTACTTCGAGGTCAGGCGCCAACGCGTGGGTCCCCACTTCGAAGCGGACCTGGTCATTGCCCTTGCCCGTGCAACCATGTGCCACGGCCGTCGCGTTGAATTTGCGTGCCTGATCGACCAGATGGCGAACGATGACGGGCCGAGAGAGTGCTGACACCAGTGGGTACTTGCCCTCATATCGTGCATTTGCTGCGATAGCGCTCGCACAGAATTCATTCGCCATTTCCGCGCGCGCGTCTACGACAACGCATTCAATGGCACCCGCAGCGAGCGCCCGCGATCGAATGTCCTCAAAACTCTCAGAACTATCCGCGTCTTGTCCCACGTTGACGAGCACGCACACCACTTCAACGCCCCACTCCTCAATCATCCACCTCACGGCGACCGAGGTGTCGAGGCCTCCGCTGTAGGCGAGAACAACTCGTTTACCCATGCTTGCTACCTTTCATTGTCGTGGTCAATTCATCTAGTCCGGCCAATGCGCGAAATTGCTCGGCGAGGGAACTCCCACCCAGCGATTCGCTCGCGATGACCAAGATTGTGTCGTCGCCAGCAACGCTACCGAGTACGTCATCGAGTGCGCTTCGATCCAATGCAGAAGCCACCACATGGGCGCAGCCCGGGGGCGTTCGTACAACGACCAGGTTCGCAGAACTCTCAACTGACACCACCCATTCACCCATCATCCGGCGCAGGTGATCGAGCGGTGCCGGACTGGACTTCGCGGCCGTCGCCACCACGATTCGGCGTGTTCCATGCTCGTCTCGAACCTTGATGGTCCCAAGCTCTTGCAGGTCGCGGGTGACCGTGGCCTGAGTTGCCGAGATGCCCTCACCCTGCAGGCGAGTGACCAGTTGGGCTGCCGTTGAGATCACCTCACGTTCAATGAGCTCTCCGATTCGGTGCTGACGTTGCGTCTTAGTCATTAGTCCCCTCTTTGATCCATCGCAAGACACCCAGCATCGCCGAGCGACGGTGATACACCTGTCGCCATACGAGAGACTGCGCGCTATCCAATACGTCGTCGGTGATCTCATCACCACGATGCGCGGGAAGACAGTGCAGCACCATCGCGCCCGGCTTCGCCCGCTCGAGTAGCGCCCTATCGAGTCGGAATGGAGTGAGGTCCCTGCGGCGCTGTTCGGTTTCCGCCTCAAATCCCATCGAGACCCACGCGTCGGTGTACACAACGTCAGCATCACGCACGGCATCGCCGGGCGAGTCGCTCACGACCAGGGTTCCACCTCCACTCACGCGCGCGGGGTCCTCTTCGCCCCCCGCCACCAGTTGATAGCCCTGGGGCGCACCCACGGTGACATTCACCCCCAGACGCAGCAGTGCCACCGCGAGCGATCGGGTGACGTTGGTGGCGTCACCCACGTAGGCGACTTTCAAGCCCGCAAGCTTGCTCACGTCTCCGTCTGAGAAGTGTTCAGCAATGGTCAAGACGTCCGCCACCGCCTGCGTTGGATGCGCGACGTCGCTCAACAAGTTCACGAGCGACATGCGTTCTCTCGTGGCGGCACGTATTCGCGAGAACACCATGTGATTGCGCACGCGCATCGCGCACATCGAATACATCTCAGAGAGGGTTCGCCCAATGTCCTCAGCCGACTCGCGACTGTCCAGACCAATCTCTTCGTCGCTGAAGAAGGTCACGTATCCCCCGAGTTCGTGCACCGCAGATGAACTTGACGCACGTGTGCGCAGACTTGGCCGCTCGAACACCAGTGCGACACCCTGTCCCTTCAGGGTCTCATCGTTGAATGGTGATGTCGCGTGCTTGTAGATCCTCTTCAGATCGTGCTGCGACAGTTGTTCGATCGTGGTGAAATGTCTCGTCATTTAACTACCTCCGTAGTAGGGATTCGCCCCTCAATCGCGTCGCGAAGGGCGTGAGGTCGTTTCCCATTGGCGAGGAGTATGCGCGACGCGCCGGCCCCGAGGGCGTCGAGCGCGGCCACGAGTTTTGGGCGCATGCCATCTCGTGCCGCACCCGAGGCCACGAGTTCTTCGATCTGTGCACCCGTCACCTTCGCCAGCGCCGTGGACGGATCGTCGACATCTGAGCGCAATTGGTCGATGTCACTCAACATCACGAGCACATCAGCATTGAGAGCGCCCGCCAATGCTCCCGCCGAGGAATCTGCGTTGCAGTTGAGCAATTCTCCGTCTTCATCGAGCGCGAACGGACTGATTACCGGCGTGAGTTCGCCGCCCCAGAGGGTCTCAATGATCCCAGTACGGACGCTCGGCGTGGCTCCCGCGCGTTTCCAGGGTTCACCCAACGACGTTGACCTGAACAGTCCGCCATCGCCACCGTTGATGCCCACGCTGGCAACGCCGCTCTGGGCCAGACTGGCCGTGATGAGCAGGTTCACGTGCTGAAGTGCCATTGCCACGTACATCATGGTCACCGTGTCGGTCACGCGTAAGCCGTCAACAAAGCGACTCGCCACCCCAACACTGTCTAACAACTCACCAATTTGAGGGCCTCCGCCGTGCACGATCGCACACTGGGTACCGCTGGCGACGAAACCGGTCAGGTCTTGAGCCAGATCAACGAGCACTGGTGCGTTCGGACGCAGGGAATCGAGCGCATGCCCACCGACCTTCACCACAACGCGTCTCATGGGGTCACGCCGCTCAGGGGCAAGCCCATCGTCTCGTCACGACCCGTCGCCACGTTGAAGGCCTGAATTGCTTGTCCGGCGGCACCCTTGACGAGGTTGTCGAGCGAACTCATCGCTACGAGCCAACCCGTTCTTTCGTCGACTCGCGCGCTCACGAAGCAGAGATTGCTCCCAACGGGGTCCTTCAGCGTCGGAGGCTCATCGATGACCACGACGAAGGGGTCGTCTTCGTAGGTCGAACGCAGCAGCGCAAGGGCGTCGTCTGTCGTGAAGCCGGAAGCGCTCACACGCGCATAGCCCGTAATCAGCATGCCTCGACTGACCGGCACCAGGTGCGGTGTGAAGAGCACCTCGGCACCGATCTCCTCTTGAATCTCGATTGTGTGCCGATGACGCAAGAGGCCATAGGCCTCGGCGTTACCAGAGAGTCGAGCGAAATGTAGTCGGTCACTCGTGGCTCGCCCGGCGCCCGAGACCCCACTCAGCGCATTCACGATGAGCCCGGCGGCTTCCACGACACCATGGTCGAGGAAGGGGCCGAGTGCCAGTGACGTCGACGTTGGGTAGCAACCAGGCACCGCAATCAACTGCGCGCCCACCAACTCTTCACGGTGACGTTCGACGAGCCCGTATACGGAGGCCTTTAGAAGGTGTGCCGCTCGGTGAGTTTCGCCGTACCACTCTTGGTAGTGCGACGGATCCTTCAGGCGAAAATCCGCGCCTAAATCAACGACTCGAGTACCCCGTTCGAGCAGCGAAGGCACGAGGGACTGACTGTGTCCATGGGGCAAGGCTATGAAGGCCACGTCGAGAGCAACGTCACTCGCCTCGGAGGCTTTTGCGTACATGAGATCTGGGTACAACCCCGCGAGCGCAGGCGCGTGCTCGCTGACGCGCTTACCCGCATTGCTGTCCCCGGTAGCGAGCACCACCTCAAGGTCGGGGTGTCCCGCACTGAGACGCAACACTTCGAGACCCGCGTACCCGGTTGCTCCGAAGATGCCAACGTTCATAGTGACATTTTATGCACAGCAAGGCACAAAAATGCAAGTCGAGCGCAGCGAAGTATGCTCATCCCATGACGCGGCGCGGATGGGTCTTGTTTATCGCAATGGCCGTGATTTGGGGTATTCCCTATTTGCTCATTCGAGTGGCGGTGCGCCAGGTGGATCCCGGGTTCTTGGTGCTTGGTCGTACCGGACCCACCGCGCTACTCATGCTCACTCTCGTGGTCAGTCGTCGTCAACTCGCACTGTTGCGCTCGAATTTCAAGTGGATTGTCCTCTTTGGCGTCGTCGAGTTCGGTGTGCCGTGGTTCTTCATGTCAACCGCGGAGAAGCACATCACCAGTTCGCTCACCAGTCTCTTGATCTGTACGGTACCCCTGTTGTCGGTGGCGATTCAACGTCTGCGTCGCACCAAAGAGCACATCAGCACTCGCCGATACGCCGGATTGGGCATTGGCGCGCTCGGTGTCGCACTGCTCGTGGGCTTGGACCTGCGCGGCGGCTCGATCGTCTGGCTTTCCATGATGTTGGTGGTCTGCGTGGGCTACACAATCGGTCCGATGATTCTGGCGACGAAACTCTCCCACGTACCTGGCCCAGTCATCGTCGCCGGCGCAACCAGCTTCGTAGCGCTTGGATGGTTGCCGTGGTCAATCGCGCATTGGCCCGCGCACGCGTCCACTGAGACGATCTCGAGCATCGCGGTCCTGTCCATTGTCTGCACCGCTGGCGCCTTTCTCATCTTCTTCGAACTCGTGAAGGAGGTCGGCTCAACAAAATCCGTGGTGGTCACCTACATCAATACCGCCCTGGCGGTAGCGCTCGGTGTCATGGGACTGAACGAGCCGCTCACCGTCGGCATCATCATCGGGTTCCCGCTCGTGCTCATCGGGTCCATCTTCGCCACCAGTGGCGCAACGAAGAAGGCTCCTCTACGTGGCGAAGTGAGCAGCGACACGCACCTCGTCGTCAACGACTAACCAGAGCGACTCGTGAGCGAGCGCCAGCCTCACATCGTTCCCGCCTTCCACCGGTCCGTGGTGGATCACCTCGACTGAAGCCACCGGTCCCTGGACCACTTCGGTCACGGCCTGCCAGACTGCAGCGTTATTGACGTGACCAACGACGTCCAGATCAGCCCGGCGAAGCGGCCACGCCAGCCAGCGTGCGTCAGTAGGCGGAGATGTGACGTGTACGCGCCCCGAGACTTTGCGGCCCATCATCGCTTCGCCGTAAACGTCGAAGAACGAACGGCGCACGCGAACAGGATGACCCCCCAGGTCAATGGGTACCCACAAGGCAACGCTCTGAACCGACAACTCGTTGTTCACAAAGAGATCCGTACGACGTTCCGCCCATGCGGCACCAACGCCACCACACCACGTCGTCAGCGCAACCGTGTCCTTTAGAACGGGCCAGCGCCCACTCGCGACAACTCTGAGTGCCGTGCGACGGACGACCCACGTATCGTCCGAAACGATTCCAGTATCGTCCCAATCATCGGTTGCCACATCCTGGAGATATCGCGCGATACCGTCGAGACGCAGGTGTCCATCGGGACCGGTGTCGCTGAGTCGGACCGGAACTTCGAGGGTGAAGGTGCGCCCGCGCTCTGGGGTGGGAACGAACTCGATCACCTTCTCAAGTTACCCGAGCCTCGAAGAACTCAGCGAAGCACCGCACCCAATTCGCGGGCGCGCCCTATGAGTCGCTCGCGTTCGCTGCCAACTTCGGATTCACTGAGGGTTCGATCCTTTGAGCTGAGGCGGATTGAATAGGCCAGACTCCTCGTGCCCTCTGGCAGACTCTCATCCTCATACACATCAAAGAGATCAACACTCTCCACGAGCTCACTCTCAGAGATGAGCTCGTGTGCGAGGTCGCTTGCGTGCACAGAACGCGGGGTCACGAAGGCGAGATCAAAGGCTGCACTTGGGAACCGACTAGGAACCTCAGCGAGTTCGCTCCTTCGCAGTGCTCGCGTCGGATCCGCGAGCGCGTCAAAGTCAAGATCAATGACACCGAGGCGCCGACCACGAAGCGATGGTGCCAGCGACTCAATGAGCGAAGTATCCACTTCACCGACGTGGCCAATCACTGCGCCCGATTCACGGTCTACGAGGGCGCCGGTACGCGTCGGATGCAGGCCCGCTGGACACTCCATCGAACTCCTCACGACCACGTCTTTAAGCCCCAGACGCCGCGAGAGCACCGTCCAAAAGCCAACGGCGACACGCGCATCATCGTCGAGGCGTCCAAAGACGACCGTTACTCTCTCTTTCTCGTGGGGCAATTCAAGTGTCACGCCGCCACCCTCACCACCTTTGGTGACGCGAGCATGAGTGCTCGAGAGCGGGTGAGTGAACACCGTGCCGATCTCACCAAGCACCACGTCGCCCACACCGCGCTCGATGTTTCGAATCCAGACCTTGACGAGCCCTGTGATCATCGTCGCCCTGAGCACCGATTCTTCAGAAGCCAGCGGATTGGTGATACGCACTCGCTCCTCGTTCGAATGCACGAGATCGAAGTCGCCGTCACTGATCAGCGTGGGAGTCCACGCCTCAATCACTCCGAGGTCGACGATGACGTCGCGCACGCGCCGTCGCAGTCTCTGGCGAGCGTTGAGCCCACCCGGCTCGGGCCACGTGGGTGTGTGCCGTGGAAGACGGCCGTAGCCGTAGAGACGTGCAACCTCCTCGATCACGTCAGCGCGCCCTGGGCTGCCACTCCTCACGTCGAGTCGCGCACTGGGTGGAGTGACCACAAGGCCCGTCGTGTCACTTTGAACGCTAAAACCGAGCCCCTCGAGTATCGACGTCACCTCGGCACGCGAGAGTGAGACCCCTAGAGTCCTAGCGATGTCGCCGTCTCGCAGGTGTACTTGCGGCAACGTCGGCACCGTACCGCGCACGTCCAACGAATTGGCCAGCCACTCCAAGTCCTCGACGCTCTCTCGCAGGATTTCAACGAATCGTGCCACCGCTCGAAGACCGAGCTCAGGATCGACGCCGCGTTCGAATCGATTCGACGCTTCACTGCGTAGGCCGTGCCGCTTGGAACTGCGCGCAATCGTCATCGGATCGAAGTACGCGGCTTCGAGTAAGACGTCTGTCGTAGCGGCGCTGATCTCGCTCGAAGCTCCACCCATGATGCCTGCTAGCCCGAGAACGCGATCATCACCGTCGACTATGACGCAGTCCTCGCCGGTGTCGCCAAGACCGCGGCCAGCCATCGCAAGCGGACGTTGAATGCCGTCGAGGGTTTCAAGGACTTCCCCACTTCGCGCTCGTCGCACTCGAATCGTGTGCTGGGCAACATGCTGAGCGTCGTAGGGATGGGTTGGCTGTCCAAGTTCGAGCATCACGTAGTTCGACGCGTCAACCACATTCGATATAGGGCGCATGCCCGCTGACTGGAGTCGCTGCGCTATCCAAGCGGGCGATGGACCGACCTTGACGTTTCGAAGCACTGATATCGTCAAACGCCCGCAAAGGTCAGGCGCATCAATGTGTGCTGAAGCAAACGTGGCACTCTCGACCGTGCTCGTGGCCGTGGCTAGCGCCGGCGCACGTAGCGTGCGTCCCAGCCTCGTCGCCAGATCGCGCGCAACCCCTTCAACGGACCACGCGTCGGGGCGATTGCCCTCTACGGATATATCAAAGACCACATCGGATGTGAGTGAAAGGGCGTCGAGGAGTCCTTCGCCGATCTTTGGCGTGGTGAGTTCGTCAAGGATCATGAGGCCCTGATGATCCTCGTCGAGGCCCAACTCGCGCGACGAGCACAGCATCCCGTGCGAAGTCACGCCTCGCATCTTTCGCTCGCCGATCGCAAAGCCACCCGGCAAGACCGCCCCAACGGGTGCCAAGGGTACGAAGTTTCCAACCTCAAAGTTCGTTGCTCCACACACGATCTCGAGTGGGCCTTGACCAGCGTCCACGATCACCAATCGCACGCGATCGGCACCTTCGATGGCACGAATCTCATCGACTCGCGCTACCACGACATCTTCGAGGCCCTCGCCCACGTATTCAACGCCCTCGACCACGAGTCCTAAATCATCAAGGATCGAGCGAAGATCATCCACGGATTCGTCGAGATCGACAAACTCTCGCAACCAACTAAGAGAGATCTTCATGAGAATTGCTCCAAGAAACGAACGTCGTTCTCGGTGAGCGCCCTCATGTCAGCGATCTGATGACGCATCTGAGCGCAACGATCGATGCCAAAGCCGAAGGCGAAGCCGCTCCACACCTCGCCGTCGATACCGACCGCACTCAGCACCGCGGGATCGAGAACGCCGCACCCGCCAAGCTCAATCCATCCAGTCTGTGAACACGTCCTACAGCCTTCGCCGCGACAAATCGTGCACGTGATCTCGAATTCGGCTGATGGCTCGGTAAAAGGAAAGTACGCCGGCCTCAAGCGCGACGAGATATCGGGTCCAAAGTAGGCACGTGTGAATGTCTCTATGACGCCCGCGAGGTCGGCGAACGTGATCCCTCGATCAACGACCAGTCCTTCGATCTGATGGAACGTGGCCAAGTGGCGCGCGTCGGGGGTATCGCGTCGAAAGCAGCGCCCAGGCATCACCGAATGGATCGGCAATGTCGAGGATGACACCGCATTTTCCATCAGGTGAATCTGTGTCGGCGAAGTATGGGTTCGAAGCACCACCGTCTCCGGCTCGCCCAGCTCGACGTAGAAGGTGTCCCACATCCCTCGCGCGGGATGTGCGGGCGGAATATTGAGTGCCTCGAAGTTGTACCAGTCACTCTCGACCTCAGGTCCGTCCGACACCGTGAATCCCATCGAGACAAAGACGTCCTCGAGCTCGCGTTGGGTGGAGGCAACCAGGCTCGCGTGGCCCGTCGACGCGGGCCAACGTATTGATGCGACCACGACGTCACCAAGGTCAATGCGGTCTTGCTCTAGTTGGGCGCTGCGCGCATTCGCCGAGAGCACCTCTCGACGTTTGGCGAAGGCGTCGTCAACCAGACGTCGCGCCTCTTGGAGTCGGGCGCCAGCGTCACGGCGTGCATCGGGATCAAGCGAACCCAACGACTTCTGTAGCGACGAGAGCGCCGAGCGCTTGCCAATGATGGAGGCTTCGGCGTCGACGAGTGCGGCGAGAGAGTCGAAGGACTCAATTGTCGCGAGCAGTCTGGTGACTTCCTGACTCAGATTCTCAAGCGGTGAGGTGCTCATAACTCCTCAAGGCTACGAGGTACGCGATGCTCGGTGGCGTCTTGTCGCTGGTAGAGGGCCTCGAAGCATACGAGTGAAGCTGCCACACCGGCGTTGAGCGATTCGCTGCGCCCCGTCATAGGAATGGTGATACTGGCGTCGCACATGGCCACGGCATGCTCATCGAGGCCAGCAGCCTCATTGCCAATGAGAACGACGCTGGGGTGGTTGAGATCGACATGTCGAAAGCTCTCTTCGCCATTGATCAGCGTTGCGAAGATCGTGGCACCTTGGGTGCGAAAGTGATCGATTGTTTCTTCGAGGGTTGCAACCACCACTGGAACGTGAAAGATCGAACCCGCTGTTGCACGCAAGGTCTTTGGATTGAAGGGATCGACCGACTGTCCCGTCAAGACAACGCAACTCACGCCCGCGGCGTCCGCAGAGCGAATGATCGTGCCAACGTTGCCCGGGTCGCGAACATCGTGCAACACGAGTACGAGGCCCTGAGCGACCAATGACGACAATTCGTGTCGCACCATGCGGACCGAGGCAAGGATCGGCTGAGGGGACTGCGCGTCGGCGATTTTCGCGATGACGCCCTCACCGAGGCGAAAGATTCTCACGCCACGTCGTTCACCTCGCTGCAGGGTGTCAACAATCGACGCTGACTCTGCTCGTTCATCAACGTAGATTGCTTCGAACTCATGTGCGACGTCAAGCGCCGCATTGATCAGGTCCGGCCCCTCGAGAACGCACACTCCCTCGCTCCAGCGCAGCGAACGCTTCTGGACCAGGCGCCGGAGTCGACGCACTCGCTGGTGTGACGATCCCAACGCCTCGATCAGAGATTCCTACTTAGTCAGTGCCGCGCTGGCTTGGGCGACGATGGCGGCAAATGCGGCGCTGTCGTTGACGGCCAGGTCTGCGAGCATACGGCGGTCCACTTCAATGCCCGCGGCGTTCAGCCCAGCGATGAAGCGACTGTAGCTAAGACCGTGGGCCCGGGTACCAGCGTTGATGCGCTGAATCCAAAGTCGACGCATGTCACCTTTGCGCGCTCGTCGGTCACGAAAGGCGTACACGCCCGCGTGCTGGACGGCTTGATTGGCCGCTCGAAAAGTACGGCTGCGATCTCCGTAGTAGCCCTTGGCCTCTTCGAGAATCGCCTTATGGTGCTTCTTTGCGTTTACTGCTCTCTTGACTCGTGCCATTTCAGTTCCTCTTCTCTAACTCGTTCTCTACAGACCCATCAGCTTCTTGATGTTCTTCTCGATACCGGGGGCGATGTCCGTCTCTCGTCCGAGACGACGCGTGCGCACCGACGACTTCTTTTCCATGATGTGGCCACGGAACGCCTTGCGTCGGCGCAGTTTGCCGCTACCGGTGATCTTGATGCGCTTCTTTGCGCCACTGTCTGTCTTCATCTTTGGCATTTCAGTTCTCCTCTAGCGATACTTCAGCCGACACACTCGGCACGACTTCTCCAACGGGTACTTCTTTCGAAGATTCAGCAACTTTGGGCTTCGCCTTCTTCTCAGGACCCAGCACCATGATCATGTTTCGTCCGTCAAGCTTCGCGGCGGACTCCACCTTGGCAATGTCGGTCAACTTCTCGACGATTCGATCAAGAATCTTCTTGCCAAGTTCGGGGTGCGCAGACTCTCGACCTCTGAACATGATGGTGATCTTCACCTTGTGGCCCTCCATCAAGAACTTCTCTACGAGGCGCGTCTTGGTATCAAAGTCACCGGGTCCGATCTTGGGCCGGTACTTCATCTCCTTCACGCCTACGTTTTGAGTCTTGCGACGCGATTCCTTGGCCTTTTGAGCCTCGTCGAACTTGAACTTTCCATAGTCCATGATCCGACACACCGGCGGTTGCGCGGTCGGTGCGATTTCAACGAGATCCAGATCAAGGCTTCGGGCCAACGCCAATGCTTCGCGAGTCGCGACGACGCCGCGCTGATTGCCTTCATTGTCAATCAGACGAACAGTATCCACACGAATGCGCTCATTGACGCGGTGGTCTCCAGGCACTGTTGCGATAACTCACTCCTTGCTCTACGCGACGCCTCGATGACGTCGCCACGGCAAGCGAGGCGCAAACTCCTTAACCCGGCGCACTCGAGTGGCCAGGTGGAGGCTGGTACTACCAACCTCACTTGCTGTGAACTGCCTTCCTACGTTAGCAGAAGCCCCGAAACCCACCACCACGATGCTGCTCGAGCTCCCGTTGCCCAGCAACGGGAGCTCAACTCAGGATGAAAGCATGCGTGAAAGGGCGCTGCGGCCACCAAGGGCCCTTGGGGCCGGCTCGCTTCGTTCTCGACGTCTGACGAGGGGTACACCAAGTAATTTGGAGCCATGACTGATGAAAACGACACGACGAACGAATCTGAGGAGATTGCCTACTTCCGCGACACCCCCGTGGAAACCGTCCTGGGCAATCACATCTTCGTCCTGCTCCAGGTTGCTGCCGTCCACCTTGCCCAGACCCCGCCGCGGCTCGAGAGCGCCCAACTCGTCATTGACACCTTGAGCGCCATGCTGAGTGCTGGTGGCGACCGACTGGGCGAGCACGTATCGCTCTATCGCAACGCGCTCGCTGAAGTCCAGCAGGTCTACGTGCGCGCGAGCACCACCACCCAAGAAAAGTCCTAGTTCGTCCTCGGCAAGCGGAATGTGAGGCGTAGCCCCCCGAGGGGACTCTTTGAGGTGACCATGGAACCGCCAAGCACCTCACTCAGGTCCGCCATGATGCTCATCCCCAAACCCGATCCGCCAGACGTGCGCGCTCGCGAGGGGTCAAACCTCATGAAGCGCTGCGGCCTGAGGCCATACTGGGGAAGGCCGGGACCGCCATCTTCGATGACGAGGACCGACTCGCCCCCCTGTCCGGACAGGCTGATACGAACGGGCGCGGTCTCGGGGGTGTGGCGAGCGATGTTGGCCAGTGCGTTGAGTACGATTCGTTCGGCGAAATCACGGCGCCCCTTGATGAGGACGTCACCTTGCACGTACTCTTCGATGCTGCGCTGAGGAGCGTCTTCTTTGAAGTCGTGCACACTCGAGCACACGATGTCACTGAGATTCACGGTATCGAGGATGTTCTGGGGGAGCTCGCGGATCTCGGCCAGTAGCAAAAGGTCGCTCACGAGCGACTCCATGCGCGCAATCTCTCGGCGCATCCTCTCAAGGGACCTCGCTCGTTGTTCGGGCCCCAGCTCCTGGGAGCTCATGAGTTCGGTGTAGCCCTTGATCACGGTCAATGGCGTGCGAAGCTCGTGCGACGCGTCGCCAATGAAACCCTGCATCGTCTCGGCGTGCCTCGCTTCCACTTCAATCTTCTCGCGAAGTGACAGCACCATCGTCGCGAGCGCGCCCTGCAGCTCTCGCACGTCACGACTCCCCCGGCTTTCGGGTATCTCCTCATAAGAGTCGCCGCCGGCCACGTCCGAGGCGTACTCAATAAGGTCCTCCATCGTCACCAGATCTCGTCGCATGAACAGCCGCGCAACCATCACCATCGCGAGCGCCGCTATCAACGCGGCGAGCACCACACGCAGTATCAATTGGCGACCCGCATCAACGATGCTCTTGGTCGACGCCTCGATGACCAAGTAGTCACCACCTCCAATGTTTACCGATCGGATTCGAAACCCTGCGAGATTCGAAACCTCAACCACTCTCGACAGCGAGGCGTGCACGTTGGCCAACGTGGGAGCGGACTTGGGAGCGATGAGACCCTCATTGATCCGAGTGTTAGGTCCTGAGGGGTAGACCACATCCAACGTGAAGTCATACGCGCCGCTCTGCACCGCGTTATACACCGAACTCAACGTCGAGTTGGGGTTGCCCTTGCCAGACTGTGCCACCGCATCGATTGAACTGTCCAGCCTCTGGTACGCCGCGTCGGTACTGGTCTTGACTGCGTACCAGCCGACTCCGAGCGACACCACCATGGTGATGACTATGAGCAAGATCGTCAGCCGGGTGGCCAGCTTCACTCGGTGGTGCCTTCATCAACCAGTTTGAACCCGACGCCGCGTACCGTGCTGAGCGGTGCGAAGTCGTCACGGTGGATCTTTCTGCGCAGGTATGAAACGTAGGTGTCGAGCACCGAGGTCTCGGAGTCGAAGTCGATGTTCCAGACCTCACGCAGGAGTTGCTCGCGGGTGACCAAGCGATCCTTGCGATCCATCAGGACTTCGAGCAATCGGAATTCAGTTGCCGAGAGTTCAATGAGTTCGTCGCCCAAATGGACCTCGTGGCGATCAATGTTCATCCTGAGACGCCCGCATTCAAAGATCACGTCACCTTGAACGTCCTGATTGACTCGTCGAAGTATCGCGCGCACCCTGAGCAGGAGTTCTTCGAGACTGAACGGCTTTCGCACATAGTCATCTGCGCCGTAACGAAGACCTTGTGCCACGTCTTCAGAGGAGTCTCGAGCTGACAGCAGCAGCACCGGAGTTGTCGTATCGTGTTCGCGCAACTTCGCGAGAAACTCAAATCCATTCATATTGGGCATATTGACATCAACAATGCAGAGATCGGCTCGTTGGCGGCGAAGAACCTCGAAGGCCTCGTTGCCGTTTGATGCCGTCTCGGTTTCGAAACCAGCGATTCTTAGGGCGTCGCTCAAGAGGTCACAGACCCCGGGCTCGTCGTCGACTACCAGTACTGTTGTCATAGCGGATTCACCATGGTGCGAGCGTACCCGCGCCACTCTGTCAGTGTTTGACACACGCGTAATTCTGGGCGTTCACAGCGAACCTTGGCGCACAACACAGGTATTTCACAGCCTCTCTGTGTACGCTGGATGTTGTCCATGGAAGGGGTTGGTATGAGCAGGCTCGCGTCGCGAAGCGTCGGCGGGCTCGGCCTCGTCATCGCGCTCGTAGCGCTCGCGCCCGGTTCGGCCTTCGCGTCCGATCATCGACCGACGAATTCAAGTCGTGACGCGACGACCACGACCATGGTCGTGAACGCGCCGAGTGAGGGAAGTTCGACGAGTGACTCCTCGACGCCAACCAACGATCGAAAGACGTGGCGCGAGGAGATGTCGACCTATCACGCAGCGCGCGTCGCAATCAACCAAGCCTTCAAGAGCGCCGTGACGTCAGCCCAGGCCATCTATCAGTCCGCGCGCGCGCAAGCCTCTAGCGTGGCGGCCCTCAGTACCGCGCACGCAGCCTACGTTCTCGCATTGACCCAGGCGGTTGCAGCGCGAGATTCCGCTTTGGTCAACTTGGGCCGCCCACCTTCGAACATGCACGCGCGCGCTTCCAAGCGCTGAGCTTCGTTAGGGATTCAGCGACTCAACGTCGTAGAGTTCGTCGCGTCCTAGATGACCAGCGCGACGAACCCCCTTGGCACGCGCACCCACGGTGATCGTGCGAGATCCATCAGCAATGACCACGCAGTGGAAATAGAGTTCCCCGCCACTGTCGGTTCGAAAGAGGCCGTCGCCGCGGGCCTCATCAAATGAGGCGATGTGCCCAAAGGTGTTCAACGCGCGAGCGATCCCTGTCGGAGCAGTGACACCATCTCAATCGCGGTGAGCGCTGACTCTCGACCCTTGTTCGTGTCGTCTGGCAAGGACCGTTCGAGGGCCTGCTCAACGGTGTTGGTCGTCAACACCCCAAAGACCACCGGAACTCCAGTGCGCAACTGCACGTCCTGCACGCCGCGAGCACACTCCCCTGCCACGACCTCGTAGTGGCCCGTGTCTCCTCGAATGACGGCGCCTAGCGTGATGACTGCATCGACAGCCCGCGGGCCGGTGGCGAATGCTTGAGCCAAAAGTGGGATCTCAAACGCTCCGGGCACCCAAGCGAGTGTTATGTCACTACGGTCAACCCCCGAGTGCTCGAGTGCCTGAAGCGCGCCTTCGAGCAGACGTGCGGTTATACCTCCATTGAAGCGACCGCACGCGACACCAATCCGCAAACCCCGACCACTGGCGTTTCCCTCGAGCTGCTCTCCCACACGAGTACGCAACGACTCAACGATGCTCGGATCGAACTCTGTTTCATTCGTCGACGTCATCGAGTCCCTCCAAAATATGTCCCATGCGCTCGCGCTTTGTTCGCAAGTACTCGATATTGAATTCCGTAGGAAGACTCTCGAGCGCGACCCGTTCAACGATGTTGAGGCCGAATCCCTCGAGGCCACCATACTTCGAAGGATTATTGGTCATGAGGCGCATGTTTGTAACGCCCAAGTCCACGAGGATCTGCGCCCCGATGCCGTACTCGCGTGAATCAACCGGTAGGCCCAGTTCGAGGTTCGCATCCACTGTGTCGTGGCCGTTCTCTTGAAGGGCGTAAGCACGGATTTTGTGGCCCAGACCTATGCCGCGACCTTCGTGACCGCGTAGATACACGACCACGCCCGCGCCTTCCGCGGCAATCTTGGCAAGTGCGGTGTGTAACTGGGGTCCGCAGTCGCAGCGCAGCGACCCTAACGCGTCGCCCGTCAAACACTCCGAATGCACCCGCACGAGCACGTCCTTGGCCTGGCTGATATCCCCATAGACGAGGGCCATGTGCTGTTCGCCGTCCAGCACATTTTCAAAGACCAATGCTTGGAAGTTGCCGAATTCGGTTGGCAGTGACGCCTCGGCGATTCGCCGCACCAACTTCTCGTGGTGTCGACGGTAGCGAATCAAGTCCGCGATTGTCACGATGGGCAGCGAGTGCTTGGCAGCGAACGCTTCAAGCTCGGGTAGCCGAGCCATATCGGACTTGTCAGCGGTGACGATCTCACAAAGGACGCCAGAAGGATATTTTCCAGCGAGTCGACACAGGTCTACGGTTGCTTCGGTGTGTCCAGCTCGCTTCAACACACCGCCCGGGCGATATCGCAAGGGAAAGATGTGACCAGGTCGATTGAGGTCGCTCGCACGGGTGGCGGGGTCGATCAATGCGCGTACCGTGGCCGCGCGGTCGCTCGCCGAGATACCCGTTGTCGTGCCGTGTCGATAGTCGACGGTGACCGTAAAGGCAGTGCGCTGCGCTTCGGTATTAGCCACCACCATGAGCGGTAGGTCGAGCTCGTCGGCGCGCTGGGACTCGAGGGGCACACAAAAGACGCCGGATGTGTACTCGAGGAAGAACGCCATACTCTCGGCGGTCACATCCTCGGCGGCCATGATCAAGTCGCCCTCGTTCTCACGATCCTCGTCATCGACAACAACGACCATCCCGCCCTTACGCAGTTGATCGAGTGCTTCTTCAATTGTTGACAGCGTCATCAGACCTCCACGTCCACCCTTACATCTTCGCCGATTCTCTTCACATCCACCACTCGACCTCGACGAAGCTCACCAATCGATGCCGTAGAGAGGTCCTTGAGCGCCCCAGACGTTGCCCACGAACCAGCGAATGCGGGCGCTTGATACCACACGACGTGATTCACGAGACCGTGTTCCAAGAACGCGCTGGCGGTAGTTGGGCCACCTTCGACGAGAACCTGAAGTACGTCGAGTTGTGCTAACTCATCCAAGATCACACCGAGGTCACCACTCCTCTCCAGGCACGGTCTCACTTTCGCGTGTTCGGGTGCACTGCCAAGGACCACACGAAGTGGCTCGAGGATTATGTCATCGAGTCGCGCGGTGAGTGCGGGGTCGTCCCTTCGAACGGTGCCGGCACCAACGACAATGGCCTGACTCGAGGCGCGCAGGACATGAGCGTCACGACGGGCCTCTTCTCCCGTAATCCACTGACTCGAGCCATCGGCCATCGCAACGATGCCATCGAGGGTCGAGGCGATCTTCAAGATGACGTACGGTCTGCCCGTTACGCGATGCCAGAGATAGGGCGCCAGTTGCGCTCGCACCGCTGCTTCTTGCACGCCAACCTCAACGTCGACCCCCGATGCCTTGAGCGACATCACTCCCCTGCCCGAGACGCGCGCGTCGGGATCAAGGGTTCCAACGACGACTCGACGGATGCCAGCCTCCACGATCGCATCCACGCATGGACCCGTTCGTCCAACGTGACAACACGGCTCAAGCGTCACCACCATCGTGGCGCCCCGCGCGCGTTCGCCGGCACGACGAAGCGCCTCTATTTCAGCGTGGGATTCGCCCGGCGCCTGAGTGTGCCCTTCGCCCACGACCACGCCGTCGTCATTGACAATCACCGCGCCCACCCACGGGTTGGGCGGTGCGTGAAGTCGTGCCTTCTGCGCGGCGCCGATGGCGAGCTCCATGAGCTCAGAGGGACCCGGCCTGGTCACAATTCGCTTCGCGCAGCCTCACGAAGTGCGCGTGCGGCCTCCAGGGGGGCGGGGCGAGAAAAGATCGCCGATCCCGCAACCAAGACGTTCGCGCCTGCGTGCACCGCGAGTGGCGCGGTTCGAGTATCAATGCCGCCGTCGACCTCGATGTCAACCAACAAACGATTGTGGTCGACCTCACGGCGCGCCTCTGAGACCTTATTCATCACGTCGCCCATGAACGACTGACCCCCGAACCCGGGGAACACCGTCATTAGCAACAACAAATCAATCTCGCCAAGATACGGTGCGACTGCCTCAAAGGGCGTATCTGGGTTAGCAGCCAATCCGACGCGCAGCCCCAGCGCCCTCGCGTCACGTATCAGCGTGGCGGTGTCGCCGACCTCTACGTGCACCGTGCAGCCATCAGCTCCGGCTTCTTTGAACGCTTGGAGGTAACGCCCAGGCTGGCTCATCATCAAGTGACAATCGAAGAATCGCCCACTATAGGGACGCAACGACTGCACGACCGGCGGCCCGATGGACACGTTGGGTACGAAATGCCCATCCATCACGTCAACATGGAGCCAATCAGTCTCAACGTCGATCTCATGCACCGCGCTCGCCAAGGCGCCGAAATCAGCGGCCAGTATCGACGGCGCTATCCGCAACGCGCCAGTCGGGCCCGCATCAATCAGAGTCACAATCGCAGCCTAGGGCCTCGCCACGCCGATCAGGCCCACTCCGCGTGCTGCGCGTCCAGGCGTGCGCCAGACCACCAGTCCCTCGCGTTCATCGGACGAGATCCCTCGGGCTGCACCGAGTCAAGCATCAAGGCCCCGTCGCCGCACACGAGTGCCACTCCAAACGACGTCGCCGCAATGCAACCTGCGGCACCAGCCGCAGGCGACACGTGTCCCGAAAGGATCTTCGTTCGCCTGCCGTTGATTAACGTGAACGCCCGCCCCAGGCGCACGGTGCGCTCAAGGTGCACCACGCTCATCGTCGGCAGCAAGTGAAAAGTCTCGCCAGTGAGCTTCTCTGCGTACGTCGGCTCTCCCGATTGGGCGACGGGGTGTTCGAGCAAGTCTTCACTCGCGAGCACCTCTACGAGCAATGCCGCACCCATAGTGGCGAGCTCATTGGTCAGAACCGTCGCATCCTTAGAATCCACGGCTGTGCGTGCCGTCGCGTGGACTGGGCCCGTGTCGAGGGTCGCTTCGAGTGACATGACGCTGACGCCGGTGATCTCATCTCCCGCAAGTATCGCCCGCTCAACCGGCGCAGCACCCCGCCACCGCGGTAGGAGCGAGAAGTGGACGTTCAGCATCGGCAACTTCTCGAGGACCGACGAAGGGATCATTGCGCCATAGGCGACAACGATGCCACGATCAGCCTCAATGTGTTCAAGGTCGCTCACCTTGTGACCCACCGTCAGCCCGAGCTCCAGAGCCGCACTCTTCACGGGACTCGACGTGACTTTGGCGCCGCGCCCGCGTCGCCGGTCCGGACGGGTGATCACCAACGCAATATCGTGCCCGGCTTCAACGAGCGCGCGCAACGACGGCACTGCGGCCTCGGGTGTGCCAAGAAATACCAGGCGCATCTATTCGCCGAGCAGAAGATTCAAGCCATCGGGATCGGAGTCGGCGATCTGGATCCTGCGCTTTCGAAGCTCCTTCTTCGCCTCTTTGCGCTGATCCGCATCGAGGCGTTCGATCAGGAGGATCCCGTTGAGGTGGTCCATCTCGTGTTGGAAGATGCGACCTTCGAACTCGTCGGTTTCGACATTGATCTCATTGCCATCGAGGTCATAGCCCCTCAGATGAATGGCGTTCGGTCGGGTAATCTCCCAACTCAGGCCGGGCACCGAGAGACAGCCTTCTTCGTACGTCCACTCACCTTCGGACTCGACGATCACAGGATTGACCACCACGATGGGGCCGTCACCCTTGTCATAGACAAAGAGGCGCTTTTGGACCCCGACCTGATTGGCCGCGAGGCCCACGCCAGGAGCTTCGTACATTGTCTCGATCATCGTGTCCGCCAGCGCCTTCACGCGGCCGTCAATGTCCTCGATCTCAGTGGTCACCACGTTGAGCACTGGGTCCCCATAGACGCGAATCGGCAGAGTAGTCACCCCTCCACGATACCGGCACCGTGAGTGGTGGCATCGCGCGCGGCCGACAAAGTCTGGCTACTCGACTGCGACCCTCAATCGCCCCGTGGGGCGTTCAACCGAGCGGAGCGCTCCAATGAGCGACGCAACATCGCTTGAACGGACTTCGAACCCGTCGCGATCTCCATAGACTCTGACGCTCGTGCCAGCACTGGCCAATCGCTCAGCGAATTCCCCGGCCGCCTCTCCACTGAGACGCGCTTTGGCGCCAAAAGGCGTGAGAGCAAGCAGCCGGGCGGTCTCGATGTCATCGTGCACGATCTCGTCGAACTCTCCCCGCTCCAACGCGCGAATCACGCCATCCTCACCACGTCGAGTCTGAACGACGACGACGCCGCGGCCTTCACTACGCGCGCCAACCAGACGACCGGCTTTGCCAACCGCACGTATCGCGGCGCGGCGAGACGAATCGCGAGCGGCAAGCAGATACTGGTCGAAGTCCACAAAGATCACGACCCCGCACCGTCGCACCCTTTGCCAGATCGCCTCGGTACCGACGACGACTCGGGCGAGCTCGCTCGAATGATCGCTCGCGCCGGTCACCTCACTCACCGCTTGACCGAGTTGAGCGGCAACGTCGCGCGCCAAGGTGCTCACCCCAACGCGCACCGGCTTCAGGTTGGTGGCACCACAGGAGCGACAAAAATTGGCGCGTGGTTCATGTCCATCTCGACACAGCAACTGGCCATCGACCTCCAGTTCGGCCTGTCCACACTGGGCGCAGCGCGCGAGTTCCCCGCACGAGCGACACGCGAACAGCCGCCCCGTGCCCAGTCGCTGAAGAACGACCGCCACGGCAATCGGTTCGTCACCCGAGAGTGCCTTATGCGCCGCGTCGAGCGCGTCACGCGACAAGACACCATCGCGCGGGTCAGTGTTACGTCGGTCAATGACGCGCACCTGTGGCCAACCCCGCGCGATGTCGCCGTACTTCTCATAGGTCCGACTGGCAACGAGTTCCGGCGAGGGGATCATGGTCGTTGCCCACAGTGGCGCGTTCTCTCGCCGGCAGCGCTCCACGAGCATCGTGAACGCATCCCAAGTGGGAGAGGCCTCAGAGCGATAGGTCTCATCATCTGCGTCTACCATGATCGCACCAGCGACCATGGGCACCGGAGCGAGCGCCGTGCCGCGAGCGCCCACGACCACGGGCCAGCCCGCGCGCATGCGATCCCACTCAGCGTCACCCGACGCTACGCGCACTCCGCGCTGTTCGAGACGACCACGAAGGCGGTTCGCCCACGCTTCAGTAGGTACCAGCACCAACAAAGAGCCCCCTCGATCACGCGTTGCCTCATAGGCACCGAGTATCAAGGGCAGTGGGTCGGCGGTTGGTGAACATTGCAGGACACCAGCCTCGGCCCGCTGGGCAGTCGTTGCGACGCTGCGGGCCAGCGCTTGGGCGAGAGGCCGCTCGGGCAACACCGTGACGAGTCGATGCGGTGACGACGAGATGAGGAATCTCGAGAGTGGACTGAACCACCGCCAACTCGCCCACTCGAGCAGTTCTAAGAGTGCCGGCGGCGGGCCGTAACCCAACCACTTGACGACGGGCTTGAGTTCTCGAGTCGCCTCGGCTTCTCCAATGACCCAACCGCGCACCGAACGATTGTTGAGATTCACCCGAACGCGGTCACCAACGCCACACTGGCTCATCGACTCGCTCAGCGCGTAATCGAACGGCCTATCGATTGCACCGACCTCGGTGATGATGCGAACCGCGCGCACGGCGCTCACCCTTAGAGTGACAGTTCTCGGCGCAACTCGTCAACCCGAGGAGTCTGCTCCCACGCAAAACCCTGGTCACTTCGCCCAAAGTGTCCGTATGCAGCCGTTCGCTGATAGATGGGGCGGCGAAGGTCGAGGTCACGGATGATCGCTGCGGGGCGCAGATCGAACAGGGCGTCAACCGCCTTTGCGATCCGGGAGCGATCAACTCGCTCAGTGCCGAATGTCTCCACCAGCACCGATACCGGTCGTGCGACGCCAATTGCGTAGGCGACCTGGACTTCACAGCGTTGCGCCGCGCCAGAGGCGACCACGTGCTTGGCGACCCAGCGAGCGGCGTACGCCGCAGATCGGTCCACCTTTGAAGGGTCCTTGCCCGAGAACGCACCGCCGCCATGGCGCGCCATGCCACCGTAGGTGTCGACGATGATCTTTCTCCCAGTGAGTCCCGCATCGGCGTGAGGGCCACCCAGCACGAATTTTCCAGATGGATTCACATAGATCTTCATCGAACTCGTGTCGAGGTTCGCCGGCAGCATGGGCTTGATGACGTGCTCGATGAGGTCATTTCGAATCGTCGTCTGTGAATCGTAGCCATCTTCGTGCTGTGTGGAGATGAGAACTGTCTCGACTGCGACTGGACGTCCAGCCTCGTAGGCAATCGTCACCTGGGTCTTGCCGTCGGGTCGCAGGTAGGGCACCTGGCCCGATCGACGGACTTGAGAAAGCCGCATCGAGAAGCGATGGGCCAACCAGATCGGCACGGGCATGAAGTCGTCGTTGTCATCGCACGCGTAGCCGAACATCATGCCTTGGTCACCCGCACCAAGTGCGTTGAGTTCGTCTTCACCTCCATCACCCGAACGATGTTCGTGCGACACGTCGACGCCATTGGCGATGTCTGGGCTCTGCTTGTCGAGTGACACCAGCACCGCGCAGGTCTTGCCGTCGAAGCCTTTGGCACTATCGTCATAACCAATATCGAGGATCGTTCGTCGAGCGATCGCACTGATGTCAACAACAGCAGACGTCGTAATCTCACCAGCCACCACGCACAGACCAGTCGTCAACAAAGTCTCGCAAGCCACTCGCGCACTCGGATCTTGGGTGAGGATCGCGTCGAGGACGCTGTCGGAGACCTGATCGGCGATCTTGTCCGGATGACCTTCGGTTACCGACTCCGACGTGAAGAGGGTGCGGTCGCTCATGGTGCTCCTTGATTTAACAATGAAGCCACCCTAGTCAATATCTCGTACGAAATTGCTTCTTTCGATCGCAACGTCACGGTGGAGGCTTCGGCGTTCTTGGCGAGGATTACCACTTCATTGGTCGTGTGTTCAAACCCGACTCCCGCAGCACTGACGTCGTTGACAACGAGAAGATCAACGTCCTTGCGTTGAAGTTTCGCCACGGCGTTCTCAAGTACGTCGTGGGTCTCGGCGGCAAATCCCACTATGACTTGACCGCTGCGACGCTCTGCGACCAGGTCTTGAAGGATGTCCGGGGTCGCCACCAGCTCTAACACCGGGACGCCCGCACCCTTTTTCAACTTGATCGGTGCCGAATCAAGCGTGAAATCAGACACCGCCGCGGCCATGATGATCACGTCACTCTCATGAGCCCGCTCCATGAGAGCAGTTCGCATCTGTGCCGCACTCTCCACGTGCACCACATCAACCTGGTTCACAACGTCGAGTGCCAAGTTGAGCTCGGAGGCGCTAACGAGGGTGACGTGCGCACCGAGTCGGTGTGCGACCTCGGCTAGGGCTATGCCCTGGCGACCCGATGATCGGTTGGAGATCACGCGCACCGGGTCAATCGCCTCACGCGTCCCCCCGGCACTTATCAACACGTTCTGGCCGCTTAATGGTCCTCGGTAACCGCGAACAATGTGTTCAACCATTGCAAAGATCTCTTCAGGCTCTCGAAGCCGACCCGCGCCGACATCACCCCCGGCCAGCGCTCCAGTCGCTGGTTCCATCACAAGAACTCCACGTCGGCGCAAGAGCGCGAGATTCTCCTGTACCGAGGGCTGCTCCCACATCTCGGTGTGCATTGCGGGACAGAGCAGCACGGGCGCTCGAGACGCGAGCAACGTGGCACTCAACAGGTCATCCGCGAGACCCATTGCGAATCGCGCAATCAAGTGCGCGGTCGCTGGAGCGACCACTATGAGCGCGGCGTGTTGGCCCAGATAGGTGTGGGGAATCGGTGTCGTTGGATCACCGTAAAGGCTGGTGCGAGTCGGTTCACTGGCAAGCGCCGAGAAGGTCACCTCTCCGACAAAGCGCGTTGCGTCGCGCGTGAGGACTGGAGAGACGAAATAGCCAGCGTCGCGCAGCCGTCGCAGCAACTCAACTGACTTATACGCAGCAATGCCTCCGCCAACGCCTAGAACAATGCGAGGAGCCGAATGGTCAGGCGTCGCGGAGGGCATCGGTGAAGGCGTCCAGGTCGTTATTGGCGTCCTGGCGAGCCTGCTCCAACGCCTCGGCCTGGAGGCGCTCCGCTTCGATTTCCTCGGCTGTTGGGCGATGGAATTCCAACTTGCCTTGGTACAACTCCTCCATCGCGAGCGAGAGTGACTTGTTCGACAGTGAGGTGACCTGAGGCGGAATGAGTGCTCCGTGGCCCGAACCGAGACCGTTGTAGTACTCGTTGATCTCGCGAGCACGAATTGCGGTCACCGCTACCAGCGTGAACTTGGAGTCTCCGACCTTGGCCAATAAGGTCTCGATGGGCGGGTCAACAAGTGTGGGGCGTTCGGCCATGGAAAGCAGTCCTTTTACGAGGGAAGACGTCGCAACTGACGAAGTCTCTCCAGTATAGAGAGGATTTCGCCGGTCGCTCGCTCGATTTCATCGTTCACCACGATGAATGATGCTATTTTCTCGCCTTTTGCGAGTTCATCAGGGGTGCTTGAGAGGCGCATCGCGACGTGCTGATCCTCGTCACCGCGTCGGCGCAGTCGATCTTCGAGTTGGCCCATGGAGGGAGGCAACAACATGATCACCACCGCATCGGGGTAGGCCTCGAGGACCTGAGCGGCCCCCTGCACCTCTATCTCGAGCAGAACGTCAGCGCCGTCCGGCGCCGTGGGAAGTGGCGTGCCGTAGAGGTTGCCGTGGAACTCCGCCCACTCAAGGAACTGGTCATCGTCAATGGCTTCTTCAAAGGTGGCTCGATCGACGAAGTGATACTCGAAGCCCTTCTCGGTGGCGCGTTGGGGGCGAGTGGTCCAACTTCGACTGAGCCAAAGGCGATCATCTCGTTCAAGTAGTCGCTGGGCAACGGTCCCCTTGCCAACTCCGCCAGGCCCAATGAGTACGACGATCAGTGATTCAGCGGACAAGGGCACGAAAGAGTTCTGCGCGCTGCTTTGGACCTAGTCCTCTGATGCGGCGGGTCTTCGCGATCGAAGCGCTCTTCATGATCCGCTCGGCCTTGACCTCGCCAATGGCCGGCAGCGCGCTGATGAGGTCATAGGCCCTCATCTGAGCGACACACTCCTCGCGCTTGGCCAACTCAAACAACTCTTCGAGTGAGAGTTCACCCGACTTCACCTGACGCTTGACCTCAGCGCGACGTCGACGATTCGCTACGGCGAGGCGTGAAGCTTCGACGCGCTGTTCGTGCGAGAGAGTTGGCGGAGTTGGGGTCACGAGGTCAGATTACTCCTGTCTGGACCCTCGCATACTTAGAGCAGTGCCGCGCTCAATTCGTCGCGCCAACGACGGGCGGAATCTCGAAGCGCCGAGCGCTCTGGGCCAACGTCCAGGATCGCTCTACCCACGTTGACCAGGACAGTTCCAATCGGACAGCGATCGAATAGCCGAGCGACTTGGTCAGAGTTTGCTCCTTGGGCGCCCACGCCCGGCACGAGGTAAGGGCCTCCGAGCTGAGCCAGGTCGAACTCAGGTCGCTCCCTCGTCGCCCCGAGCACCGCACCCAGGGAACCAATGCCCTCACGACGCTCGTTGAACTCAGACACGCTTCGAAGTATCAACGACTCGACGCTCACGTCCTCATCGGTGCGAGCACGCTGTATCTGGCGACCTTCGATATTCGAGGTGGCCGACAACACGAACGCGCCACGCCCACTCTCCTCGGCGCGACGTAGGAACGGCGCCAATGACTCGACGCCGAGATAGGGATTGAGCGTGAGCGCATCGACACATAGAGGCGATTCGTCGGCGAGCCACGCTTCGGCGTAACCCTCGTTGGTCGATCCAATGTCACCTCGCTTGACGTCGGCGACGATCATCACGTCGGCGTCGCGGGCGTCCTCGAGCACGCGCTCGAGGACGCGATAACCAGCCGACCCGAAGCGTTCGAAGTACGAGACCTGAGGCTTCACGACGCTGGCGGTGCCGATCACTGCCTCAAGAACAGCCAAGGAGAAGAACTCCAATCCGTCGACGGTATCTGCTCGCCCCCACTTCTCAATCATCGATGCGCTCGGGTCAATACCGACGCACAACGGTCCGAGGGCCTTGATGCGCTCTTGTAGGCGTACGCCGAACGATTCAGCCATGAGCGACTCCCACTAGTTCTTCGATTGAGGCTACGTGATGCTTCTCAAGCCATTTCTGTGCACCGCGCTGTACGAGCCACGGCGCACGCGGATTGGCGAAGGTGGCGGTGCCCACTTCAACCGCGTTGGCACCCGCCATCACCATTGCGATCGCATCCTCACCGTCACTGATGCCACCCACCCCGACGATGGGGATATCGCGAAACGCCTCGCGGCATTCAAAGACCGCACGAAGCGCCACCGGGAGGATTCCCGGTCCGCTCACGCCTCCCCCGCCGTTGCCCAGGCTCGCGCGGCGGTTCTCAATGTCTATGGCGAGACCGAGCACGGTGTTCACCAGCACCAACGCACTCGCACCAGCCTCAATCGCTGCCCCGGCGATGGAGACGATATCGGGGGTATTCGGACTCAACTTCACCCACAGTGGTACGTTCGCCACGCGCGATGCGTCGACGATCGACCGGGTCGCCTCGGCGGAGTGAGCAAAGATTTGCGATCGACTCTCAAGATTCGGACAGCTCGCGTTCACTTCAAGCGCCACGATGTTGGCGCCTCGCATCAACGCTGCGGCCTCAGCGAACTCATCGACGTTGCGGCCCCAAATCGATCCGACAACCGTGGCGCCTCGGCGCTCGAGCGCTGGGAGGTCTTCGCGTCGCCAGTGTTCGACCCCAGGGCCCGCGAGACCCACCGCGTTCAACATGTGCCTGCCCGACGCGGCGAGTCGAGGTGGTGGATTACCGTCCCATTGAAAGGCCGCGAGTGACTTGGTCACGACCGCGCCCAGTGCTGCGAGGTCACCGTAACCGCTCAGTTCGTCACCGTGACCAGCGGTCCCTGAGGCGGTCAAGACGAAGGAGCGAAGCGCAACATCACCCACCCTCGTGCTCAGAGCGCTCACTGATGCAACTCCTGGAGTGAGCGCACGCGCCAACCGTGCGCACGGGTATCGGCAATGCCCTTGGCCGCGGCGAAGGCCGCAGCCAAGGTGGTCAGACACGGAACCGAGTGGACCACGCACGTTGTACGGATTGAAGAACCATCTGCGCGCGCGCCGCCTCCCGAGGGTGTGTTGACGACCAGTTGGACTTCACCTGACTCGATGAGCGACACGGCATTCACGCCCATGTCCGCAAGACCAATCTTGCCGACGAGCGTGTCGACCTCAACCCCATTGGCTCGAAGGTAGCCAGCGGTACCCACCGTCGCGGCGATGACGAACCCCAAGGCCACGAGCTGGCGCGCCAGTTCAAGGCCCTGGACCTTGTCGCGATCCGCGAGCGACAAGAACACCCGACCTGAATCGGGCAGCCTCGTGCCAGCGGACAATTGTGCCTTGGCGAATGCGATGCCGAAGCTCTCGCCGATGCCCATCACCTCTCCCGTTGAGCGCATCTCGGGTCCAAGGATTGTGTCGACTCCTGGGAATCGACTGAACGGCAGAACCGCTTCCTTCACACTCACGTACTCGGGGCGCGGTGTCGTCACCGGCACCACCTGCAGCGCGCGAAGTTCCCCGAGCGTTTGGCCCATCATGACGCGCACGGCCACCTGAGCGAGCGCCACGCCGGTGGCTTTGGCGACGAAGGGTACGGTGCGACTGGCCCGTGGATTCGCCTCGAGAACATAGACGAGCCCGTCCTTCACCGCGTATTGGACGTTGATGAGCCCGACGACGTTCAATGCCGCAGCGATCTTTCGCGTGTAGTCACCTATCATCGCGAGCACCTCGTCCCCGAGGGTCTGTGGCGGCAGTGCACACGCCGAGTCACCCGAATGAACGCCCGCCTCTTCGACGTGCTCCATCACGCCCGCGATGAAGAGGTCGCCCGTAGCGTCACGAACCGCATCCACGTCAACTTCAATCGCGTCTTCGAGGAAACGGTCGATGAGGATCGGGCGGCTCTGAGAGACACCGCCCTCTCTCGCAAGGGAACCATGCACACTCGTCAGATCGGCCATCACCCGTTCGAGCGCGGCGTCGTCATAGACAATCTCCATCGCCCTGCCACCAAGGACGTAACTCGGACGAACGAGCACGGGGTAACCAATTGACTTGACGACCCTCTTCGCTTCGGCGAGGGTCACGACGACATCTCCAGGCGGCTGGCGCAACTCGAGTGATCGACAAATGTCCGACCATCGCTCACGGTCCTCGGCCGCATCAATTGACGCGACCGACGTCCCGAGCACCATCGCCTCGTCGAGCGAATGGGACAACTTGAGTGGAGTCTGGCCCCCGAGCGAGACAATGACGCCCGCGACGCGCGCACCGTCGGTGCACGCGGCCTGCTCGGCGAGAATCACTTCTGCGAGGTCCTCGGGTGTCAATGGCTCGAAGTAGAGCCTGTCCGAGGTCGAATAGTCGGTTGACACCGTTTCGGGGTTGCAGTTCACCATGACGGTCTCATAACCCATGTCGCGAAGCGCCATCGCCGCATGCACGCAGCAGTAATCGAACTCAATGCCCTGACCAATCCGATTTGGGCCTGAGCCGAGGATGATGACGCGGTCTCGTGACGAGAGTTCCACTTCGGTCGTGTCGTCATAGGTGCTGTAGTGATAGGGCGTTGACGCCTCGAACTCAGCCGAACACGTGTCGACGGTCTTGAAGACCGTCGCGACACCAGCCGCTCGACGAAGCGAAGTCACCTCACTCGTGTCACCACCAGTGAGCATGGCGATTTGGGAGTCCGAGAATCCCCACCGCTTGTACTCAAGCCATGCACCACGATCCCACGCCGCCAGCTCGACGCCGGCGACCAACGCACGCTCACGCCCAACGATCTGCTCCAGTTGGTGAATGAACCAGAGGTCAATACGAGTGCGTCGCGCGATTTCTTCAATCGACTCCTCGCGCCACAGCGCTTCGTGCAGAGCGTACAGTCGCTCGGGCGTCGCCACCTCGCATCGCCGCCACAACGCCTCTGTGTCCAAGGCTGCGAACTCCGTGTCGCCACCGAGCGCGAAGCCCACACGGCCCTGCTCCAATGAGCGGATGGCTTTTTGCAGGGACTCTGCGAATGTGCGCCCAATCGCCATCACTTCGCCCACTGACTGCATACGCGTACCGAGCTCAGGCTTCGAGCCCGGCAGTTTCTCAAAGGCCCAACGCGGGATCTTCACCACCACGTAGTCAATGACCGGCTCGAAGCTCGCTGGCGTTGACTTGGTGATGTCATTTGGAATCTCATTCAACGTATAGCCCACTGCGAGTCGTGCGGCGATCCTCGCGATCGAGAATCCCGTCGCCTTAGATGCCAGAGCACTGGATCGGCTCACCCGGGGGTTCATCTCGATCACCAATCGCTCGCCGTTCTCAGGGTTCACCGCGAACTGGACGTTCGAGCCGCCCGTCTCCACCCCCACTCGTCGCAGCACCGCAAAGGCGTCGTCTCGCATGGCCTGGTACTCCACGTCCGAGAGCGTTTGCGCGGGTGCGACGGTGATCGAGTCGCCCGTGTGAACCCCCATGGGGTCGAAGTTCTCGATGCTGCAGATGACAACGCAGTTGTCTGCGACGTCACGCATCACTTCAAGCTCGTACTCCTTCCAACCAGCAATCGACTTCTCGACGAGAATCTCACCAATAGGTGAAGCTGCGATGCCTTCTTGGGCGAGCTGGCGAAACGCGACCTCGTCATGGGCAATACCGGTGCCCGCACCGCCAAGAATGAAGCTCGGGCGCACGATGATCGGCCAGCCAATTGCCTGGGCGATGCGGGTTGCCTCTTCTACGTCATGGGCGAATCCCGATTCGGGAACCGCCAGACCGATGTCGCCCATCGCGGCCTTGAACAACTCGCGGTCCTCCGCGGTCGCAATCGCTTCGGGGCGCGCACCGATCACCTCCACGCCAAATCGCTCCGGCACGCCGCGGCGCACCAACTCCATGGTCAGGTTCAACGCGGTTTGTCCACCGAGCGTAGGAAGCAGCGCATCGGGTCGCTCGCGCTCGATGATGTCAATGAGCACATCGGCGTCCAGCGGCTCGACGTAGGTGACGTCGGCAGTCGCCGGATCGGTCATGATCGTCGCGGGATTTGAGTTGACGAGAATCACTCGGTAACCCTCTTCGCGAAGCACCTGACAGGCTTGCGTGCCCGAGTAGTCAAACTCACAAGCCTGACCAATCACGATTGGCCCTGAACCAATCACCATGATCGAATGGATATCGTTACGCCGCGGCATTACTTACTCTCCAAGATTCCCGTGTGCAGCAGTGATTCAAAACGATCAAACAAGTAGCGTGCGTCGTGAGGCCCAGGACCCGCCTCGGGGTGATACTGCACCGAAAAGCAACGCTCCTCGGGCGTTGCGATGCCTTCAATCACGCCGTCGTTCAAATTGACATGACTGACCGTGCCCCGTGAGAGCGTGCCGGGGCTGACCGCGTAATTGTGATTCTGGGCGGTGATCTCGATGCGCCCAGTCGCGAGGTCGTGGACTGGATGGTTGCTGCCGTGATGGCCGAAGGGCAATTTGAAGGTGGTCGCGCCGAGCGCGCTCGCGAGTAGTTGGTGGCCGAGACAGATGCCGAAGATTGGAACAGTTCCCACCAATTGACTGATCACCGCGACATTGTCTGACAACGCTGCCGGATCGCCCGGTCCGTTGGAGAGAAAGACGCCATCGGGCGAGAGGGCACGCACGTCGCTCGCTGAGGTACTCGATGGGACCACGGTCACTCGGAATCGATCGGCGAGTTGGTTCACCATCGTTGACTTGATGCCGTAGTCGAAGGCGACCACGTGCAACTGACCCTCACCACGCGTGAAAGATTGCTTGATCGACACGGTCGAAACCAAATCGGTGTCATCAGTGCCCTTGGCGTGTCGAGCGGCATTGGCGACGAGCTCAGCGCCAGCGTGACCGAATGCCCCCGGCAGTGCACCGTGAGCACGCAGGTGACGAGTGAGTCGTCGAGTATCGATCCCGGTGATGGCCGGGATGCGATGGTGGATGAGGAAGTCCTCGAGCGAACCGGCCGAGCGCCAGTTGGATGGCACTTCACTCAGCTCGCGAGTCACGATCCCCCGACACCACGGGTGCACCGCTTCATCGTCAAGTGGCGTGACACCGTAGTTGCCGATGTGGGGATAGGTGAAAGTAATGATCTGACCCGCGTAGCTCGGATCCGTGATCACTTCTTGATAACCGCTGAGCGCGGTGTTGAAGACGAACTCACCGGTCGTCAATCCGTCGTCGGGCAAGAAACCCGCGGCGTAGCCTTCGAATCGGGTGCCGTCACCCAAAACGAGAACTGCTGGAGTTCGTCTCATATGAGCAGTCCCTCATTCACAATCAGTTGTCCTTTCGCCACGGTGGCGCGAACCCGGCCGAGCAACTCGCGCCCGTGATAGGGCGTATTTCGTGCGCGACTTTGCAGCCCATCCGCGTCAACGTGCCAGCGCGCACGCGGATCGAAGACGACGATGTTGGCGTCTTCTCCGGCGACGAGCGAGCCCCCGTGCGAGCTGTGTCGAGGGTGCGCGTCACTCTTTCGAAGTTGGGCAATGCGTGCCGGACCACGACTCAGCAACTCGAAGAACCGTAGCGCCACGTCAGACCCTCCCCCGAGCGCCTCGAGCGTGAGCGACGCCGCGTGTTCGAGACCGAGCATTCCCGCTGGTGCCTCGTCGAAGGCCAGATCCTTCAGTTCTGGTGCATGAGGCGCGTGGTCGGTCGCCACCGCGTCGACCATGCCCGAACGAAGGGCTTCTCTCAGCGCCAGGACATCCGCGGCACTTCGAAGCGGCGGATGGACTTTGAAGATGGGGTCAAAACCTTCGCAGGCGCTCTCGTCGAGGGTGAAATGATGGGGCGCCACCTCGAATGTGACGCGAAGCCCCTGGCGCTGCGCCTCATGCACCAACGCGAGAGAGCGTGCGGTTGAAAGGTGCAAGAAATGCAGCGCCCCACCCGTCAATCGCACCAACTCAATGTCGCGCATCACCATCAGTTCTTCGGCGAGCGCCGGTCGACCAATCAAGCCGAGGCGACTGCTGATCGCGCCTTCGTTCATGGTGCCGTTCGACGCGAGCGATTCGTCCTCACAGTGTTGCGCCAGGCGAACGCCAAGGGGTGCTGCATATGTGAGTGCGCGTCGCATCAGTGAAGGGTCCTGGACCCCGGTGCCGTCATCGGTGAAAAGGCGCACGCCCAGTGCCGCTAGCTCGCCCATCGGCGCCAATCTCTCGCCCGCCCGCCCCACAGTGATCGCACCAGCGACGGCGATGTCCAGCACTGTTCGTGCGCCGCGCTCGAGTACGTAACTCACTAACGCGACGCTGTCGAGCGCGGGTTCGGTGTTGGGCATCGCCACCAGGGCGGTGAATCCACCAATCGCACCTGCGCGAGCGCCGCTCTCGATGGTCTCAGCCTCTTCTCGACCAGGTTCACGTAAATGCGTATGAAGATCCACAAAGCCCGGACCCACCCAACAACCCTCAGCGTCGACGACCGCGACGCCAGACGGCACCGAACTGATCTCGCCGGTCTCTACGATCGTGCCGTCCACGACGAGAACGTCACCCATTTCAAGTGACGTCGCTCCAGCGATCATTCCATTTCGTATCACCAGTGAACTCACGCCGCCCCATCCTCTTTTAGCCCCGCCACACTCAGATACAAAGCAGCCATCCGTACTGGCACACCATTGGTGACCTGTCGCGCTATCACCGCCGAGGGTAGGTCAGCGACTTTCGAATCAATCTCGACCCCGCGATTCATTGGTCCGGGATGCATGATGATCGTCTCAGAGCGCAGGCGTCGCGCCCGCTCCATTGTCAGTCCATAGGTGGCTGTGAATTCCGCGAGACTCGGTACAAACGAGCCCGAGCCGCGTTCGTGCTGTAGCCGCAGGAGCCCAACGACGTCAGCCCACTCAAGGGCTTCTGAGAAATCGTCGGCCAGTGTCACTGGCCACTCCTGCATATCCACGGGCAACAATGTCCCCGGGGCGGCAATCTTGACCTGTGCGCCGAGGGCGGTGTAGGCCTGGATATCGCTTCGAGCAACCCGACTATGACGTACGTCGCCCACGATCAATACGTGAAGACCTTCGAAAAGCTCTGCCCCGGATTCTTGTCCAGTGGTGTCGTGCCGTTCGGCGAGGATTTGGCGAACCGTGAAGACATCGAGCAAACCTTGGGTCGGGTGCTGGTGCTGTCCATCGCCAGCGTTGACAACGCGAACGTGTGGCACGTAGCGGCTCACCTGCAGTGCAGCCCCGCTCGACTGATGACGCATCACCACCGCATCAATACCAAGCGCATCAATGGTGGTGATGGTGTCGCGCAGTGATTCCCCCTTCTTCACGCTGCTTGAAGCGACTGCGAGTGAGAGGACGTCCGCGCTCAGTCGCTTTGCGGCAGTTTCAAAGCTCAGTCGTGTGCGCGTCGATTCTTCAAAGAAGAGCGACGCCACGACGCGTCCCTTCAACGCGGGGACCTTCTTCACCGTGCGACTTTGCACTTCAACGAAGGTTTCGGCCGTGTCGAGGATCTCGACGAGCGCTCGAGCGCTCAATCCCTCGAGCGTCAAGAGACTCTGGCCCCGAATCGAATCAATCACGCCTTTTCCTCGCTTCCTATCCACACGCCCTCGAGGGTGGCAAGGATCGCTTCATGGTGCGACGTTGGCAGGTTCTTGCCCACAAAGTCAGGTCGAATGGGAAGCTCCCTATGACCTCGATCGACCATCACCACCAATTGGATGGAAGTGGGCCTCCCCCACTCAGCCAAAGCGTTGAGTGCCGCTCGAATCGTTCGCCCAGTGAACAGCACGTCATCAACCAAGACCACCGTTCGTCCATTGAGATCCACTGGTATCGACGTAGTGGTGGCATCGCGTAACGGATTGAGGCTCAAGTCGTCTCGGTAGAACGCGACGTCCAACGCGCCAACGGCAACAGAATTCTCCCCGATGTGTTGAAGCTCTTGCGCTAGTCGCTTCGCGAATGCAACGCCGCCTGTTTGCAGCCCGATGATCACCAACTCTTCGTCGTGACTGTTGCGTTCAAGGACCTCATGAGCGATGCGGCGAAGTGCACGCTGCACGTCATCAGCACTGAGCAGTTGTGTGCGGGCGACGAACGAGCCGTACCGAGATGCGTCAGGGCGTTCGATCTCGGTCACTTCATCCTCCCGCCGTACGAGCCTCACGGGACCCGCTTCACGACTTCTTCACGACAGATTAGCAGCCCACGATCACCCGAGGCTGGGAATCGATGCTGCGCTAACTACGCTCGAACATGTTCGCCGTCGAACTCTTACGAGATGTGGGCGCGATGACCTCCAACTCGTTTCGATGCGTAATTCGATCGATGACCCCACTGAGGGACCCCTCTGCGTTGATGGCGCGACGAATGATGATGCCAAGAACCGGCGCCGCCCAGAAGTCGCCACACACCCACAGGATCGCCCCGCCAATCTGCTGATCGGCGAACGCGGGAAAACTGACACCGGGGATGTGCTGATACACCGAATACCAACTCACGTTCGTGAGAATGCTCATCGACATTGCGAGAAATGTCATGACAACGTTGGTACCGAGAATCGCACCCACTTGCCAGACTGCGCTCTTACGTGGCTTCATTGGATAGGAGCGCAGGAATTGGAGCCAGAACAGTACGCCGGTGAAGAAGAAGCTTCCGTGCATCAAGAAGATGTGAACAAAGTTGTTGCGCTCTGACAGATCAAACCACGATGGAATGTGCCACACGAGCATGGCCGCGTTGAACGACAACAATGCCACCCACGGATTCCTCAGTATCCGACCGAGCACTCGGAATCCTCCCGCTTTGGGGTTCAAATAGAAGAAACGACCCAACGAACGACGAACCCTCACCGGCAACGCGAACTGCAACGGAATCCACGGAGCGCCCGCCACGACCAGTGCAGGTGCCGCCAGCGAGATCAAGAGATGTTCGACCATGTGCACCGAGAAGTAACTCGATGACCAGTAGTCAATGGGTGACTCGATCGCAAGCAACAACACGAACAAGCCCGCGTAGAATATCCACGACCGTCGCCGACGCTCACGTACCCGCGACTCGCGAGAGCGCTCCTTCAATCTTCGAAGCCCGAGCTCGTGACACGCGACCGTGAGAATGATCCCAATCAGGGCGGGGTCGAACGACCAGTGGTCAAAGACGTAACTCACCGACGTCCTCGGGCTCTGGCTCGACGAGCGTGATTTGGTGCGATTCGAGAGCGCGGAGCATGGCGACCACTTCTGTTCTCTCCCCACGCATGAACACTCAGCCTATCTTCGCGTTCACGCATCGTCGACGGCCTTCAAGGATTCGTCGTGGGCCTCTTGCGCCGCTGCAAGGTCACGCTGACGTTCCTCCCATGCGACGAGCATGGAATTGAACTGTGGAGCGATTGGGGGTTTCTCAACACGTTGTTTGCGATGGTGCTCTCGATCGGGGTGAATGATGTTCCACCACATGTACACCGCGAATACTCCAAGGAGGGGCCACTCGAAGACGTACGCCCAACTAAGGCCATTGCCACCCAAAGCGCGTTTGAGTTCGAACCAGAATGCCAAGGCGCATAGCACCAGCCCTCCGGCCAGCGTCACATGAGCCCGCAGTGCCTGTGCCCCCTCAAGTCGGCGAGGTGTCTCGACTGCGGCGTCAGAACTGTTCTCATCCGGGCCGACCATCGGCTCACATTACCGCGACGAATGGCGGATCTGCAGGAAAATTGCATCGTCTTTCGACGAGCATGAGCCACATCGTGTCACTCGCACGAGGAACAGGCCTACTTCGCCGTGGGACCAGTAGAGTTGCATCCAACCAAGGGAGCAAGTCGATCGATGACGACCAATGAAGACGGAGCGCTTGCCCCGGAATCTCGACTGTCAGAAGCAGACCGTGCCGCCGCGTTCGTAAAACATCAACCTGCAGACCGCGCCGCGGCCTTTCGTGCGGGCCGCGCACCAGTTCCAACCAAGTTCATTGTCTGGATGACTGCGGTGTTCGTTGTACTGGGCCTCGGCGGCGTCGTTCTAGAGCACTACTTCGGCTCTATCGGAGTCACCACAACCACAACAACGGTCTTCAAGCTCCCAGCGACTCCAAATAGCCCTTCGGGACCGCAAATCAGTGCTTCGCTACCCGCGCTCATGGGACTCAAGTACATCGGACACGCCACGGCACCGAACTTCACGCTGGTCAATCAGAACGGCAAGAAATGGGGGCTAGCTGACGCCCGAGGCAAGGCAGTCGTGCTGGCCTTCGAGGACGCGACGTGCAACGACATTTGTCCTGTCCTGGGGGCAGAAATCAAGCAAGCCCAGCAGAGACTTGGCGTGAAAGCACAACGGGTCGTCTTTGCGATCGTCAACAGCGACCCCAAGCGCACTGCAGTCGTGCCACGACCACCAGTTCTCACGATCCCGGGGCTCTCAAGACTCCACAACATCTATTTCTTGACTTCGAAGTTGAGTCGCCTCAATAACGTCTGGTCCAATTACGGCATCAGCATTCGGGTTGGCGCCACTGCCAACCAGGTCGCGCACAACAACATCATGTATTTCATTAGCCCCAAAGGTCAACTGACGGCCCTCGCCACACCTTTCGCTAATGAGAGCACCAAAGGTGTCTTCTCGCTCAGTGCTTCAGATATCGCACACTTCGCGCAGGGAATCGCGAACACGGCCAGTAGTCTTGTCAAATGATTGATCGTACGGCACCACTCGAATCACCCTCGTACGACCCGGGATCGATGTCTGCTTCATCGCTTTCCTCGATGAAAGTCGTCCTCTACAGACGACCGTGGTTCCTGATCACAGTGGCCGTCATTGTGGTACTCGCTGTATCGATCATTAGCGACCTTCCTCACCCCATCACGAAGGCTGAGGACGCCACGGCACAGAACGCATCGATGAAACAAATCAATACCGACATCGGTCCTTGCGTCTTTGCGGTGAAGGAAGCGTTCAGCTTTTACCAACAAGACGTCAGTGGCAAGCTTTCTTCGTCGAACCTTGCTCAAGTACCGAGTTTGCTCGTTGGCGACCAGACTGCGTGCTCGTTCACCAGCGGTTCGATCTATGACCTCACGAACAATATTCAAGTGCTCGATACCAAAGCGGGAAAGAATATCGACCACATGCTGAGTGTCGTGGTCTTGTGGAGCACCTCAGATGCACTCGCGGCGATTGAAGACATCCAGTACCTCTTCAATCACCCTGGCGACAAGAAGAAGCTTCAGAACCTTTCACGCGAGGAAGGTCTCTTAACCAAGGACCGCACGCTGGCCCTCAACTACGTGGCGCGGGCAGAGAAGATTCTCGGCATCAACCTGAAACAGCCAATAATGCCCGTGCTGGCTCGCTTGTCGGGAACTTGAACTTAGTAGCGTTGCCAGGCTTCTCGATTCCCACCTTGAACAGCCACTCACGCCTCCACTCAGACGTTCAACATTCAATGAGTGGAGTGCCTAAGTCGCACCACTCTCACTGAGGCAAGTTACGCTCCGAGGTGCCCAAAGCACGCTCACGACGCAACATAGATCCCAATTCAGCGTTCGGGTCCTCCTCACTCTGAAGCCAATGGATCAGATTCCAAAAGACCACGGGCAAGAACGTCGCCGCCGACGACACCCACATCAGCACCGCTGTCAGCTGCTGGTCAGCCCAGAGTGAGAGGCCAGTTCCCACGTGATGAAACGATCCATACCAAGGGTCGTGCGACATCGCATTCAGATAGGCAACGATCCACACCGTCCACATTGAAATCGCGGTCATAGCGATTCGAAATGGCCTCGTAATGCCAGGACTCACGGGCGGTGATTCAACGAGGTCGAGCCACAGCAGACTCCCCACGGCGACCAGGCTCAAAGACTCCGGCACCAGCATCCATGCGTGACGGTTCGTGTAATCAACAATTGGTGCCACTCGCCAAAAAATAGCGACGACCAGGTAACACACGAGCAACGTCACCGCACCAATATGGCTGGTAACCCCTCGCCTCGCACTGGCGAAGCGGTCCATCACTCGAAACTCAACGGGCGAAACGATCTTGCCGTCCGGGTCAACTTCAAAATCTTCGCGCGCCGCCAGGCCCAAGAAACGCCATGGCGCACTCACCACCAACAACGCAGGAATAACGAATGCAAAAAGCGAAAACTGAGTGGCCTGCATGAATTCAAAATGATGTGCCCAACCAGAAATCGGAGGGATAACCAGCAGAATCCAACAACCGACGCCGAAAATTCCTAGGGCGTTCCTTCGTCGACGCACTTCGTGCGTCGACGAACGGCGCTCAGCTGTACCCGCCGTCACTCTGATGGGTGACGCTGGAAAAAGCCCCACAACAGAACACCGAATAGAACACCCAGCAGGAGCACCATCGTCAGCACCTGCGAACCAATGTAAAGATCGACTGCTTGCATCATCACCTCCATCCTCAACCCTAAAGTACAAACACCAGGGACGACAAGCGCCCCATGACACGAACAACTACAAGATGTAGAACAATGCCAAGAACAGGGCACCACTCAGTGCGACGAAACCCCAGAAATATGTCATCGAGGCGACGTTTGCACGAAATAGTCGTGCCGTGGCAACAGACGAGAGCTCGGGATTATCTTTGCCAAGCTCCTTGCGCATCCGCATAGAGCGAGCCACTGTGGTCTCAAGCCAGTAGACACCCACCACCAGTGTCGCGATGTTGATGACTACCCAACCGATGAACGTCGATGAGTAACCACTGGCACCTGGGTAGAACGGCAACGTCGTCGTCTCCCAGATTTGCAGGAACAGCGCTACGAGCGATGTCAGCACACCGGTCCACACTGCAACTTGCCAGTCGAGAACTACGCCCTTTCGCAAGCGCCACTGCCCATAGATCGCAAGCACGGCCGTCAGCGCTTCGAGCGCAAAGATCGACCATCCGAACGCCGTGGGAGCGGTCATGTTGTGGGGCCGCCACTGCAGACCACTATTTGCAGTGCGCAGGTAGAAGTATGCGAACGCGAGTGCCGCGAGCAAGAAGGTGTACATGCCAATGAACAATCGTCCACCTGACCACACCGATCCGACCTTGGCGCGCAACTCGTACTCAATCTCCTCGGGCGTCTCTGTGTAGCCCTTGGACTTGTTGTACATATCAGTCATAGTAAATTCTCCACTTACTACTAGGCCGGGCTACTGCCGGATGTTGTTGAAACGACGGGTGGTGCACTGGTGCCCAAGTCCGCAACCGGCGGGGCGCCAACTTCGCTGTAGTGATACGGGTCACTCATAACCACTGGAATTCGCTCGAAGTTGTACTCAGGAATCGGGCTCGCCGTCTGCCATTCAAGTCCGAGCGAGTCCCACGGGTTCGCTGGCGCCTTCACGGGCTTGATGTACATCGAGTACATCAAGTTCGCGAAGAACAACAGGAATGAAGCACCGAGCAGGAATGCGCTGATCGACGAGAAGTCGTTCAAGCCCTGCAGGTTCTTCGCGTAGGTGAACACACGTCGCGGCTGTCCGAGCAGACCAATGATGAACATCGGGAAGAACGTGAGGTTGAAGAAGATGAACATGGTCCAGAAGTGCCAAAGGCCAATCTTCTTGTTCATCATGCGACCGGTCATCTTAGGCAGCCAGTAGTACAGTCCCGCCATGAACGCGAAGAGCAGTCCACCCATGATCGTGTAGTGGAAGTGCGACAGCACGAAGAACCCACCGTGCACAGTCACGTTCACCGGTACGTCTGACAAGAACACTCCCGTCACACCGCCGATGAGGAAGTTGAAGAACAACGCCATCGCAAAGAGCATGGGTATCTCAAAGCGAATCTTTGCCCTATAGAGCGTTCCCATGCCGACCAAGAAGATGAAACCCGTTGGAATGGAAATCAATTCCGTGGTGAGCATGAACAAAGGTCGCATGTCTGGGTTAATGCCACTCTGGAAGAGGTGGTGCTGCCACACGAAGAACGACAGCAACGCCACGCCGATCATGCCTGAAGCTGCAACCTTGTACGCAAAGAGAGGTTTGCGGGTAAAGACCGGTAGAATTTCAGCAACGATACCGAATCCAGGCAGCGCCATGATGTACACCTCGGGGTGGCCGAAGAACCAGAACAGGTTCTCCCACAGGTACGAACTACCGCCGTGTTCTGACACGTAGAACGCCGTCTGCGCTGTCTTGTCCAAGATACCGAACAAGCCCGCTGCGAACAAAGTCGGCGTTGCCAACGTCAAGAGAGCAGCGGTAGCGAGGATCGACCACACGAAGATCGGAACTCGGCTCCAAGTCATGCCCGGAGCCCTGTTGTTGATGATGGTCACCGCAATGTTGAAGCCTGCTGCCATCATGCCCATTCCAATAACCGCGAAACCGAAGAGGTACGAGATCATTCCAGGGCCCGCTTGAGTCTGAAGCGGTGCATAGCCCGTCCAACCAGTCGGGAACCCGCCGTATGGAAGCGCTGAGAAGATAACCGCGTAACCCGCAACGAAGATCCAGAAGCTGAACGCCTCAATGCGTGGGAATGCCATCTTTCGTGAACCGATCATCAACGGTACGAAGTAGTTGCCCATCGGACCAACGATGATTGACGTCGCCATCATCATCATGATGGTGCCGTGCTCACTGACGATCTCGATATAGGTGCCCGGTCCGAACAGGTGTGTCGTCGGACTCAGCAGTTCTGCTCGAATGGCCATTGCGAGAAGTCCACCGGTGAACATGAACAAGAGCACACCCACTACGTACTGCAGGCCCACAACCTTGTGGTCAAGCGTGTAGCGGAAGTACTTCGACCATCCCTCGACGGTAGGCTCCTGCTTCGGCTCGCGACCGAGGAGCTTCGCGAAGGGGTAGTTCAGGGCCCCAATTCCCAACAGCCAACCAACGACTGCGAAGAGCAGTGCGAAGAAGTTGGCCGCCGAGTTCTGTCCCGAGTTCTGGACGTAGGCGTAGTTGCCAGTGATTGCGTTGCCCAGCCAGTGTCCGAAGAGGTAGCCAACGATGCCAAGGACAATCGCTGTTCCTAGGTGCTGACTCATCCAGCCTGGACGCTGTGTCCAGCCAACCCTTCCCGACTGCATGGGAGGAGTTGCGCTACTGGCCGCAACTTCTGTCGGTCGTTCGGCGCTTATAGTCATCGCCCGATCTCCGTTTCTTTCATGGTCATTGTCTGATTGCTCTGTGCGTATTCGTTCATCATGATGTGGGCTGCTTTGCGCCGTAGGTCTCGACCTGGCTGTAAGGAGTCACGTTGCCGTCGATGTAGTAACCACCGGCCGCACCGTTCGCGTCAGGTACGTAGGTCCAAGCGAATGGAGGCAGGTTCTTCGTGTTCGCAGCGTTCGCCGCCTCGGTCGAGGTAGCCCAGTTCTGGAAGTCACTCGGAGTGACGACCTTGCCGTAGTTGAACATCGCTCCGTGCCAGATACCGCAGAGCTCACTGCATCGAACTGTGAAGTTGCCCAACTGATCGGTCTTGGCGTATGCCACGTCGTTCTGCTGAGGATTGGCATCGGCCTTCACGCTCAACTGATACGCCCAGAAACTGTGGATCACGTCGAGTGAGGTCACGTTGAACGCAATTTCAGTGTTGTTGGGGATGATCAACTTGGGTGACTCGAACCCACCGAACTGAGGGTAACGGTAGGTGAACTGCCACTGCTGTCCGATGACCTGGACCACGAGGACTTGGTTGCTGCCCGGTGTCCACGACGCAGACGACGTGAGCGCAGCTGTCTCAGCCTTGGCAGACCCAGCGGGCATCCATACCGGGTTGGGGCCTTCGCCACCACCCGAGCCCTTGCCACCAATGAGGGCAACCGTACCGAAACCTGCGAGGAACAGAACGATCACCGACGTCACAACTATCCATGACACCTGTGCCTTCAGGTTCCCGCGAGCTGCTGGACCACCAATCGGTTCCGGTACACCTGCGCGCTTGGCGCTCCAGTTGACGATTGCGTATCCCATGTAGACCCACACACCGATGAGCACCGGAAAGGCCATCAAGAACAACACGTTGAAGTCGAACTGGTTCGCTCGTGCGGTGTCGGTCATGGTCCCTGGCGGCACGTGAGGTGCGATCCAGAACATGAACAGCAGGTCAGCGGCTACCGACAGGATGATCCAAATCGTGGCCATCCGACGAAGGTGATGTGTCTCTTTTTTCATTGAATTCTCCGTGGACATAATTAGCGAACCACCTCAAGGAATCCACCCATGTAGTTCTGGGTAGACATACCGCCACCGTTGCCGTAGAGGTAGCCCAAGCCGCATGGCACAAAGCACTGCCATCGGTAACTACCTGCGGCACCCGTGCGGAAACTGAACGTCACCGTTCGGTGAGGCTGATTGACGTGACACGGTGCGACGCCACACAGCGTCGCGTTGCCGTTCACGCCCGCCAGAGGTACGTAGACACCGAGTGACGGGACCGCGAATGTGTGGCCAACACCATCACCGGTGTTCGAGTTGTAGTTCGAGAAACTCGTGCCGTCAAGCGTTGCCTTGCCGTTCGTGGTACCAAGCACTTGGCCAAGCTGCTGATTACGCAGTGGGCTACCACTGTCGTAGTTGTAGATGGTCATGTTGATCGTGGTATTGGCCGGAAGCTTCCACGTGGTGTCCTGCACCCACTTACCGGTTGTCGGGTCCTTCACCAGGTACGACACCCACGTTGGGTGGGGGCCGAAGCCAATCGATCCCACGGTCTGGGCCGTTATGTTCACGGCCTGTCCCGGCGCGTGCGTCTTGGTGAAGTCCATAACACCTCCAGGTGTGCCTGGTGTCAAGAACGCCGCAACGCTCCAGACAATCAGACCAACCGCAACCAAGAAGAGCCCGAGAACCGTCGCCAGTCTCCCTCTCATTGACATACACCACTCCTTGCGATTCACTGTCCCTTAATGAACTCAGGTACGAATGTAACGGAACGGTTCACTAAAGTTAAGGTTTGTGACACAGGGAACTAAGAGAATTCTTGGAATCCACCTGGGTCTGGTGCTGGCGCAGCTCATATGTGTGAGTGCATTTGCGATAGAGCTCGAGCGCGCGCTGCACGGAAACTCACTCTCGTGGGCCTACGTTTTTGAGTGGCCGATCTTCTCCGGCTACGCCATCTACATGTGGCAAAAGCTATTAAAACAAGAGCGTTTGGGAGACGACGCGAACACCGCGACACCTGATCGCGACGATGATCCGGCCCTCGATCGCTTCAACGAATTCCTTCGCCAAGTGCACGACAAAACTCCTCCGGAGCCGCCGAACGAATCCTGAAAGTCTTTTCAACTTTAAGGTCCGAGAACGTTGACAATCTCAGTGGACGCCCTCGAGTGAGAGGAGCGCCTTCAGTTCACTCACCGCCGACGAGGTCCCCGACGCCGAAGCGATGGGGTCATCAGGCACGATCCAGTGGGTGCGCGCCGAGGGCGTGATGATAAACATCAGGTCAGAGTGAACGCTCATCTTGTCTGTTGGTTTCATGCTGACCGACACCCCGAAATTACGCCACACAGTGCGAACCTTTGCCAGTTGGCCGGTCACGAAGTAGAAATTCCTCACATTGTCCAAGCCGTGCTGCTTCATGAAATGGCGCACATCCGCCAATGTCTCATGGTACGGATCTGCTGCTACCGCGACGATGTCCAGGTTCGCGTTGAGCGAGAGCTGTGATCGAAGTTGCGCTAGTTGGTTGGCCAGTAATGGGCAGTCTGTCCAGCAATGCGGATCAAGGAAGGTCAAGAGCGTGACGCGACCTTTGTGTTCGCCCAATGTGAAGGGCCGACCATACTGATTGGTCAGGGTGAAGGTCTTTGCCGGGAGATCAACGGCTGACGCTGAGCCGTTTTGGGCAAGAAAGAGCGTGTTTTCAGCGCTGGCTGACGTGGCGAGCCCCATCGAGACCGCGGCGAAGATCAACATAGATGACGCAAAGGTGGCGACCACCGCGCTCGTGGCACTCGTCAGTTCTCGTGGCATGTATCGCTGTGTCAGAGCGGTCTCTTCTCTCGGAGCGGCACACCAGGCGAGAAGCGCCAAGGGGATGAGCGAGTTCACGTCGGTGGCGACGCCGCCAAAGATGGCGGTGTCTTCGCCAATGACCCAAAAGACCACAGCGCCAGCAATCAAGGTCCACACGGGCCAGCGCCATGCGCGACTTCGCGCCATCCATAGTCCCACTGCGCTCACCATGAGCCACAAGATCACGATGATGTTGAATCCACCGCCCATCGTCGCTGCGATTGATCCTCCACCGCGCACGATTGCCGCCAACCAGTGCGGCTGGGCGATGGCACTCATGGAACGCGTCATCTGAGCGAGCGCGTTGGTGGGTCCACCGTGCCAGAATTCAGTCGACGGCAACGCTTGAAGAAACGCACCAATCACCAGCAGCACGCTCAGTGTCCTCAGCGTCAGACGAGAGAACAACGCGAGGAATTGGCGTTGTTCGAGCGACAACGCAATTCCCGCAATGACGTAGAAGAAGGTTGCGCCCGGCCACCCAAAAAGAAGTGACGCCCCCGAGATGAAAACACCACCCGCACCGTTACCAACGAGCCAGATCAGTCCAGCCCAGGCAGCCGAGACGGCCCCGGCGATTCGACTGGTGCGACCGCGGGCCACCAGGATCACCAGTCCGAGACCAATCTGAAACCACGCGACACCGACCGCGAGGGTGATTGGATGGCTGTTCCACACCGAGATGCCGTGCAACATCAGCGCGTGGAGCCACGATGGCGTCCCCACTGCTGCGGGAGCGACAACATTGTTCGCGAGCCCAAGCGGCATTGAAGGCTGGAACTGCAGGATCCCGTCAATAAGCCACAGCACACCGAATGACCAGCGTAAGTACGTACGAGATCGCGGTTCGCTTATGTCCTCGGGCGCAAGGTTGAAGGCGAAAATCCGCCGCGTCGACATAAGGAGGGCGAGCAGAACAATCGCAATCCCCCCCACCCAAAGAATGCTGGTGACGTAGAGCGCGTGATGGAAGATTGCGATGATATTGGCCAAATCGAGGGGCCGTCGACTCATTCCAGGAATGACGTACCTCCTTGATCAACCACGAAGATCTAGCCTAGGTCGCTCACGCACGCGGCTAAGACGCCGTTCACGAAAGAAGCCGATCCTTCGGTTGAATACACCTTGGCCAGTTCCACCGCTTCGTCGAGCACCACCGCCGTCGGCGGTGGATCATCGAGCAACAGCTCGCCAATCGCCATCGTGAGAATCAATCGATCAATCAGTGCGAGGCGTTCGAGAGTCCAATCTTGAAGGTGACGGACTATGAGTCCTTCGGCACGGCTGCGGTGTTCCTCAGACGCCAGAGCGACGGCCACCGTATAGGGATCAGGTGCGAGCGCTAGGTTCTGGATGATTTGGACGACCGGACGTTCCTTGATGGACGCTTCGTACAGGATCTCCAAAGCCCGCTCACGCGCCAGGTGGCGCTGAGTGCCGAGCTCGCCCACCCTAGGCTCGGGTCATGTATTCGCCGGTGCGCGTATCGACCTTGATTGTCTCGCCCGGTCCCACAAAGAGCGGTACCTGAACAACAAAACCGGTCTCCAAGGTGGCAGGCTTTCGAGCGCCTGAGACGCGATCACCCTGAATACCTGGCTCAGTCTCGCTAATGGTCAACTCCACCGACGCCGGTAACTCAATTCCAATGATCTCGTCGTTGTGGGTGATGAGCATGGCCTTACCCGTCTCTTTCAAGAAATTCGCCGCGTCTCCGAGATTTTTCGACGACACCGGTACCTGGTCGTAGGTCGTCTGGTCCATGAAGATGTAGTCGTCACCATCGCGGTAGAGATATTGGGTGTCTCGCTTGTCAATGATGGCCTGCTCGAGTCGTTCGTCGGAACGATACGTGCGTTCGATTACAGCGCCCGAACGAGCATTGCGCAGTTTGGTGCGCACAAAAGCGCCCCCCTTGCCCGGCTTCACGTGTTGGAACTCAATCACGGTGAAGAGACCTTCGTCAATCTTCAGAGTTATGCCGTTCTTGATGTCGGATGTTGAAATGGCGGCCATGAGCCCAGGAACCTTTCGAGAAAGTAGCGTTGCCCATTCTAGGCAGCCTCGCCACGACCCCTCCTACGGCGTCGTCAACAGTCCCTCCACCGCGTCGAGCGCCAAGGAGTAACTGAGCGCGCCGAAACCGGCAATCGAACCGTTCACGACCCCCGCCAGCGTGCTCACGTGTCGAAATGGCTCACGAGCGGCGGGGTTTGAGAGGTGGACCTCGATCTTCGCGCCCTCAAACATCGCCAGGGCGTCGGCGAGGGCCCATGAGCTGTGCGTCAAGGCACCCGCGTTCACCACTATGGCTACGGAGTGCCCCCGCGCTGCGTGCACCGCTTCGATGAGATCACCTTCGAAATTCGATTGAAGGTGTCGCACGCTATAGCCCAGTTCCTCCGCTGCGTGGGTGAAGCGCTCCACGTGCTCGAACAAGGTGGACGTCCCATAGATCTCGGGGCTGCGCGAACCGAGTTGATCCAGGTTCGGACCCGACAACAGCAGGATTTCCTTCGTCACGCTTCACCTCGAAAGCTCTCTAGCACCCGCACAACCGTCTCGGGATCGACCCCTGGCACGACCTCAAACCCCCCCTGGCCCGCCAGTACGAATGTGAGGTCGTGATGGGCTTTCTTATCATGTCCCATGGCCCGCACTATGTCCATCGTGTCGAGGTCGTCGGGCACACTTCTATGGAGCCCGAGTTGGTCAAGGACCGTATCGTGGGCCACAATGGCGTCGGCGTCGACCCTGCCAAGTGCGTAGGCGAGTCGCGCGGCGTACGCCAGTCCGATGCCGACCGCTTCACCGTGGCGCAGTTCGTCGGTGTCTCGTTGCAGTGCCAGAGCCTCAATCGCGTGGGCCAAGGTATGTCCATAGTTCAACAAGGCGCGACGACCATTCTCGAGCTCGTCGCTTGCAACGATGGCGGCCTTTAAGCGCACACTCATCTCGATGAGTTCAAAGAGTGAAGTCGTATCCAAGTCGCTCACGTCTCGTTGCTCGAGGAGCCAGCACTTGGCGATTTCACCCATTCCACTCAAGCGCTCGCGTTCTGGCAGGCTCTCGAGCGTTTCAAAATCACAGAACACCCCAAGGGGCTGGTGGAAGGCCCCGACCAGGTTCTTGCCAGCGGCGAGGTTGATAGCGGTCTTGCCGCCGATGGCCGCGTCAACTTGACCAACGAGTGACGTCGCCACATGCACCACGTCGATGCCGCGCAAGTACACCGCAGCACCAAATCCGGCCATGTCCGTGATTGCACCCCCGCCGACGCTCAGAATCACATCATCACGTGAGAGTCTGAGATCCGCCAGATTCTCACACAGTGCCTCGAGCGCGGAGAAGTTCTTCGCGGCCTCACCTTCTGGAACCTCGAGTACCGAGAGTCCGTCGTCAACGAAGTCAAACCACGCCTGGCGGCGCAACGATGTGGAGGTCACCACCACTACGGTCTTGGTCCGCGGGCGGGCGCGGCGAATGAACTCCAACACGCCGTGACGCACGCCTTGGCCGAGTACGACATCATACGAGCGGTCCTTCAGAGCGATCTGTACGTTCACTTCTCCACTTTCTGTGCCGCAGCGAGAACACGCTCGGTGACTTCTTCAAGTGTCCCCGATGCGTCAATTCGCTCACGTGATACCTCGCGGTACCACCCAACTCGTTGATCGCGAAGCCGCTCGAGTGCCTCGCGGGGATCATCTGTCAGCAGCGGACGATCGTCTTCGCCCAGACGCTGCATCAGCACCTCCACGTCACAGTCAAGCCAGTATGTGCGTTCACGCTCGAGCAGCTTGCGCGCCGACAGCGTCGTCACGATGCCACCGCCCGTCGAGACGACCGCGTCTGAGTTGAGCGCCTCACGAAGCGCCTCGAGCTCTTCGTCACGAAAAGCGGTCTCTCCCTGCAGGCGAAGGTACTGCGCCGCCGGACAACCCAGTCGCTCGCTCATCAGAGCATCAGTGTCAACATGGACGCAGTGCCACGCGTCGGCCACCGCTCTTGCCACCGACGTCTTACCAGTGGCTGGGAGTCCGACGAGAACGAGTCGGGCCATGTCTAGTCGGGACGAGCGGAAGAAGACGTCGAACCCAGATTCTCGAGATAGCTCGAGTGGTTGCGACAGAACTCCTCGAGCGAATCACCCCCGAACTTACGTAACGCCTCGTTGGCGAGCACCAGTGACATCATGGCCTCGGCAACGACACCGAGCGCAGGCACCGCGGTGACGTCCGTGCGTTCTTTGAACGAGACCGTAGATTCACCGGTCGCCACGTCCACTGTCTCGAGTACCGGTCGATTCAACGTCGCGAGGGGCTTCATCGCCAAGCGGGCGAGAACGGGCGAACCTGAGGTCATCCCACCTTCGAGCCCACCAGCATGATCCGAACGACGAATGAAACCGCCGCCGCTCGTAAAATCCGGGTCGAGCGCGATGGCGTCGTGGGCGACGCTGCCACGCTGTGAGGCCTGCATCATGCCATCGCCGATCTCAACACCCTTCACGGCCTGGATGCTCATCAGCGCTCCCGCTAAAAGTCCATCGAGTTTGCGGTCCCAGTGCACGTAACTACCCAGACCCACCGGCACTCCATAGGCAATCACCTCGACGATTCCGCCGAGCGAATCGCCCTCTTTCGCGCACGCTTTGATCTCACGGATCATGGCTGCGGTCGTCTCGTCGTCAAAGCAGCGCACTTCGCTCTCGTCGACCGTCGCTAGGTCCTCGGGCAGGGGCCGACGATCGCGCGGCGCGACAACCGGCCCGATCTGTACAACATGGCTGATGACCCGCACATCAATTGAGGCGAGCAGGGCCTTCGCGAGCGCTCCGGCGGCAACACGCGCGGCAGTCTCTCGCGCACTCGCACGCTCAAGGACGTCACGCGCGTCGTCGAAGGCGTACTTCTGCATGCCCGCGAGGTCCGCGTGTCCGGGACGAGGCTTGGTCAGCTTGGTGCTCGGAGTGCCAGGCGACGGCGACATCTCTTGTTCCCACTTCGCCCACTCTGAGTTCAAGATCTCAATTGCCACTGGCGAGCCAAGAGTGCGCCCGTGGCGAATGCCACCGGTGAGCCTTAAGACGTCGCGCTCGAATCGCATCCTCGGACCGCGGCCGTAGCCGAGTCGCCTGCGTGCGAGTTCGTCGACGATCTGTTCTTCTGAGACCGCTAGACCCGCGGGCAGCCCCTCAACGATGACAGTAAGTGATGGTCCGTGGCTCTCACCAGCGGTTAGGAAGCGCAGCATCCGTTGATTCTAGATGCGCGTGCGCGCACTATTCGTTAGCGTAAAAAGGATTAACACCTGATGCGTGGTCAGTGACGTCGATAACGCCCTCAAGTTCAGGTATCTCGTCGCGCAACGTCGCCTCGATGCCCTGAGAAAGTGTCATCCGGCTCATCGCACACCCCTGGCAGCCACCCGACATCTTCACATAGGCAACCTTGTTCTTCTCGTCCAACGCCACGAGGTCAGCACGACCTCCGTGTGAGGCGATCGAGGGATTGATCTTCTCGTCAAGCACGCTCACCGCCAGGCTCGCCAGGGCTCCCTCGATGCCCAAGGCCAAAATATCTGCGGGCACTCCCGGATTGAGCTCCTCGGGACTTGGGGCGTTCGGATTCACGAGCACCAACCCACCGGCGCCATCTGAGGCGAACTCGAGTCGACTACCACGGAGTCGACTCACGCTCTTCGCGGGAATCACGATTGTGACGTCGCCGTCTTTGCCAATCGCAGCATCGTCTGGCGCATCAGAGAGATCTGAGAAGTAGAGGTCATAGGCGTACCCCGCACCTTGGGTGCCGGTCACCTCAACCCACAATCCCAAACCTGCGCTGTTCTCTTCATTGGCGAGCGCGTCGATTACGACGTTGCGCGCTTCATCAGTGAGCGTCAGGATGTCAAAAGTCTCGACGGTGGTCATGGCTTGAGTCTAGAGGTGACGCCGGAGATGTCTGACGCGAACTAAGTTCTGCCTGTGACTCCAATACCTGATGATGCCCACGAGTGGGTCAGTTTTGATGACAATGACGTGCAGCGAACCTGGATGTTTGACGTGACATTCCTCGAAAGTAACTGGACCTGCATCTTTGGAAACGGCTGCCAGGGTGTACTCACCGCACCAACCCCCGAACTCGTCCAGGGCTGTTGCAGCTACGGCGCACATTTCACCGATGAAAAGGATCGGCGTCGAGTAGAAAAGGCCGCTAAGCGTCTCACCGATGACCAGTGGCAGTTCAAGCACAAGGGCAAAGAAGGCACGACAAGGGTGAAGAAAAATGGTGAAATCGTCACCAGATTGGTGAAGGATGCGTGCATTTTCCTCAATCGCCCCGACTTCCATCGAGGCGCCGGCTGCGCTTTGCACGTCTTGGCAATGGATAACGATGAGAGTTACATCCCACTGAAGCCAGAAGTCTGTTGGCAACTCCCCCTACGACGTGATGACGAAGTCCAAGAGAACGGACGGGTCATCACGAGGATCGCCCAGTGGAACCGAGACGACTGGGGCGCGGGTGGCGAGGAATTTCACTGGTGGTGCACCGAGGACCCAGCCGCCTTCGTTGGTGCCACCCGAGTCATCGATTCCATGCGAGAAGAACTCACCGCCATGGTCGGCGAACGAGTTTACGATCAACTGCGCGCATACGTCGACAAGCGCGCCAGTCAGCCCCAGGCGACGTTGCTGCCACACCCTGTGCTGCGGCGAAGGCCCTAGCCCTCTGCGGCTAAAGGGTCCTCTTCGTTGAAGGTACTTCGAGGCAACGAGCCAAGAATCTCTTCGTATCGGTCCTCTTCGGCGAGGCACCACTCCGCGTGCACGTCCTCTGGTGCCGCGCCACACTCATCGCACGTCGTCGCACGAGGTCCAGTATTGCGCTTGAGTTCGCGGGCTTCGACAAACCGACGATGGCGACCCTTTTTCACGTCAACTCCTCACTGGCCGCAGGCCATAACTGGCGGCGGCCGCGATTCAGTAGAACTGAACCGAGTAGCCATGATACCAACTTGAGCCTGGTCCCGGACCCCTCTAACATTCAGCCGTGAGCGAACCCTTTGATCCCAATGAGATGGTGCTGCGTTTTCGCGAGAGAGCAGAGGCGGTGAGACGCCGCGGCGTACCCCCCGTAGAGGGCCCCGAGCGTCAACTCTTCTTAGAAGCAGCCCGGCTGGACTTCCAGGATTACGCCATGCTGGGTGATGCCGTGGCCACCCTCGAAGACGGGATCCTTCGACTGGAGATAGACCTTCGACCTCAAGGCGACAACCAGGACTAGTGCGTGAGTGACACCACGTCAACGCGCACGGTGGCCTCGGCGAGCTTGCTCAGACCCTTCGCGAGCGAAGCAATAGCGGCGGCGCGAGCGGCGGGGTCCGCACCCGCTTTGTAACACTGGTTGGCCCCTGCACCGAGGTTCGTGTACGCCGCAGAAAGTAGCGTTGTCGACTGGTCGTCGGGCGTGGGCAACGATGCGTTCGCTGACTCGGTGTCGACGAGCAACACCGCGCACACCGTGTGAAGCGACGCGCTCGAGGTCGCGACGTCACGAAGGGCCGACGCCGAGTGTCGAACGTCGGTCGTGAGAATCTGCATAGAGGAGTGAAAGTTACTCTGAGTGACCCACGTGCGCATGGCCGAGACCGCACTCACCGTTCCGCACGCGCTCAAGAGCAACCCCGCGATGACCAGTAGCCCCACGCGTCGAATCACTCGACAACCATGAGATGCAGTTCTCGCTTCCCGCGCCGTACCACGAGATACCGGTCGTGCAGCGTGCGCGTCAGGTCTATGGATTCACCTTCTTCAAGGCGCACATTGTTCACGTACACGCCACCTTGGGCCATGAATCGACGCCCCTCGCCCTTGGACTTGGCGAGCCCGCACCGAACCAGGAGTTCCACCGGATCAACGCCCTCGGCGAGCTCGGACCTCGACCAAGTCGATGACGGTGCGTCAGCCACAACCTGCAGCAGTGTCACCTCATCCAATTCAGCGATCGCCTCATTGAAGAGCGCTTCGCCTGCGCGCTGCGCGTGCGCAGCGGCTCGTTCACCGTGCACGAAACTCACAACGGCGTTCGCCAGCGCACGCTGGGCGAGACGTTCTTGGGGTTTGGCGAGCGTTGCCTCGTCGAGGTCAGTGATGACATCGTGGTCAAGGAAGGTGAAATAGCGCAGCGACGCCGAGACCGTGGCGTCTTCGGTGTTGAGCAAGAACTGGTGGAGCGCGAACGGGGACGTCAACTCGGGGTCAAGCCACACCCGATCATTGCCACCTTCGGACTTGCCGAACTTTTGACCATCCGCGCGAAGTAGCAATGGCGAGGTGACGCCGTGCACCACTCGTCCGGTCACCCTGCGCACGAGTTCGGTGCCCATGGTGATGTTCCCCCATTGGTCAGAGCCGCCTAACTGAAGCGAGCAGTCATGGTCCTCGGCGAGCCGCAAGAAGTCGTAGGCCTGCATAAGCATGTACGTGAACTCGGTGAAGGAGAGACCAACGTCCTCTCGGTCTAGCCGGCTCTTCACCGATTCCTTAGCGATCATCTGGTTCACGGTGAAGTGCTTGCCGACGTCGCGCAAGAAGTCGGTCAGCGAAATCGTGGTCAACCAGTCAGCGTTGTTGAGAAGCAACGCACGAGACGATCCCGCTTCGGGCGTGAAGTCGAGGTATTTCGATAGTTGTGAGCCAATCCCCTCGATGTTCTGTGCCAACTTCTCAGTCGTGAGAAGGGGACGCTCCGCGGCTTTGAAGCTCGGGTCGCCCACCAGTCCAGTGCCGCCGCCAGCCAGTGCGATTGGACGATTCCCGGCCAGCTGGAGTCTGCGCAGCAGACATATCTGCATGAGGCTTCCAAGGTGCAGGGAGGGCGCGGTTGGATCAAATCCGATGTAGGCAGTGACCCCACCACCACTCAACCGATCGAGAATGGCCTCGTCGGTCGTTTGGTGGACCAAACCACGAAACTGCCAATCTGCGCGTAGATTCATGGGCCAAGTCTACGAGAACGACTCGACTACAAGAGTGCGTACGAAGGCATGTGCACCTGGAGCCACACGACGAATGAGTTCCACGCCCCAGTGACCTCAGCGATGCCGATGAGTATCAGCAACACACCGCCGATCAGACCAATGATGCGCGCGTGGCGTCGCAACCACGTTGAGACGCCCTTCATCCATTCGGTGGCGATCGCCGCGATGACGAATGGCACGCCTAAGCCCAGGCAATATACGAACGCCAAGACTGAACCGCGAACGGCCGTCGCGCCCGACGACGAAGCAGCGAGGCCCAGTATCGAGCCCAACGTTGGTCCAATGCACGGCGTCCATCCCAGCGCGAACGTGAAGCCGAGCACCGCAGCGCCCACCACGGTCACTCGCGGCAAGCGGTGTATGCGTCGTTCGCGTTGAAGCCACCCTGAAGGAAAGAAACCAGCGAAGAACATTCCCAGCATGATCGTGAGGACCCCAAAGATCACGTCGAGCATCCGCTCGTGGGAGCGAAGGGTGCTCCCAAGTCCTCCAAAGAGTGCGCCGAAACTGACGAAGACGAGCGCGAAACCCAAGATGAAGGCCAGAGAGCCAGCGACCGCCCTCCCCCGCCCAGTACGTGCTTCGACCTGACCCGACGCGCCACCGAGAAATGCGAGGTATCCGGGCAGTAGCGGCAGTACACACGGCGAGACGAATGACACAAGGCCCGCGGCGAAGGCCAGTGGAAACGCGGCAATCAAAGACACCGGGAGTGTCGCTACCATCTGATGCCCCCGTCTCGAGTCACGACTGATTGAACCATCGCGTCATGGATTCGAACGTTCTCATCTCGCTCTGGCACCGTTGCCACGACAACGCTGAGTCCGTCCCTCGAAAGCCCGCGCTCGATGGCACTTCGAAGTTGCGCGCGCGTCGATGCGACCTCAGCGCAGTGCCCGAATGCCTTGGCGATCGCGGCGAGGTCGTGCAGACGAGGCGTGCCGAAGAGTCTCTCGAAACGTTCACTCTCAAGCGCGGAAGCCTGAGGCAGGAACGAGAAGATCCCTCCGCCACGGTTGTCAGCCACCACCAGCACGCACGTCCCCCCGATCTCGCCGAGGCCGTCAACCAATCCCGACACGTCATGCAGCATCGTCAAGTCCCCAACGAGACCAATGCCTCGCCCCGCAACGCTCACGCCCAACACCGTCGACACGACGCCGTCAATGCCGTTGGTCCCACGATTGGCGTAGGTCGCACTCTGGCGTGACGGCGCCCACCACTCGACGTCGCGAAACGGCATAGAAGAGCCAATCACCAGGGGTACCTGGAGGTCAGTGCTCACCTCAACGACGGTGCGGGCGACCAGTGGTTCGTCGAGTCCACTTTCGTCGTTGGTCACGCCGTCAAGATGGTCACCCACCGAGGTCGACGCGCGCGACCACATGAGCGCGTACTCCTTGTCAGCACTAAGTTCGTGGACCCCGCGACGAGGCAGCCCCGTGAAGTCTTCACTGATCAGTCCGTCTGGATCGGCGACCGCGCCCGCTCCAAGCAGCGCCACCGTGCGCACACTCCATTCGCGAAGTCGCGTCGCCAAGACCTTTGACGCAGGCAGTCCGCCCAGGCGAACGACGATGTCGGGCCGAGCCATTTTTGCAAAATCATCGCTTCGAAGGAGCGGATCGAAGTATGGCGTCGTTCCTTGTGCGGTCGCGTCGCCCAGCACCACCCAATCCAAGTCCCGACACGCCTCGATCACCTCCTGGTCTACGCCCTGACCCACCACGGCGAGCACGCGCTGACCAGTGACCGCAAGGTTCGCCACCTCGGCCCCGCCGCCACCAAATGAACGCCACGCGCCCCTGTCGATACGAGCGTCGGGTAGCTCCAGCGCCACGCCCAGTAACGGCTCACTGAACGCGGCGTTGAGATGCACCGGCCCCGCACTCGCCGACTCACCTACGGCGCTCATCCACAGTCGACTGGCCAGAGCACGCCACGATGACGATGCTTCGAGACGAGCAATTCCCGGCTCTTCGAACCTGCGCACCTTCCTTCCGTAGAGTTCGCGCTGTTCGATCGTCTGAGGTGCTCCTACGCCATGTAGTTCTGGCGGTCGATCCGCGGTGATGACCAAGAGTGCGACGTTGGCGAGGTCCGCCTCGGCGACCGCGGCGTGCAGTTCTGTCGCGGCGGACCCACTCGTCACGATCACCGCCACCGGGCGCCGAGTCACGAGTGCGCGACCGATTGCGAAGAAACCGGCACTTCGCTCGTCAATGCGCACGTGCAGTCTGAGCGCAGCATTGGCGGCACACGCTACGGCCAGAGGAGTTGAACGAGACCCGGGGCATAGAACGACATCAACAAGTCCGCAGCGTGACCACTCGTCAAACAGCGTTGCGGCAAAGGTGGCTTGCACATCGGCCGGACTAGGTACGCTCTGTTGCAATGCCACTCCTTCGATACGAACGCCACGGCAGCGGTCCGACCCTCGCCTGGTTGCACGGCTTCACCCAGACCCGATCATCTGCGCACCAGTTCCGTACCATTCTGGCAGGAACTCACGAACTCCTTACACCTGACCTACCAGGTCACGGAGATGCGTTCGAGATCACGGCGACGCTTGAAGAAACCGCCGATCTGTTGGTCATGGGACTTCCCGAGCAACCGGTGGACCTTGGAGGCTATTCCTACGGCGCACGAGTGGCGTTGCACATCGCGCTGCGACACCCGAAGCGTATTCGAAGGCTCGTTCTCATCGGCGCGAGCAGGGGCATCCACAGTGAGATCGAACGTGGCGCACGCCTCGAGAGGGACGAGACACTCGCTCGGCACATAGTTGAGGTCGGCACCGACAGATTTCTCGATGAATGGCTGTCCCAGGAGATGTTCCAATCACTCCCCGACGACGGCGCTGAACGTGCGGCGCGAAGCACTGACCCCGGCGGTCTCGCCACTTCGCTGCGGTACTCAGGCACGGGTACCCAGGCGTGGCTCGGCGAGCGAATACAGGCAATAAGCGCGCCGACACTCGCACTCGCGGGCGAGCGCGACGCCAAATTCACCGTCGAGGCTCGAGCCATTGCCGTGGGTGTAGCGAATGGATCATTCCAATCAATCGAGCACGCTGGTCACGCCGCGCATCTCGAACAACCTGCGCTGTGTGCGCTGGCTGTTCAGTCCTTCCTGCTCAGCGAGTGACGAAGAACGTCGCAGTCAGCAACCCACCCAAGGCAAGTTGCGTGCGCGCCGATGCTTGCAGGAGCGGCAAGAGGTCTCGACCGTTGCGCGATGAGAATGCCATCTTGAGTGCAGGTATGTACACAATGAGGGCAAGTCCACCAATGACGGCCTCACCGCCAACGACCAGAGCGACTGCGACCGCGCCAACGCAGAGAGCGTAGAGCCACGAGGCGCGTTCACGCCCCAGTCGCGCAGCGAGGGTCTTCTTACCCGCGAGCTGATCTCCTTGCACGTCGCGAAGATTGTTCGCCTCAAGTAGTGCGCACGCCATTGAGCCGGTCGCGAGCCCGAACCACCACGCGGAACTTGGAACGCTTCGATGCTGTACATAACTCGATCCCACGGTGGCGACGAAACCGAAATAGATCATGACAAAGAGCTCGCCGAACCCGTAGTAGCCGTAGGGCTTGGGCCCACCGGTGTACAGCCATCCAGCGAGTATCGCGGTCAGCCCGACCGCCACCAGCCACCACGACGTACGAGACGCCAAGACGAGCCCCGCAATCGCGCCGAGCGAGAAGGAACTCCAGGCGGCGTACTTGACCCTGCTCGGCGCCACGAGTTTCGAGGCGGTGAGTCGAAAGGGGCCGACGCGCACCGAGTCAGTCCCGCGCACACCGTCGGAGTAGTCGTTGGCGTAATTCGTCCCGATCTGAAGGGCGAGTGCGACGACCATGCACAAAAGCGAGTTCAACCAATTGATCGACGCCGGTCGAACGAGTGCGGCACCAACGACCACCGGCACCAATGCAGCGGGCAACGTGCGCGGTCTGGCTGCGAGAACCCAGCGTTGGAGCGGACCCGGCACCTCGCTCATGGCCGTTTCGGGAACTTCGAGAAGTCAGGCTTTCGATGTTCGACGAAGGCATTCCTGCCCTCTTGCCCCTCTTCGGACATGTAGAAGAGCATCGTCGCGTCTCCCGCCAATTGCTGGACTCCTGCGAGTCCGTCTTCGGCCGCGTTGAAACCAGCCTTCAGCATCCGCAGGGCGATTGGTGAGAGGGTGAGGATCTGGCGACACCAGGCAATCGTCTCTCGCTCGAGCTGTGCGAGGGGTACGACCGTGTTCACAAGACCCCACTCGAGCGCCTGATTGGCGTCGTATTGACGACAGAGGAACCACACCTCTTTGGCGCGTTTGACACCAATGGTGCGTGCGAGCAGCGACGAACCATACCCTCCGTCGAAGGAACCCACGCGTGGGCCGGTCTGGCCGAAGCGAGCATTATCGGCCGCAATCGAAAGGTCGCACACTAGATGCAGAATGTGACCGCCACCGATGGCGTACCCGGCAACCTGGGCAATGACCGGCTTGGGGAGTCGACGGATCTGAATCTGCAAGTCAAGGACATTGAGTCTCCCAACGCCGTGACGTGCCACATCGTCGTCGCCAATGTAACCGTCGTCGCCGCGAATCTTCTGATCACCCCCCGAGCAGAATGCGTCAGGCCCCGCACCTGTGAGGATGATCGCGCCCACAGAGATATCGTCGCGAGCGCGTTCGAACGCATCAGACAGTTCAAAGAGGGTTTGAGGGCGAAAGGCATTTCGACGCTCTGGTCGATTGATCGTGATACGTGCAATACCCTCACCCACCTCATAGATGATGTCGCCGTACTCTCCCTGGACTTCCCATGAGGGCAGAGGCCATGATCGAAATTCTTCGACGGGGTCGAGTGGTGAGCCGTGGATAACAGTGTCAGACATGTCAACCACGCTACCGCTCGATTACACCGGAGACGTCAGTAGTCCCGGGACCGCTCGTTCACCTGGACGCGCCTCGTGATCGCGCAAGAGTTCGTGGAGTTCAGCCTGTGCGACGGCGTAACTGGCTTCACCAAATCTGTTCACACGTTGCAGGGGATCATCGTTCAAGTCGTACAGCTCGCCCTCAGTACCCTCATGAAGCGTGCCGGCGCCGTATTCGGTATACAAGAATTCTCGAGTCAAGACTGACCTGACGTGCACATCAACCCCGAAGATCGATGAATCCCATTCGGTGATGGTCGAGGTGAAGGACCGCTGCTCGGCGTCGACGTCGCTCAGTGGGAGCCTCTCGCCTTCCACCCAGTGCGGCGGCTTTTGACCAGCCACGTCAAGGAACGTCGCGGCCAGTGAGACGAGGCTGACCGGTGCGGTCACGACGCTCGGCGCGATGTCACTCGAACGCGAAGGGCGCCAGATGAGTGGCAACCGCATGAGGGCGTCCACGTGATACGGACCCTTGAAGAGAAACCCGAAATCGCCCTGGAACTCTCCGTGATCGGTCGTGAAGATCACATCGACGTCTTCGCCCCAACCCTTCTCATCGACCACCTTCAGTACCCGGCCAATCGCCTCGTCGATCAACTCAACCTCAACCGCGTTCAAGGCATTCACCTCACGCACTTGGTCGGCGCTCAACGTGGCGGGCACCCACTTCGCTGGTGCCTCGAAGTTCGATACGAGAGTTCCGTCGTACCACGCGCGCCAGTGGCGAGCCTTCTGGTCAATCAAAGCCTCGCGCAGTGAGGCGTCCTCTGGGTAGTTGACGGGAAGAGGCACTTCACGCCACGGCACTCGACCAACCTCGGACTTGGGTGGATCCCACGGATGGTGGGGGTCGGGAAAGCTCATCCAACAGAACCAGTCCTGATCTGGGTCTTGATGACTCAGCCAGTCGATAGTTCGTTGAGCCACCCAGTCGGTGTGGTACCACTCGCGAGGCACCTTGTTGTAGCCCAACTGGGGCGCACCACTGTCGCCACCACCGGCTGCGTTGACATTGAACTCTCGATCAAGGACGGGATAGAAATCACTCACCGCTTCAGGGTGGTTTTCCCTCAGCCACTTGCTGTAGTGAAGCTGACCAGTCGGTCCGTGGGTCGCGAGCTCCATGTAGTCAAAGCCGCGGTGGACGCCTCGTCGTCCGTCGTACCATTCCTGTTCCACCGTAGGGACGCCGAGATTGGCCAACGCGTTCTCAGCAAAGCGACCGAAGGGATCCATGAACGGCTCAAAGTGCGCCTTGCCAATGAGGGCCGTGGCGTAACCGGCGTCGTGCAGATTCTCTGCGACACTCGGCGCCGTCACCGAAAGAGGAACGCCGTTCATCCAGGCACCGTGCATCGACGGGAACTGCCCGGTCAACATCGAGGCTCTCGATGGCATGCAGACAACCGATGTTGGCTGACAGCGCTCGTAGCGAATTCCTTCACTCGCGAGTCTGTCAATGACCGGTGTGCGAGAAAGTGTCCCCCCATTCACCCCAATCGTGTCGTAACGCTGTTGATCTGTCGTGATGAAAAGGATCTTTCGCCCCACTGATTACTCCCCTATTTCGACATCTCAGCTTTGCGCTTGATCTCCGCTAAGGCCTCAGCCGTCGCCCCCGCGATGATGAGGGCGAGCGCATCGGGTTCTGCGGTTGTCGAATAGACACACAGCGTGTCGTTAACGCCAAGGGCAATTACGTCAATGGTTCCTAAATGAAATGTATACAACGGAGCCGTGATCCGGTACGCAAATCTGCGAAGTTTAGGATCAACTGCAAGAATTTTCTCAGGAATCTCCATGCCATTGCTCGTCGTCAGGATGCGCGTTGTTCCCTCCACTGAGCAGGACTCGACACCGGGAAACCAGTCTGGTATCGACTGGGGATCCTTGATGATGTCCCAAACGGCATCGGCCGAGGCCGCGATTCGAAGTTCGTGTCGAAGTGACGCCACGCTTCCCCCTCATGGTTGGTTTACGCCAACCTACTTCCTACGCCTAATGTCACAGTGTGCAGCCTTTGCTCGCCCTTGACCTGCCACTCGGCCCCGCACTCGAGAAGGCGCTGCGAGACTGTGCGGACCAGCACGCGGCCTTTTGTGTCCTTGACCAGCGAATATCGCCCTCACGACGCGAGCAAGAACTCTCAATTCTTGGAGCAACGATGATCCTTGACGAGAACGGAAGCTCAGCGCTGCACTCGGGACGAGAGGTGGACGACGAGATTGGTCTCGTGATGCTCACGTCTGGCTCGAGTGGCACACCCAAGGCAGCGGAACTCACTTGGACGGCGCTCGAGGCGAGCGCCGTCCTCACCCAAGCGACACTCAGGGGTGAACGGGCGCCGGCGTGGTACCCCTGTCTGCCGGCAAGTCACATTGGGGGCCTCGCGGTACTGCTGCGCGCGATTCTCGATGACGCGACATTGGTGTGGGGGCCGCCCGACGAACTCGAACGAGCCGCCTCGCTCGGGGCGACCCACGTGGCAGTCGTTCGAACCCAACTCGCGCGATTTGATCTGGATGCTTTCGAGAAGGTCCTGGTCGGAGGGGCGAGGCCCCCGAGCGCGCGGGGTGAGAACGTCATCGCAACCTGGGGAATGACCGAGACCGGTTCGGGCGTCGTGTACGACGGATACCCCCTCGCGGGAGTGGATGTCGCCAGCCGTGAAGGCGAGATCATCGTTCGAAGCCCCACGCTCTTTCGTTCGTATCGAAACGCGCCACGACTTTTGACAACGGGCCCCGACGGAAGAAATGACTGGTTTGCAACGGGCGACGCCGGAAGTGTCGAGGACGGCAAGGTCTCCGTGCGCGGCCGACTGGGCTACGTCATCAACACTGGCGGTGAGAAACTCTGGCCCGAGGACCTCGAAGTCCTGATTGCGAGCATCGAGGGGATCACAGACGTCGCGGTAACGAGTCTTTTCGACCCCGAATGGGGCGAGAAGGTCGTGGCGCTGGTAGTGAGCGACGCCTCGAACAAGGATGCACAGATCAGAGACCTCGCCGATGAAGCCATTGGCCCCTGGGCCAAGCCCAAGTTGATCCGATACGTGCGCGACATCCCGCGCACGAACAATGGGAAGATTCGTCGCAGCGCACTTCCCGGTCTCGCTTAACCCACGCCCCCTGAGGGTTGGTTCGTGGTGCCACCGTCCACGACGAAGGTCTGACCAGTGATCCACGCCGAGTCATCGCTCATGAGAAAGAGCGCCATCGCCGCGATGTCACGGGCCTCGCCCAGGCGGCGAAGAGGTATGTGTTCACGCAGTGACCCTTCATTGGCTTCCCAGATACCACGCGCCAGTTCAGTGCGCACGAGACCGGGGGCGATTGCGTTCACCCGCACACCTGGTGACAGCTCCCAGGCGAATTGCTTGGTGAGATGGCTGACCGCCGCCTTGGTCGCGTTGTACCAACCGATTCCGGGCTCGGGAGCCAACCCGCCAATGGATGCGATGTTGATGACCACGCCTCCGTGTTCGCTCATCCACTGGTGCCACGCCGCTGAGGTATGGGTGACAATCGACGCTTGGTTCACCTCGTAGGTCTTTTGCATCCGCGCGTCATCGATGTCAACGAGCGGACCGAAGTACGGGTTCGTCCCTGCGTTATTCACGAGCACGTCGAGTCGACCGAAACGATCGAGCGCACTCGCAACGCACCGGTTCGCGTCGTCACGAGAACCCACGTGGGCAACCAGAGTCTGAACGCGGTCGGTGTCGTGGAATTCAAGTAGAGCGCGAGCCAGATTCTGCTCACTCCGAGATGTGATCACAACTCGCCCACCCGAGGCGACAACTCTCTGTGCGATGGCGAGGCCTATGCCTCGGCTCGCACCCGTGACGAGCGTGACCCGACCCTCAAGGTCAGTGTCGCCACTCGACACGGGCTCTGCGACCACCGAGGACTACCTCGTAGCGCTATTCCGTCGAGCCACCGAGTCAACCGTGACTGCGGCGAGCAAGACTATGCCGGTGACGATGTACTGCGTCGAGGCGCCCATGCTCAACAGTGCCATGCCGTTGTAGATCGTCGCAATGATGAGACCACCCACCACGGCGTGGATCATCTTTCCTCGACCACCGAAGAGGCTGGTGCCGCCAATGACCGCAGCAGCGATCGCGTACAGCGTGAGCGTGCTCGGGGGTCCGTCATTCACTCCGTTGAGCTGTGACACGTAAAGAAGGCCACCGATGCCGCCGGTGATACCAGTGAGAATGAACGCGAGAAGGCGGTAGCGATTGACTCGCACACCCGCACGACGCACTGCCTCGCTGTTGCCGCCGATCGCATTGATATAGCGACCCGCCTTGGTCCTCGTGAGAATGAACGTGCCGATGACCAGCACCCCAATGTCAATCGGGATGGCGAAGGGCATGCCGCGAAGCACGATGAACGTGCCGCGGTTCGCGTCGAAGATCTTCGCGAGGATCAAACCCACTGCAACCAGCAGGACCACCTTGATGATGACGTATGCCATCGGTTCAGTCACCAGACCGCTCGAGCGACGGTTCATGTCCCTCTTGATGATTCGATAACACATGATCGCGACACCCACAATCGCCAAGATCCACGTCCAAAGTGGCGTCAGGTTGCCGTACACGAGGTTGTAGAGGACCTTCTCGTGAACGGGAATTGTCCCACCAGTGCCTTGTGAGTCCACGACGTAGATAAGCACCCCTTGAAAGGCGAGAAAACCCGCCAGGGTGACGATGAACGACGGCACGTTGAGTCGTACCACCACCATCCCGTAGAGCGCACCAATGAGCGTCACGACCAGTATGCCTGCGGGCAGCGCGAGGAACCACGACACGTGGAACTGCGGATCGACCAAGATGACCGCTACGGCACCACCGAGTACTGATGTGATACCGATAGACAAGTCAATCTCTCCGAGCAGCAAGACCCAAATCTCGGCCATGCCCAGCAAGATGAATATCGTCGCCTGTACGAAGAGGTTGACGAGGTTGCCAGAAGAGAGGAATGCGGCGTTTCGAATCTGGAAGTACGTGACAAGCAGCAGGAGCCCGATCACGACCGGGACCATGCCGCTGTCGCCTTGACGCAGGCGCTTGTACATCGTTCCGATCACGTTTGAGGCTGAATTTGGGTCCTCGGTTGATACGTGAAGTGTCGGATCATCGACGTGAGGGGCAGACAAGAGATGGCTACCTTTCGATTATGAGCTTGGAGCAAGCGTGGTGGGCACACGACTGGACTGACCAGTCGTGATGAGTTCTACGGCACTATTTGTGTCGTAGTCAGAGATGGGACCGTTGCTGACGAGGCTCCCCAGGTGCATGACCGCAATGCGGTCTGCAACGCTGAAGACGTCATTGAGGTTGTGAGAAATTACAAGTACTGCGATTCCTCGCGACGAGAGCGTTCGAATGAGCTCGAGGACCTGTCTGGTCTGCGAAACACCGAGCGCCGCAGTTGGCTCGTCAAGTATCACCAGTCGAGAGTCACGCATGACAGCGCGAGCAACCGCGATGGCTTGTCGCTGACCCCCCGAGAGTGACGCCACGAGTTGACGTACAGACTTCACTGTTGAGACAGACAAATCCTTGAGGAGTTGGTTTGTGGCCAATTCCATCTTGATCTCATCGAGCGCACCGAACTTGGTCTCTTCGCGACCGAGGTACATGTTCTGGACGATGTCGAGGTTGTCACAAAGCGCCAGGTCCTGATACACGGTCGCGATACCTAGCGCGGTCGCGGTCCGCGGCGAGTGATCGTGTACTTCCTCACCCTTCCAAATGATCTTTCCCTCTGAAGGGGGCCAGATGCCAGAGATGGTCTTGATGAGTACCGACTTGCCGGCACCGTTGTCGCCAATGAGCGCGGTGACCTGACCGTCGGGTACGTCGAGATTGACGCCCTGTATTGCCTGCACGGGGCCGAAGTTCTTCGACACACCGCGCAGGCTCAACAAAGGCACTGAAGATGACGCCACCCCCGAGCCGCTCTGCTCGGATGGTCCCCTGGAGGACGCTGTGAGGTTCGGCGATTCGGGGGTGGTGTCCATGCTTCTACCGACTACTTGATGCCGTAGGTCTTGCAGTCCTGCGCGTAGGTCGGCTGAGTTGAACCAGCGACCGTCGGAGCAGAGTTCGTGCAAAGGTCGGAGGCCTTGATGACCTTGTCCGCGATGACCGTCTTCTGGACGGTGGCGGCGGTGACCCAGGTGGCGGTCAACAGAACCGACGGAACCTTCTTCAGGCTATTGATAAGAGCTGACGAGTCCGTTGAGGTGCCGTTCACGAGACCCTTAGGTGGCTTGACACCGGCACGCAAGTACACGGCCAGTGCTGCAGCTGCCTGAGCTTCGAGCCAGATCGGCTTGTAGACCGTACCGCACTGGTATCCCGAGATGATGTTCTCGAAACCAATCAACGTAGCGTCCTGGCCCGTGAACGGAATTGTCTTTGGGGCCAGACCCTTGCTCTGCAGGTAGGAGATGATCGGTGCAGCGTTCTCGTCATTCGGCGTCACGACTGCGTTGATCTTCGGGTTTGCCGTGTAGGCACCCTGGAAGTCGGTCAAAGCGACCGAAGGCGTCCAGGTACCCGTGTTCTCATCGACCACGTTGCCAGCGGCCGTGGTGTAGCCGGCCTTGGCGAGCACAGCGTTGTAGCCCTGAGCGAACAGCGTCGCATTGTTGTCGGTGGGCGCACCCTTCATCACGTAGATGAGCGGGCTCTTCACGCCCCACGAGGTGATGCAACTGGTCACGCCGGTACCAATCAACGTGCCGACTGCCACGTTGTTGAAGCTGACGTAGTAGCTACGCGCTCCACCAAGGGTCAGGCGGTCGTAGTCGATGACCTTGACACCGCGAGCCTTGGCGTACGCCTCGATGACAGCACCCGTGGTCGAGTCAAGCGCGTCCAGCAGGATCACCTTGGCACCCTTGGCAATTGCCGCCTGAGCGTCGGTGTATTGAGTCGTGTCGCTACCTTGGGCGTTTTGAATCGAGAACTGGTTCGTCTTCAAACCGGCCGCGAGGAACGCCTTCTTCAAATACGGAGCGTCGAACTCCGTGTAGCGCGCTGATGACACTGTGTCAGGCAAAATGACAGCAATGCTGCCCTTACCCTTAGCCACAATGCCCTTCAGGTACTTCATCGTCGAGAACTTCGTATTGAAAGTCGCATTCGACACTGTTGGTGTACCTGCGGAACTCACGTCTGGCAGCATCGCGACGACAAAACTGCCGACCAATGCCACAGACGCGAGCGCCTTAGCTGTCTTGAACTTCATATCCCCAACCCTTCTTTTGGAGTCCTAGGACCCCGGTAGTTATTGTCAACTTCGTGAACATCATGTGAAGATAATGCTCAGTCGCTGAAGTTAGCACGAAGCGGACGCACAATTCACTTCGTCGTCAGGTGATGGCCCTGTTGCGCGCGATCACATCGGGCGATGATCGTATGGATTACGCCACGGAGCGACCATGCAAATTGCGCGAAGGTACTAACGCGTACATTAGACAACCGCACAAGATGTCTACGTCGCAGGAGGAGTCGTTTCATTACGGCATTCTGACTACGGCGTTGAGTGAACTGGTCACGAACGACTACCAGTTGCTCGTTGACGCATAACCGTGTGAAGTGTTACTTAACTTCCTTAGCAACTCGTGCGAGCCGCCCGTTCAGCATCCTTCGCTACAGATACGCGAGCACCTTCTCCATGGTTTCCATGATCGCAATGGTCTCATCGAGCGGCATGATTGGACTCTCGAGTTGCCCGGCATCAATGCATCTCGCCACCTCGACAGCCTGATGGTGCAGGCCTCGGCCCGATCGGGGAAACTCAAACCTTGACACGTCGCCGCCTCGCGTGACGAGGCGAAACGAGGTGGGCGCATAGAAGTCACCGTCGATCTCAATTCGCGCCCGTTCGCCCGATATGCAGGCTCTCGTTGCGGTTCGAGCCCGCGAGGTGCACGTCAAGACTGCTTGGGCGCCACTCGGGTAGCCAAAGAGCATGGAGGCCTGACCATCGACGCCAGTAAAAGCGGGATCGACCATCGCAGCGATCCGATCCGGTCGACCAAGAATCATCGAGGCGAACGAGACCGGATAGACCCCGAGGTCCAACAACGCGCCGCCGCCCAGTTCTGGTGCGAAAAGGCGCGAGGCGGAATCTTCCTCGAACCATTTGCCGTGATCGGCCTCGACAACAACGACCTCGCCCAACTCACCATTGGCGATCATCTCTCTGATCGCCACGACGTGCGGTAGAAAGCGGGTCCACATTGCTTCCATCATGAAGAGCTTGCGCTCTCGCGCGACTTGCACGAGTTCACGAGCCTCCGCGGCATTCATTGTGAAGGCTTTCTCGACGAGTACGGGCTTGGAGTGCTCGAGCGCGAGCAACGCATTGTCATGATGCATCGGGTGCGGGGTCGCTACGTAGATGACGTCGACTTCATCATTCGCCACCAAGTCCTCGTACGAAGCGTGGCGATGCTTGACCCCAAATTCTTCAGCGAATCGATCAGCAGAGGACTGCGAGCGTGAACCCACCGCAACGATCTCCCCTTCGTCAATGAGACGAAGGTCCTCCGCAAACGTGTGCGCGATGCGCCCCGTGCCCAACACGCCCCAACGAAGTGGTTTCATCATCATGCCCTCCTCGAGGTCGGCCAAGTGGCTGGTTCAACCAGAGTAGCCACGACACTGAATGCGACACTTGACCCAGCAGAATCGTGGCTGGGCAAACGTACTAGAAACGAGCCATGAGTCCACGGCCATTTCCGCGCACCACCAAACGACTGACGTTGCGCTTTGCGCAACGTTCAGATCTCGATGACCTCGCCGCCATCTACGCCAGCGAAGAGGTCAATCGCTACTTGTACTCACAACCTCGTGATCGCGAACAGACGCGCACTCTGCTCGAGAAGCGCGTCGCGGCATCACACAACAACGATGCCAATGCTCTGTTCATTGTCGCGGTCTGGAATGAGACTGGGCGCGTCATAGGTGACTTCATGCTCAGGTGGAATGCTGATGAACATCGCCAAGGAGAGATAGGTGGCTCATTGAACCCCGACTTTCACGGGAGGGGTCTCGCGCCTGAGATTTACCACGAGCTCCTTGACATTGGCTTTGGTGACTACGGCCTTCATCGCATCGTCGGACGCTGCGATGGACGCAATAGTGCATCGATTCGATCCTTGGAGAAACTGGGGCTGCGCAAAGAAGCGCATCTCGTAGAAAATGAATTTGTCAAGGGCGAATGGACCGATGAGGTCATTCTCGCAATATTGCACGACACGTGGAGCACGCGGATGGCCGACCTAGAAAAGAGAGAACTCCCCTAGTGTCATCTGGTGCCCCTGCTGCGTGACATCAAGCAACAACTCGGTTCTCTCTACTTGAGCGATCACGCCGACAATCCCGTGGCCTGGTGGGCGTGGGGGGACGACGCATTCGATGAAGCTCGGCGACGCGATGTCCCTGTCTTCTTGAGTGTCGGGTACGCAGCGTGCCACTGGTGCCACGTGATGGCCCACGAATCCTTCGAGGATCCCGAGCTCGCGCGATTGCTCAATGAATCATTCATCCCCATCAAGGTCGATCGTGAGGAACGTCCCGATGTCGACGCGCTCTACATGGCGGCGACCCAACTGCTCAGCGGTCATGGTGGCTGGCCGATGTCGGTCTTCATGGACCCCGACGGTCGTCCCTTCATGGCGGGCACCTATTACCCCCCGAACGATCGCCACGGTCAAGTCGGCTTTTCACGATTGCTTCACGCCATGGATGAGGCGTGGCGAACACAGCGAGCGGCGGTGATGGCCCAAGCCGTCCAGCTTCATGAAGCACTGACGCGCGAGGTCACCTTCGTTGACCACCTCGTCGCCCATACGACGCCGCTCAATCTGAGCGCCGCGCGACTCGCCCTGCGAGAGGAATTGATTGGTCGCCTCGACGAACACGGCGGATTTGGCCGTGCGCCCAAGTTCCCTCGCCCCAGTTATGTTGAAGCGTTACTGGAATTCGACGACCCTCACTCGATCCGCGCAGTCACGAGCACCCTCGAGGCCCAATCGCGCCAGGGCATGTACGACCATATTGGAGGAGGCTTCGCCCGCTACAGCGTCGACGATGAGTGGCACGTGCCCCATTTTGAAAAGATGCTGAGCGACCAGGCACTGCTGGCACGTGCGTACCTGCGCGCATCGCTCGCCCACCCAGAGTGTCCGCAGTGGCGTGCGGTGGCGCTCGACACGCTCGGCTTCGTCCTTCGAGAACTTCGCGTCGACAGCGGATTCGCAGCCTCACTCGACGCCGACGCGGGCGGTATCGAGGGTTCCCACGTGACCTGGACACCCGAGGAGGTCGAGCACGCACTCAGACTTCATGGTGAAGCGTCACACCTCGACGCGGTGCTCAATCGCTGGCGCATTACATCGCCGGGTCTCTTCGAATCGCGTTCGATCCCGCGCTTGGCGGACAATGAACCCTTTGTGACGCCGCAGCACCTTGGCGGAGCCCTCGAGGCGCTTAGGGCGGTGAGGTCCGCTCGGGTGCAACCCGCACGCGATGAGAAAGTCGTGCTCGAATGGAATGCGATGCTCGCATCAGCGATGTTGATGAGCGGCGAACCCCGATTCAACGAAGCAGCGCTCGGACTTCTCAAATCGCTGCAACGCACTCACTTCAGCCAGAACATCTGGTGGCGCACTGATCATCGAACGGCGTACGCGACCGCCGCAGATCTGGCGTGGTTGATCGACGCACTCGTCGACGCTTTTGAACTCACCGGTGACGACACCTGGCTCGCTGACGCGAAGCACATCGCCTCTTACCTGCTCGAGCACTACTGGGACGGCCCTCTGCCACACCCTGATACGCCCGACCAAGGCAAGGGTTTCTTCAGTCAATGTGACTTGGTCACGGACCTGCCCTCGAGACCGAAGGACATCTTCGACGGTGCCACCCACTCGAGCCACGCCGTTGCGTGTCGCGCCCTTGCTCGCCTTGCGCTTTGTACAGGTGACTCTGAGACACTGTCTGTCGCACGCCGCCTCGCTGACCTCGGGGCCATCCTCATCAGCGAACACCCCGGAGCAGTCCCTGATCTGGTCGACGCGGCGGGATTTGCGTACGAGGGGATCGAAGTGGTCATACCGGGCGAATCGAACCACTTGTCAGACCACGTACGATTGATGCACATGACACGCACCGTGCTCGTTACCGGAACCGGGTCGTCACCCCTGCTGCAAGACCGAATGCCTGGACACGCCTACGTCTGCAAGGCGTCGGTGTGTCGACTACCGGTTGACAGCATTGAGGACCTCGATGCACAAGTGCTCAGCCTGAGAACCCATGGCACTCTTTAGTCGTGACCCCGCCGCGAAGGCAATCAAGCGCTTGGTCGAACGAACGCCCCAACGATCGACCGTCGACCTCACACCTGGATCAACGGTATTTGGTCTCGTACTCGGCTCAACGAACGAGACCACCACCGTCGTTGACCTCGCGTCACAGACGATTGTTCGCTGGCGCATACCTTGGCCGGAGGACTTCGTCACCGACCTCGCAGTCTTTGACGTGGTTGAAGGCCAGTTGGCCCACGACATCGAGCGCGACGACCTCGCCCAGCCAGAGGCAGTGACCTTGGCCGACCTTCCGCGACGACTCGGCTCCTATCACGGCCGACGAGTTCGAAAGTGGCTCGAACAATTGGCGAGCCCCGCTGACGGACCGCTCTTCGGTTTTCGCGGACCCAGTGCTCCGTACTGGGAATTTCGTGGCGAGCGGCCGAGCGTCGCCCTCATCGCCGCCGACCGTGGTCCCCAGCTGCTTCGTCGAAGCGATGACGGCTCGACGTGGGTGCGCTTTGGGTGGTTCGGCGACGACGTCTGGCTCTTGTGTGAAGACGCCCACGCAATTCGAACCATGGAGGCGACGAGACGGACCTCGCTCGCGGGCAAGGATCTCGCAACGTCCCTCGGCTTTCGCCCCACGTACGTGCTCACAACCCTTTCGCAGCCGATTGATGGGCACTGCTACAAGAGCTGTACGGGGCTGCTCCCTCGAGGCTGAAGCCTCGCGAGAGGAGGTCTTGACCTACTTGGGCAGTTTCCCTGACGCCAGGGCTTCAGCCATTGCCCAGCCAAAGACAACGAGTCGCTGGCCCTGACCAGGTTCGATCGACTCGAAGAAGACCTCGACGCCCTCGGGCACAGCGGCCTTGGACACGCTGTAGTCAAGGCCCCCCACCGGTCCCGGGCTCACAGACATGACAAAAGTGTGGTCATCGATTGACTTCTCAGAGCCGAACCGCTTGGCTAGACGTCGTCCCCACGCCCGGTCCTCCCCGGTTGGCTTGTACCCAAGCCGTGGCACGACGTCTTCGAGGCCCGCGAACGCACGATACCCGTCGGGAGTGGTGAGCCGTGAGCCCAGTAGGACGTCTTCGTCGGGGAACGCGAGCAACGCGCGACGAAACTGATCATTCAAGATCGCCTTGAGCGTCTGATCAGACTTGGCGTTTCGGTCAACGAGCAAGAGCCCGACCAGCAACGAGGGTGTTCCACCAATTCGCTCGAGCGTGCAGAACGAATAACCGCGCAACTTGTTGCCTTCGCGCGCGTGGGTCACGAGCACCCATTCCTCGCGCTGCTTGGAGAGGAATCCGATGTCAAAACATGGTTCGCGGTCAACGCAGAGATCTGCCATTTCGGCTAATTCTGCGTCGCTGAGGGCGGTGGTGTCCTTCGTTGTGACGATCATTGCCATAGGTAATCATTCTACGGGAATTTCAGACCCATCAAAACGGATTACGCCTTTATCACGTTTCGACCGAATTCTGAGCGGAGATCGGCCACCACATTCGCGATATTCACGTTGAAATCCGGCCCAAGTTTGAACGCCTTGCCGTCCACTCCGGTTTCAACGATCACCGGAGAGGGTCCAGGGTAGCGCGCAAGTATGTCGCGCAATGCACTGATTGATGTCGAAGTCAGATCTTCGGGCCTCAAGATGAGTCGAAGTTCGTCAAGGCCGCGATCGACCTTCAAGAGTTCCACCTCGAGGGCGCTGAAGCGCAACTCTTCATCTCTCGAGTCAACGCGGACCTTCATGAGAACGATGTTGTCCTTAGAGAGGAATCCACTGCATTTCTCGAAATTTCGGGCCGAAAAATTGACTTCTATCGAACCGCCCAGGTCCTCAAGAACGGTGCGAGCATATTGCTGACCCGCCTTGGTGGTACGAATCTGCACTTCAGAGAGGATGCCACCGATCGTGAAAGCCCGACCAGCCTTGGACAAGTCTTCGCCGCGCTCGCGTATCTCAACGAGCGTGCCATCGGTCTTCGCGGCGAGGGCATCTTCGACCTCGTAGAGAGGATGATCCGAGATGTAGGTGCCGAGCATCTCGCGTTCGAAGTCGAGCTTCACTGATTTCTCAAATTCAACATCGCTCAGTGCAATCTCCGTCCCCTCCCAGTCATTGGCATCCTCATCGTCGCCCAGCGCAGCGAAGAGCGTCGTGATGCCAAGCGACAGATCCTTGCGACGGCTCAATGTGACGTCGATTATTTCGTCGACCTTCAAGAGAAAGCCCAACCGAGGAACACCCAGCGAATCGAACGCTCCGGCCTTGATGAGCGACTCCATGGAGCGACGATTGAGCACCGCCGGGTCCACGCGGCGAACGAAGTCGTAGACCGATAGGTATGGGCCGCCCTCTTCTCTCTCGTGCACGATCTTCTCCACCAGCGCATCACCGACGTTTCTGACCGCCGACATACCAAAGAGGATCGTGTTGTCCTGACGCAAACTCGGTGCGTATTCCCCGAACGACTCATTGACGTCAGGCACGCCCACCGTGATGCCCATTTGACGTGCTTCGTTGAGATAGATCGAGGCCTTGTCCTTGTCGTCACGAAACGAGGTGAGCAGCGCTGACATGTACTCGACCGGATAGTTCGCTTTGAGCCAGGCATTTTGATACGCAATGAGGGCGTACCCGTAGGCGTGGCTCTTGTTGAAGGCGTAGTCGGCAAAGGGTTCAATCTTGTTGAAGATGGCCTCACCGAGGTCACGACCGTAGCCCTCTCGTTCCGATCCATCCACGAATTTCGCGCGCTGAGCTTGGATCATCTCTCGGATCTTCTTCGAACACGCCTTTCGAAGATCATCCGCTTCGGTCATGGAGAAGCCCGCGATCTTGGTCGCGACGCGCATGATGTCTTCTTGGTAGATCATCAGTCCGTACGTCTCGCCCAGTATCTCTTCGAGGTCTGGGTGGTCATAACTCACTGCTTGTCGAAGGTTCTTGCGATCGGCGTAATCGTTGTGAACGTTTTCACTCAATGGACCGGGACGATACAGCGCAACCAGTGCCGCAATGTCGTCAAAACTGGTCGGTGCTAATCGACGCATGAGCTGGCGCATCTTGTCGCCCTCGAGTTGGAAGATGCCGATTGAGTTGCCGAGTTTGAGCATCTCGAACACCTTCTCGTCATCAAGCGACACGTTGTCTATGTCAACGCTCGTCGCGTGGCGCCTTTGAATGTGCGCCAGCGCACGTTCGATAATCGCGAGGTTCCTAAGGCCGAGGAAGTCCATCTTCAACAGGCCGAGCTTCTCAATCGCTGTGGCTTCGTACTGGGTGACGATTGGTGCGTCGTCGACTGAACCATTAGGTGAAGACTTTCGCTGCACCGGTACGTAGTCGAGCACCGGCCCCTTCGTGATGACCACAGCCGCCGCGTGGATGCCATCTTGGCGTCGCTTGTCGACAAACCCCTTGGCGACGTCAACGGCGTGTTGGACTTCAGGGTCCGTGTCGTAGAGAGTCCGAAGTTCACTCGCTTCGGCAAAACGCGCCTCATAGCCTGGCGTCGGTGTGAAGCACGCCTCGAGGGGCAAGTCCTGACCCATGACGAGTGGCGGCATGGCCTTCGCGATCTTGTCGCCCAACTGAGGCGGATAACCAAGGACGCGCGCCGCATCGCGAACGGCGGCGCGGGCTTTGATGGTCGAGAACGTCACGATTTGTGCCACGTGATCCGACCCGTAACGCTCAGCGGCGTAGCGGATCATGTCGCCGCGGTAGCGTTCGTCGAAGTCCATGTCGATATCAGGCATTTGCTTTCGACCGGGGTTGAGAAAACGCTCGAAGATCAGCCCGTAACGAATTGGGTCAAGGTCCACGATCCTCAAGCAGTACGCCACGCAACATCCAGCGGCGGAACCTCGGCCTGGTCCGACGCGGATGCCCTTTTGTCTCGCGTGACGGATCAGGTCCCATACGACGAGAAAATAATCCGAAAAGCCCATGTCGGCGACGACGCCGAGCTCATAATCGAGACGCTGTCGGACCTCATCACTGATGAGGTCGCCGTAACGTTCACGTGCACCCTGGAAAGCGAGTTCGCGTAGCAGTCGGTTTGCGCCCTCCTTATGGGTCGCTCCTTCAAACTGTGGAGGGATCGGAAACTCGGGCAACGCGTCGTTATCGAATTCAATCTTCACGTTCACGCGCTCTGCAATGGCGAGAGTGTTGTCACATGCATCAGGCAAGTCGCGAAAGAGGTAACGCATCTCGGCCGCTGACTTCAGATAATGCTGGTCACTCTGGAATCGGAAGCGATTGGGATCCGCCACGAGCGAACCGGTACCGATGCACAGCAGGGCGTCATGCATTTCGGCATCACTGTGACGCACGTAGTGCAAGTCATTGGTGGCAAGTAGTGGTGCGTTGAGGTCGCGGGCGATCTGAAGTAAGTGAGGATTCGTGCGAATCTGCTCCGGGATACCGTGGTCCTGGATTTCGATGAAGAAGTTCTCCGCACCAAATATCGTCTGCAGGCGCCCGGCAAGTTCGAGCGCCTTGGGGTAGTTGTCCTGCAGTAGTGCCTGCAGGACAACCCCGCCTAGGCAACCCGACGTTGCAATGACGTCCTTCGAGTGACGCTCGAGCAATTCCCAGTCCAAGCGAGGCTTGTAGTAGTAGCCCTCTAGAAACGCCAATGACGAGAGTTCTCGCAAGTTCCGGTAGCCCTCATTGGACTGAGCGAGCAGTGTCAAGTGGTGATAGAGCTTCTGTCCACCTTCGGTGTCTCCCCCGGTGTCGTCAATCTTGCCGCGACGAGTTGGTCGGTCGAAGCGTGAGTTCGCCGCCATGTACGCCTCGAGCCCGATGATGGGCACAATGTCGTGCTTACGACACGCCTCATAGAAGTCAATGACGCCGTAGAGGTTGCCGTGGTCAGTGATGCCGAGAGCACGCTGTCCGTCGGCCTTCGCAGCGAGAACCAATTCCTCGACGCGCGCAGCACCATCGAGCATTGAGTACTCGGTGTGATTATGGAGGTGAACGAAACTCTCAGCCATCCGCTGACGTGACCCTTTCGAGCAAGACGCGCAAATTACACGCGTGGCATTTTGAAACTAGTACCAGTGTGTCACGCTCCGCAGTCCCGCTCAGAGGTACGTGCCCGCTCGTGGTTCGCTCGCGCCAGGGTTAAGTGACCGATCGCGCATCTTCTCCAGTTGGGCCGCGGCCGCGGCTTGTTGTGCGAAGAGCGAGGCCTGAATCCCGTGAAAGAGCCCTTCGAGCCAACCCACGAGTTGAGCCTGCGCGACGCGCAGCTCTGACTCACTGGGCACCTCTGCGCTGAATGGCATGGACATTCTCGCCAACTCTCCGCCAAGGTCGGGCGACAGCGCTCCCGAGAGTTCTGAGATCGACATCTGGTAGATCTCTCGAAGTCGGGCGCGACCCGCTTCATCCAAAGGAGCACTCCTCGCCTCATCGAGCAAGGACTTCACCATCGAGCCAATGCGCATGACTTTGGCTGGTTGACTGATGAAATCGGTGTCCTGGTCCTGGTCATCCCCCGATTTCGCTGACTCCTCGCCGGGTGCCAAGACTTCGTCGGGGTTCACCTTCACATTTTCATTGGGTTCTTGTTCCACATACTGAAGTGTGCCAGATTCAGCCACCCCCTGTCGCATCCGCGCATGCGAATACGCGTAGATAGACTGCGCTTCATGAGGGTCTCAACGCGTGGTGACTACGCCAGTCGGGCGCTACTGAGCCTCGCGTTGCGCGATGACCTGTGCACACCAACGTCAGTGCGCGATCTCGCTGAGCGCACCGGACTTCCCCAACCGTACCTGGAGCAGATTCTGCTCAGCCTCAAGGGCGTTGGACTTGTTCGCTCCAAACGCGGCGTTGGCGGCGGTTATGTACTGGCGCGGCCCGCGGACACCATCACATTGGCAGAGATCGTCGCCGCCGTTGACGGGCCCATCGTCGCTGGTGACTTCGGAGAACCTCATCGCGAGGGGGCCTGTGACCACGAGGGCCAATGCGTCCTCCTCGGCGTGTGGGCAGATGTGGGTAATCACATGCGAGAACACCTGGCGAGTTTCACCCTCGCGGACCTAGTTCTCCAAGCGCGCGGTGGTCAGCCAGTGAAGCGCACCCACAGCTCTTAGGTCGTTCTTAACCCTTTGATTGAAGAATCTTTAAAGGCTTGAAGTAGCTTTTTCAACGTGGTAAATTATTAATGCGTCCATAGGAGAAATACCCATTAGGACGGCTTCACCGCACGTTGTCTAAGGAGAACAAGTGAACACAGCCCCCCGCCGTTCCGCAATAAACACCAATGACATGCTGGGTTTGCTCATGCGTGACCTGGACCGTTATCCGATGCCCAACTATGACGAGCAGGTCGAATTGGCCAAGCGCGTCACCGCCGGGGACGAAGAGGCGAAGAAGCAGATGGTCGCCGCCAACCTGCGCCTAGTGCTGCACTGGGCCCGCCGCTACCAGGACCGAGGGGTCGAGATGGTCGACCTGGTCCAAGAAGGCACGTTTGGGCTGTTGCGCGCTGTTGAGAAGTTCGACTGGGAGCGCGGATTCAAGTTCTCTACCTACGCCACCTGGTGGATTCGTCAGGCCCTTCAGCGCGCAGTTCAACAGCACGGGCGCACCATTCGAATCCCGCTCGAAGTCGGAGAGCAGTTGCAGCGCCTCGAAGCGACAACGGCGGAGCTGACCTCGATCCTTGGCCGTAAACCAACTGACGAGGAACTCACTGAAGCTACCGGCATGATCAAATCAGTTCGCGAGGGACTCAAGGGTCTTGCTGGGGTCACGGCGAGCCTTGATCAACCAGCCTCGTCTGACTCAGCGACGACCCTAGGTGACCTCGTGGCGCCCAGTCAGCAGGACTGGGTCGGCGAGATCGAGCAGACGATGATGGATGAGCAACTCCACGGAGCTTTGTCGAAGTTGAATGAACTCCAGCGCGAGGTGCTCACTCACCGCTTCGGCCTCAACGGTGCCACCCCCCTGTCGCTGCAAGCAACGGCCTCCAAGATGGACATCGGCGTGCGTCGAGTGCGTCGAGCCGAGGAGGAAGCGCTCGAATTGCTGCGCGGTGACTCCGCGGTGCTCGCAACGAGAGAGAACGCCTAGAACTCGAAGTCAGCGGGCACCAGAGGTACGAGGTCCGCGGGCAGTACCGCGTTCGTAACGACCCGTTCGCCACTTCGAGGGTGCGTGAATGCCAACGTCGCAGAATGTAGGAAGAACCTGTCTTCTGGCAAACGTCGCTCTCGACGATGACCGTACCGGGGATCATTAACGACCGGGTGCCCAATGGTGGCCATATGAACTCGGATCTGGTGGGTGCGCCCCGTATCGAGTCGCAGGCGCAGCAGCGTCATGGCATGGGGCTTGTCAATACGGCGCAGCACTTCGTAACTGGTACGCGCGGGTCGCCCGTCGGTCCTCACCGCCATCATGGTCGGCGTTCGAGTTGAGCGACCGATCGGAGCGTCGACGACACCTCGCTCCTCGCCGACGTGACCTTCTACCATCCCCATATAGGTGCGTTCCATCGAACGCTCGGCCAGTTGGGCACTCAGGCTGATGAACCCCTCCGGGGTCTTGGCAATGACCAATAGGCCCGACGTCCCCTTGTCGAGTCGATGGACGATTCCTGGACGCAGCGGGTCGCATAACCCCTCGCTACCCAATTCCTGGATCTGAGGATAGAGCGCGAGCAGACCCGCGACGAGGGTGCCGGTGCGCTGTCCTGCGCCGGGGTGCACGACTTGTCCGGGCGCCTTGTTGACAACGGCAAAATCCGGATCGTCGAGCGCCACATCGACCGTGACAGATGGATCAGCGCTGACGACACCGGTCTCTCTGGCCGGCAGGATCGCCACCAGATGCTGACCTTCTTCGACCACGAGCGACGCTTTCACGACCAACTTGTCATCGAGGGTGGCACCACCGCTCGCCAAGATCGCGCTCGCCTCAGAACGCGAGAGTCCGGTCAGCATCGAGAGCACACGATCGATTCGAATGCCACGAAGTGATCCGGGGATCACCAGGTCCACGCTCTCCTCGTCAAACGACTCCACGTCGGACTGATCGGTCATCTCTTCAACAGCCGATCGCCGCGCATGGCGGCAACGAACAAGACAATGAAACCAGCCGTAATCGATACGTCAGCAAGATTGAACACCGGAAAAGCGCCCACGGAGATGAAATCGGTCACGCGATGTGGAGTTGAAACCAACCGGTCGACCAGGTTCGCGACACCCCCTCCGAGCAAGAAGCCGAACCCCACGGCCGGCGCGCCCGCATTCGCCCTCACTCCAACCACCACGACGACCAAGGCGATGGCGGCGGTGATGATGGAGGTCACAAGCGGTCCCGACTGATTGATGGAGAATGAAATGCCTGAATTGAACTGCAGGCGCAGCCACACGCCACCGAAGAGTCGAACCGCGTGCGTTACCAGCGTATGGCGCGCCCAGGCTTTGGTGACCGCGTCAATCACAATGACCCCAAGGGCCACCACGACGACAGTGTAATTTACGCGAGGTTCTAGACGCTTGCGCGGCACGACACGCAGGTGAAGACCGGCAATTGTGCGAGCAGACGAGGCTTGGAAATCGGCTCGTAGCACTCATCGCAGCGCCCGTAGCTCCCCTCGTCGATACGAGCCAGGGCCACGTCGATCTCATCAACCTTGAGCCGTAACGAGGCCGCAAAATCCTTCAATTGATCACGCTGGATGTCCGAGGCAACGCTGCTGCCGTCTTCGTCGTCGTATTCAAGTCGCTCTCGGTCGACCAACATCTCATTCGCTTCGAACTCACTGATCGCGATCTGGCTCGAGGTGGCATCGCGAGCCTCGAGGAGCAGGACACGAAGCTCACCGAGGAACTCGTGGTCATTGCCGTAGGGCTTTGAATGCATCTTTCGCTCGAGTGCCTCGAGACGCTTGCGCTCCTCGGCTTCGCGTCGCTCGTGGCGCTTCAACTCCTCGAGGTTTCGCCGTTCGATCTCACGCTGTTTGCGCTGCTTCTCGGCCTCAATCGCCTTGCGCTTGGCCTCAATTTCACGCTGCTTCTTTGCTTCCGCAGCTGCCTTTTCGCGAGCCTTTCGCTGTGATTCGCGCTCCTTCGCCGCAGCCTTGGCCTTGGCGTCGCGCTCGCGAGCGAGCTTGGCGGCAGCGGTCGCCTTGGCTTTCTCCGCGGCGGCCTTGGCCTTCGCGGCGGCCTTGGCCTTGGCGTCTCGTTCCTTCTGAGCCTTGGCCGCGGCTGCGGCCTTGGCCTTGGCGGCGGCTGCTTTGGCGGCGTTCGCTGCCTTCTGCTCGAGGGTTGGGGTCAACGACTTCTTGGCCGCGGCCTTGACAGGGGCCTTCGTTGGGGATGTTTTCTTGGCGGGGGCCTTGGTGGCGGTCGCCTTCTTTGCGGTCTTGTTCACGACAACTTTCTTGGCCGGAGCCGATTTCTTGCTGGGGGATTTTGATACGGATTTTGATGTTGGTTTTGGCGCGACCTTCTTAGTGGTGCTCTTGACTGGCTTCTTGGCAGAGACTCTCGCGACCGGTGACTTCTTAGCGGGGGCCTTGGCGGCGGGCTTGGCGCTGGACGGCATAGTTCTCCTCAAATTGCGTTTGACAAGTGCGCGCCGACCCTAGCAGCCATCGGCGGTTCTAGGAGCGATCGTCGCGCGAAGTCTGCTCGAAATTAAGTACTTGGCCGATTGTCTGGTTCGCCCCAGGCGCCGGGGCGGGGGGTGGCGCAAGTGGGCGAACCGTCGCTGACTGACGTGACTCCTGGACTGGCGCTGGTGGAGAGGAGGGCTGCTCACTCGATGGCGTGGGTGTGGGTGTGGGTGTGGGTGTGGGTGTGTTCGTGGCCCGCGCGTCACCTACATGCAGTGAACTCTCGATCCACCTCGAGAATTCAGCCAGCACGCTGCTCAGGCGAGTTCTCTCGGTTTCGAGCTGACGGGCGAGCGTGTCCACATCCTCACTCAACCTCTGCTTGAGGCCGTTCAGTCGGTTCACCTCATCCTCGGCACGGCTTCGCGCCTCAGACACGATTTCACGAGCGCGCTCCTGTGCGGCGGTGGTGAGTTCACGAGCCTTCGCCTCGGCCTCTTGTTGAGCCTGCTCTATGAACTGCTGAGCCATGAGGATCATTGCTGTCACCTGCTCTGCACCCGCACCAGACGAGACAACTCTTGGTGAGGGGGTCGTGGGCACCGGTGCAGTGGGGGGCTGGGTGGGTGGTGGCGCGACGGCTGTACCGCTCTGGAGTTGGTTGATGCGCTCACTCGCTTGGCGCAGTTGCTGGCGCATTTGGTGCAATTGGTCCTTCAACTGGCGAGATTCCACAGAGACGCGTTCAAGGAACTCATCGACCTCGTCGACGTTATAGCCCTTGAGGCCAACTTTGAAGGCCACGGTATCGATGGCGTCGAGCGCCGAAAGAGCGTTTTCCGAACTATCCATGCAGCCACCCTAGTGCGCGAGCGCCCAAAACAGTGGTTTCGCTACTAGATGAAGCTGTTGATCACCTCAAGCAGGATGATCGCCACCAGCACCGAGAAGTCGACCCCGACTCCCCCGATACGTGGCCGGGGCACAATCTGGCGAAGAGGTCGAAGCACCGGTTCAGTGATGCGCCAGAGGAACCGCTTGGTAGCGGCGAGGCCCCCTGATTGGTCGGTCGTTGGGAACCAACTCAAGAGCGCCGAGATGATGAGGACCCAAATATAGAGACTGATGATCTCGTGTACGAGGATCATTACAGTCCAGTCGACTGGTAGTTCGACGCACGCAGGCGCTCTCGGGCCTCGGGGCCGAGGTGCATTCCCTGAGGACTCACGAGGTACACAGCGCCCTTCTCGAGTACCTCAACTTTCGCGTTCAATGCGTACGCGGTACCGGCGGCGAAATCGACCAATCGCCTCGCGAGGCTTGGATCGATGTGATCGACGCGCATCACCACCGCTCGATTGCTGCGCAGCAGGTCGGTGATGCGCCGAGATTCGTTGTAGTTCGTTGGCGAAAAGATTGCGAGATCTCGGTCCTGGGAGAGAGGCGTGATGCCACGCACGCCATTGCTCGGCAGGGGCCGAACCCGTGGGGCCTGGCTGCCGGCTTCGATTACCGAGATCGAAGAGTTGCGACCCGGGTAACTCGAGGTACTCCTCTGATTCGCGGGCCCACTGGCGACCGTCGTATAGGGTCGCGGAGGCGCCGGTGCAGGACGAGCCCACTCGGGCTCTTCTTCGTATGCGGGCTGCTCGGAGAACGGGCGCGTCGCACCCGCGGAGGCGTATTCGCCATATTCGTCTTCGATTAGCCCTAGAAACCCTAGGGCCTTACGCATCTTTTCTTTCATCGACTTCTCCTTGCGGCGATACCGCTTTGGACCATGTTAGGCCAGCGGGCTCGTCGCCATCCGGGGTCCGAAGAGGGCCCGACCAATACGTATTTCAGTGGAACCCAGTTCACAGGCGAGCTCCAGATCCTCGCTCATCCCCATTGAACGCTCCGCGAGGCCCAAATCGTCCGCCAATGCCACGAGGGACGTGAAGGCCTTGCGCGAAGCGTCAATCGCTGGTGCGGGGACCGTCATGAGACCGCGAACGTCCACGTTGAGGGCTCGGGCCCGTTGCACCAGGTTGGCGACATCGCGCGGATTGGCACCATTACGGCCTTCTGCTTCGGTGTAATCGACTTGGACGTAGACAGGCATCCCTGGTCGCAGGCGACTGATCCGCTCGATCTCTTTCTCTCGAGAGACTCCACACAACAAGTCCGCGCTCTGCACGGCTTGGGCAATCTTGTTGCTTTGCAGCGCCCCCAGGTAATGCCAGGTCATCGACACATCTGGAGTCGCCGCTCGCTTCTCACGCATCTCGTCCACGTAGTTCTCGCCCACGAAGCGAAGTCCGACCTCATTCGCCGCACGTACCGCGTCCGCCGCGAAGGTCTTGGTGACTGCGACAACTCTCACACTGGACACGTCACGGCCGCTCGAGGTGATCCGCTCGTGTATGACGCCCAAATTCTCTCTTACGCGCTCGACGAGTTCGTGGCTAGCGAAGGAAGCTGGGGAGGTCGTCATCGCCGCCGACGTCAAAGAAGTCATCACTGGGAGCGCTCGAGAAGATGTCACTACGCGGACCCTCAGTCATCACTGGCTCGCTTTGGGTCTGGACCACGGTCTTGGGCGAGGCGCTGTGATCGAAGCCCGCGGCAATGACGGTGACTCGAACCGCCTCACCAATGGATTCATCAATCACGCTGCCAAAGATGATGTTGGCGTCAGCGTGCGCCACCGAGTGGATGATGTTGGCCGCATCAGTGACCTCGTTGAGCGTCACATTGGGCCCACCAACGATATTCATCAAGATTCCTCGGGCACCGTCGATCGATGCTTCGAGCAAGGGCGAAGTGATCGCAGCCCGCGCGGCATTGACCGCACGGCCCTCACCTGTGGATGTGCCAACACCCATGATTGCGGTCCCTGCATTGCGCATCACCGTGTTCACGTCAGCGAAGTCAGTGTTGATGAGACCAGGCACCGTGATCAGGTCCGTGACCCCTCGCACCGCTGAGAGCAGCACGTCGTCTGCGATCTTGAAGGCGTCGAGCATTGAAGTGTCCGCGGCGGTCACTGACAACAAGCGATCGTTCGGTATGACAATCAGGGTGTCCACCTTCTCACGAAGGGCCTGAATGCCCTTTTCAGCTTGGGTCGCGCGGCGCTTGCCCTCAAAGGAGAACGGCCGTGTCACCACGCCGATGGTGAGGATGCCAAGCGCGCGGGCGATCTCGGCGACGACCGGAGCCGCACCGGTACCGGTTCCACCGCCCTCACCTGCAGTAATGAAGACCATGTCCGTGTCCTTCAGCGCCTCTTCAATCTCGCCTCGGTGGTCCTCAGCCGCTTGGCGACCAATTTCTGGGTCGCTGCCGGCTCCCAGCCCGCGTGTCAGCTGTCGGCCGATGTCCAGCTTCAGATCCGCTTCGCTCAAGAGCAGTGCCTGCGCGTCAGTATTGGCCGCAATGAACTCGATATTGCGCAGACCCGAGGTGATCATGCGATTGACCGCATTCACCCCGCCACCACCCACGCCGATGACCTTGATAACAGCGTGATAGTTGCTCTGGTTGAGACTCATGAACTCCCCTTGGGTTAACTCTGGTTGTGCGTTCCCTCGCTGAGGGCCGATATCTTTGGCGAACAAATGTCCTCGAAGGCTAGTCATGACT
>DAIEHI010000170.1 GCA_027355725.1 Acidimicrobiaceae bacterium
GGCCGTGCGCGGTGAGATCCCCGAATACGAGGATTGGCTCGCGAGGGTCTAGCCCACTGAGAGATAGTGTCGAAGTGTGACTCAACCTACGTTCTCTCCAGTTCCCTCAGCGGGTGAGGTGCGATCTTCGATGAAGACCGCGACGCCCGAGATTGCTCGCGTGAAGAAGTCGGGACTGCAGCGCTCCGCCGTGGTTGCCAAGGGTGCGAACTACGGCACGTCCGCACCGGGCGAAGGCTTCGCGTTGACCATTGCGCATCGAGAGGTTGCCAAACTGTCCTTCGCCCATGAGCACGATCGCCACGACGTCGAGACCGGAATCGCGCTGGTCGCGGCCAAGCGGGCGAGTCTCGTCGGCCGCGGGCCCATCCTCGGCGACGTGCAGGTGGCCCTGGACATCTTTGGACTGCGCGACACTGACGTCATTGACCACGAACGCTGCAGTTCGTTCGCAGGGCTCGCGCATAGTTACGTGATGCAGCGCCGATTCGTTGATGCGGTCAGCGCCACCACGCTGTTGCCCAGCGCACCTTCTCATTAGTACCCCAACTACTGAAGGAATATATGAGTTTTGACCTGACCAGTGAGCAACGTGCCTTTCGAGATGTCATGCGCAACTTCGTGGACGAGCGCGTCGCCCCGCACGCTACGCGCTATGACCGTGAACAAGTGTTCCCCCAGGAGAGTTTCGACGCGTGCGTCGAGATGGAGCTGCCTTCGCTGAGTGTCCCAGAGGCCTACGGCGGCGCGGGCGCTGACATGGTGACCCAGGCAATCATGGCTGAGGAACTGGCGCGCGGGTGTGCTTCGACGTCGGTGACGATGCTCATTTCGAAACTTGGCATGTTGCCGGTGATGAACTTCGCCTCTGAAGAGATCAAGCACGAGTATCTTCCACGCATTGCTCGTGGCGAGATTCAAGCCAGCTACTGCCTCTCTGAGGCCGACGCGGGATCGGATGTCGCGAGCATGCGAACGCGGGCCGTGCGTGATGGTGACGACTACATCCTCAACGGCTCCAAGTACTGGATCACCAACTCGGGCGTCTCTGACACCTATACCGTCTTTGCGAGCACCGACCCCGACGCTCGAAGTCATGGCATCACGTGTTTCTTGGTCGAGAAGCAATGGGGGCTCAAGTTCCCTAAGCACGAGGACAAGATGGGACTGCGCGCCTCGCCTACGGGTGAGGTTGTCTTTGAGGACGTGAGGGTTCCTGCGTCGCATCGTATTGGTGAAGAGGGCGAAGGATTCAAGATCGCAATGCACACCCTCGATCGTTCACGTCCAACCATTGGGGCCCAGGCCGTCGGTATCTCCCAGGCTTCCATTGACTTCGCCGGTAACTATATGAAGGGCCGTAAGGCATTTGGTGCGCCGATTGCGGACTTGCAGGGACTTCGCTTCATGCTGGCTGACATGGCGATACGCACCGAAGCCGCACGGGCCTTGGTCTACCGCGCATGCGCCACGATTGACGCAGGCGATCCGGATAATCAGCTCAGTTACCTCGGCGCGGCGGCGAAATCATTCGCTTCGGATACTGCAATGAGCGTCGCGACCGATGCCGTACAGTTGCTGGGTGGCTACGGCTTCACCAAGGAGTTCCCCGTCGAACGATTCATGCGAGATGCGAAGATCACGCAAATCTACGAGGGCACCAACCAGGTGCAGCGCGTG
>DAIEHI010000197.1 GCA_027355725.1 Acidimicrobiaceae bacterium
CAAGACGCCCGAAGGGGCGTCGTAGTTCACCACGTCGCCAGCCGATTTACCCAAAAGAGCAGATCCGAGGGGTGAAGTGGGCGAGGCGACCAGCACGTCGTCAGGTTTCTCCTCGATCGAGCCGATGAAGAACTCCTGGAAGTCCTCATCCTGGTCACCTTCGTAGACAACTTGAACGATGCTCGCGTGCTGGACCGTGCCCGCGTTCTCATCGCGCTCGACGATCTCGTGGTTGCGGATGACGTTGTCGATCTGTCGGATCCGAGCCTCCATCTTGCCCTGGTCGTCCTTCGCGGCGTGGTAGTCGCCGTTCTCGCTCAAGTCACCCAAGAGGCGCGCAGCTTCGATGACGCGCGCGATCTCTGTTCGTCCGACGGTCGTCAGGTGCTTGTATTCATCGCGCAACTTGTTCAGCGTCTCTTGGGTTATGCGATGTATTTCGCTCGCCATGGCGTGACCTCAACTAGTAGAGAAGTCTTGATTCTACCGTTTGGGTCATCGACTGGACTGGCTCGGTTTGCCATCGCGAGTGTCGACAGAGCAAAATGTAGGAAACGAGGAGACGAAGAGCAATGAACCAGCGCAGTTACCGCGTGGCCGTGCTCGGGGGCGACGGGATTGGCCCAGAAGTCACCAGTGCCGCACTTGAGGTCGTTCGCGCAGCGGGCGTTGCCTTCGAGACAACAATGTTCGAACTTGGCGCGGCGCGCTACCTGAGAGATGGCTTCGTCCTCGACGATGCGACCTTGGAGCAACTGCGAGGCTTTGACGCAATCCTTTTGGGTGCGGTCGGTCCGGCCATTGGCGATACTCGAATCCCCGGGGGCGTCCTTGAACGCGGATTATTGCTGCGGATGCGATTCGGCCTCGATCTCTATATCAACTATCGACCGTTTCGAGGTGTCGCGGGTTCACTCGCCGAAGGTTGTGAGTTCGCGATAGTTCGCGAGAACACCGAGGGACCTTACGCCGGCGAAGGCGGCGTACTTCGTCACGGCACCCCCCACGAGATCGCCACCCAGGGATCTGTCAACACCCGCTTTGGCGTCGAGCGCTGCGTCCGCTACGCCTTTGAGCGCGCGTCGAAGCTCGAGCGAGCGAGGTTGACCCTCGTGCACAAGACCAACGTGTTGACCTTCGCGGGCGAGCTGTGGAGTCGCGTCGTGCGCGAGGTGGCACTTGAGTACCCGAACGTCAGCGTCGACTACAACCACGTGGACGCCGCCTGTATCTATCTGGTGGAGGACCCTTCGCGGTACGGCATCATCGTCACCGACAACCTTTTCGGTGACATCCTGTCGGACCTCGCCGGTGCGGTCACGGGCGGTATTGGCTATGCCGCCAGCGCCAATTTGAATCCGGCGCGCACTGGGGCGTCGCTCTTTGAGCCGGTTCACGGGGCCGCCCACGACATCGCGGGCTCCGGACGGGCCAATCCCTTGGCCGCAGTGTCCTCAGCGGTGCTGATGCTCGAGCACCTCGGTGAAGACGGTGCCGCATCACGCGTTGCTCGCGCAGTGCAAGAATTCGATGGTGACGTCGCGGTGCTGGGCACCGCCGGGGTCACACAGCAACTAATTGAGAGGTTGTAATGCCAATAACACCAACGAAGAAGATCTGGATGGACGGAACGCTCGTCGATTGGGAATCGGCGACCACGCACGTGCTCAGTCACACCTTGCACTACGGCACGGGAGCTTTCGAAGGGATTCGCGCGTACAAGACGCCCAACGGCGTGGCGATCTTTCGACTGCGCGAGCACATGCAACGCCTGCTCAACAGTTGCAAGATCTTGATGATCGATGTCCCCTTCACCTTGGATGAGTTGTGCGACGCCGCCCTAGAAGTGGTGCGGGTCAACGAACTGAACGAGGGCTGTTACATGCGACCGCTCGTCTACCTCGGCTACGGGGAGATGGGGATCTATCCGTTGTCCTCGCCGGTCAACGTGGCGATTGCCGCCTGGCCGTGGGGAGCGTACCTCGGTGACCACGGCGTGGAGAACGGCGTGAGGATGAAGATCTCCTCGTGGACCCGCCATGCACCAAACGCCATGCCGACAGCGTCCAAGACGGTTGGTGGCTACGTGAACTCGAGTCTGGCCAAGGTCGAGGCGCTGAAGGCCGGCTACGACGAGGCGATCATGCTCGGCCCCGACGCGAGGATCTCCGAGTGCACGGGCGAGAACCTCTTCATCGTGCGCGACGGACTGCTCATCAGCCCGCCCCCGTCCGAGGCCGGCGCCCTTCGTGGCATCACCCAGGCGAGCATCGTGAAGATCGCCAATGATCTCGGTTACCAGGTGAGTTTCGAAGCCATGCGCCGCGACGACCTCTATCTGGCGGATGAGGCGTTCTTGACTGGTACCGCTGCCGAAGTCGTGCCCATTGCCTCGGTTGACGACCGTGTCGTCGGTGCGGGCAGTCCAGGCCCGGTCACCAAGGCAATCCAGTCCACGTACTTCAAGGCCGTGCGCGGTGAGATCCCCGAATACGAGGATTGGCTCGCGAGGGTCTAGCCCACTGAGAGATAGTGTCGAAGTGTGACTCAACCTACGTTCTCTCCAGTTCCCTCAGCGGGTGAGGTGCGATCTTCGATGAAGACCGC
>DAIEHI010000113.1 GCA_027355725.1 Acidimicrobiaceae bacterium
GATGCTCTTCAAGCGACAGCGCGGTCCCGCGAGCTTCGCCGACAGCGCCTCGAGTGCCGCCTGGCCGGCCGTGATCCTCGCCGCGCGCGTTGCGGCGTCACGGGTCTGCTTGGCGTTCGAGTGCACCCAGATCACCCGATACCCGGCGGTTGACGGCAGTGGGGACTCGAAGGTTCGCCAGACCTCGTCGGGATCGCCGTCTCGGCGCGCGGGTCGGCGTCGGGCCTCGCTCCAGCGTGGTGTGTGATCTTGGATCCAGCGCTGGAACCAGGTGACTTCCTTGCGGTTGTTCGCGAGCACCGTCACGAAGCGCCCGTGGTTCGCGTCAATGTGGTGAAGCGCCTTCGCATTCGCGAGCTTGCCGTCGGCGATGTAGAGGAAGTCATCGCGTCCGACCAGCTCGCGCAGTTGGTCCCAGGTTTCGACGTGGGTCGTGTCGTCACTGGTGTTGCCCGACTCGACGCGGTAGCTGAGCGGCACCGCGCCGTCGGCGCTGACGCTGAGGATCCAGACGAGTTGGCGAAGGTCCGGGCGATGGTCCTTGCTGTGTCCGAAGGTCACTTCGGCGATCGGCTTCTCGCCGCGCGTCTTGGCACCCCCGTAGTGCGAACCGGTCACGGTGATCGAGGTCGAGTCGTTGTGGAGTTGCGTGCAATCGATCTCGAAGGCGCGCACCATAGAGAGCACCACGCTTGTGAGCAGGCTCGCCCGGTCGGCGTCGAACAGTCGCGCGAGGGTTCGCCCCACGCGGTCGTCGTTGAGCGCCACGAGCCCCGACTCGTTGAGGCCGAGGAGCTCGGGTGCGTAGTGGGCCGCCCACTCTGCGATCTCATAGAGCGGACGGTGCTCGACCACGAGGTGACGCACGAGAACGCCGAGCACGCTGGAGGGCGCGAGCAGCACCCGCGCGTCGTCGTGGGGCACCGCCGCTTCCAGTGCCTCGTCGAGTTTGAGGCGGCTAATGAAGTGGTTCACGATCGGCATCGCCCCGAGCAGCTGTGCGTTGAACCCGATCTCGTCCACCTCGACTTTGGCCACGTTCCTCGTCCCCGTTGGTGTTGCATGAAGCGTATATGCTTACAGCCACGACAGGGTGGATGATGGACACGTGAATAAGAGCGACAACGACTTCGAGGCCGAGCGCCAACGCATCATGGCCGAGCTCGCAACGATTCGCTTCGTGCTGCCGGGCAGCGTCACCGAGCGCTGGTCACGCTGCGGGAATCCGGGGTGCTCGTGTCACGACGAGCCTCCCAATCTGCACGGTCCCTATCAGACCTGGACCCGTGCTGTGAAGGGCAAGACCGTCACACGCAACCTCACCGAGGACCAGTTCGCACGCTACGCCCCCTGGTTCGAAGACGCCCGACGACTACGAAGACTGGTGAGTGAACTCAAGCAGCTTTCACTGCGGGCGGCTAACCAGAACGAAACCTGGGAGTCGCCTAAATAGCGAGATATCGCTCACTCGACGTGCGGAAAGGGAGATTCACTTCATTTGCTGACGGAATTGCTGACATTTGTTCTTGCGCATTGTGCAAAAGGTCGCTCCGCACTCTCGGTTCGAGCTCGCGTGGGGGTTCATATCCGGGGCCCGACGTGACAGGTCCGCCACCATGCACTGGCGGCTTGGTTAGGCAGTCTAGGTTCGCGGCCGTTGCCCGACATGACAGAGATACGCCGAATTGCGATTGTTCACTGGCGACTGGATTTCGAACAACTGGATTTGCTTGTTACTAGTCACGACTAACGATAAGAGGTCGACGGTAGACAGAGCCCCCTAGGCCAAGAATTGGAACGAAGATGAAAGGCAGGAGCCATAGGCCGATACCAAAGCCTTTTGATCGGGAAAAGACCTTGGCTAGATCCATCGCGAAGATAAGCCAAAAGACGATGTTGAGATATGGTATTAGGAGAAAGATGAGCCACCACACCGGCCTTCCGATTACGCGGCAGAGTGTGTATTGCGAGTAGATCGGTATGATTGCGCTCCAGCCCGGCTCGTCGGCCTTTGCGAATATTTTCCAACTTCCGATGATTGTGAGTACGGGGAATGCAAGGACGATTAGAATGATGAGTAAATCAGGACCAAATACCTCTCCGAACAACACGATTCGCTCCTTACGTCTGTTAACAACAGTGTCGCAGAAGTTATGGTTGAGGTGGTGGATCTTTTGGGGGGCTATTCGGCCGACAGAATTCGCAATCGGCCTCGCCATCTGAATGGGCGACAGTTTCGAAGGACAACTTGAGGATTGCATCTGGAATCTGTCGTCATCGCAAACTCGGCATACGGTGGATTGACTTCTAACTGGAACTCAGCGAGGTGCCACCACGTGTTTAGCGGCCGTTCTGGAGTGCACGGTTGGGTTCTTTCGGCGACTTCGGTTCGGTAACGTCTCAATCGGTGCTTCGACCGTGATGTTTCGACGCTGCGACCGACTCGCCGATAAAGGTGACACGGATGTTCAATTCGGTGTATAACGGAAATATGGAGATTGGAGCGATTGCGAAGACGCGCGTACTAGTTCTTGTGGGGTTGGTCGCAGCTTCTGGCGCGTTATTAGCTGGCTGTACGACAGATCATCCCGTAGCTAATGTTGCGACCGTTAATAAATCTCTGGCGAGCGAAGTTACGAATGCCGATATTGCTGCCTGTTTCGCCTTCGATGGTTATCTCAAGACTCCGACGAAGAAATTAGTCACCACAATGATGGTTTCTGGAGTTGAAGGAGGAGTTCGATCAGTTAGATTGGCGGCATTGGATCTTCTCAAGGCATCTGCAGCAAGTGACATGTCTCGGATTGATTCCGCACTATTGCAGTTGGCAGGCGCGTGTAACTCGATTGATTTGGGTCCTACATTTCCTTGGAACTTGCCTGCGTGAATTCTCTGTGGTTGGTTCGTTCTAACTGGACGGCATAACGACGTAGCGCGCTTCGTCACGATGATGTCTCGACACCACTCACTTGGCGCTCGTGAGTTCCCACATCGACAGTCTCACCTATCGCGACTATGCGCTATGGTTTGACCGTGGCTAAACCTCGACCCGCAACGTGGGCTGAAGTCGGCGTGATGAACGCCGGTATCCGAGCGACCACCAGGGGACTCAAATTCGCTATGGGCTGGGGTCTCGCGACGGCTGAGTTGGGCCGCGAACCCGAGTCGGTCGATGAGTACGCCGAAGTGATGCAGGAGAGCCGCGCGACCGCGTTCCGCGACCAGCAAGCGTTTCGCCAGGCCTACCCCAACGAAGTCTCCCCCACTCGCATGAACCAGGTCACCGGCGCGCAGGATCGCTACAACGAGATCTTCCGCAAACTGAAGGACCACAAGAAGGCTGCGCTCCAGGCGCAACCCATGATCTTCACCGTCGGGGCGAGCGCCTTCGCCGTCTAGGGCGAGTCATCGTTGGGACTGTCGGCGGGGCTGACCCGCCGGACCGCACGCGCGAGCGCGCGCCCGCCGGGGCGGCCCGCGACACCCGACGGAGGTCGCCGCTGGTCGTTCGCGTTCGCCCGATCACGTAACGGGATTGTCACACGTGGGTTTGCTAGTCGCAGTTAGTGATACTGCTAGCCTCGGTCCGTGGTTGTATCAGAACATGCGACTCCGAAGGATGGCATTGAGACGACCGAGCACGTCGCTCGCGAGGTTGGGTCACGTCCCCCGGGCTTCCAACTCCACCAACCCGCCGAGCCGCAGGCGACGGCGGAACGCGAGACCGAAGGACTCGCGCCATCTTTACTTGACCTAAGAACACAACTCGGTGCCGCCGGCCGCGGTCAGATTCAGAGTTTTGGCTGGATGTTCACGTATTGGCCGGATTGTCACGAGGCGTCGTTGTGCGTTGTCACGTCGGGGTCCAGGAGACGCAGTGGCTCGCGCCACGGGCTAGCCAAGAGCGACGAGGCGGCCGCGTTCCTCTGGGAAATGGCTAACGGTCGAGCCGCGACGAGGTCACTTCGCTACTTCGTCGTCAACCAACTGCGCTACATGTGGGTGCTCACCTTCGCTGCGAGCCACACCAACCGGCGCGAGGTGATGGCCCAAGTCGCCGACTTCGCGCGACGACTGAAGGTCGTGCGCGGTGGCGAGCCGTTCCCCTACTGGTACTCCCCCGAACTGCACCCCGGCGGTCACGGCTGGCACGTCAACTTCTTCGTCCCGTTTCGGATCGCCCACGCGCAGGTCGAGGCGCTGTGGGGTCACGGATTCGTCTGGGTCACCGACTTCGCTTCGTCGATGAAGGGCCCCAAGGGCGAACCCCTCGGGCTCAGTCGCACACCGAGGGAGGGACTCCGTCGCGCGGCTCACTACGGCTGCAAGTACTCCCAGAAGGACTGGTCACCCGAGCACGTCGGCGCGAAGAACCACCGCTACGAAGTGGCTCAGGGCTTCGCGCCGGAGAAAGTCTGTGGCTTGGTACCTGGTCCCAATCACGCCGAGCAGCTCGTCGCCGAACTCGTGCCCGAGGGCGAGTGGATCAACGTGATGCGTTGGGACTCCAACGACGAGGACGAGTGGACCCGACCGCCGATCAGGACCTGGCGATGGTGAGCGCCAGCGCCGAGTGGATAGTCCCGCGCGATCTCACTCGCGTCGCGAAGATTCTGATAGCAATCGAGTTGCGACTTCTTGGCAATCGAGAGGAGAACGATGAGCAACACCGTGGCCTACGTCCGGGTCTCGACTGAGGACCAGATCGAGTTCTCCCCCGACGCCCAGGCCAAGCGTTGTCGGGACCTCGCGCGACTGCGCGACCTCGGACCGGTAATGGTTCTCGCCGACGAGGGGTGGTCAGGCAAGAACCTGGAGCGTCCCGCGATGACTGAACTGCTGGCGCTCGTCGAGGCGGGCGAGGTGGACCACCTGCTGATCTGGCGCTGGGACCGGCTGAGTCGCGATCAGGGCGACTTCGCCCGATTGGTGAAACTCTTTGGTGAACACGGCGTCACGGTCCACTCGGTGAACGAGGGCGACCTCGACCTCGCGAGTGCCTCGGGCAAGATGCAGGTCGGGGTCACCGGGGTCTTCGCCCAGTACTACCGCGACCAGATCGTGGAGAACACCAAGATGGGACAGCGCCAGGCCGCCGAGAAGGGTCGTTGGCAGAACCACCCGCCGACCGGCTACGACATGGTGAACGGCGAACTCGTGCCCAACGAGATGGCCCCACTGGTGCAGCGGATCTTCTCGCTCCGTGCGGCCGGTGCTAGTTACCCCGTTATCGCGGCAGAGGTCGGCATCAAGTACTCAACGGTGCGCCACATCTGTCTTAATCGGGCTTACCTGGGCGAGACTCACTACTCGGGCGAGTGGTTCGCGGGCATCCATCCCCCCCTGGTCAATGAGCAGCAGTTCAACGCGGCCCAGCGACCCCACACCCAGGGTCAACGGCGCAGCAAGGACGTGCTCTCAGGCAAGGTGCGCTGCGGGCTCTGCGGGCGCGTCGCCGGGGTCCACTACAACGACCGCAACCACGCTATCTACCGGTGCCGTCACCGAGGGTCGGGCTGTGACCAATCGGGCAGGTCCGCCAGCGGACTGCATCGCGCCGCGGTGCTGGGTCTGCGGGTCCTCAGTGACGACCAGGACCTCCAAGTTGCCATCCGCCACCAACTGACCGCGCACCGACGCCTGGAAGCCCCCACGGGCCCCTCGGTGGCTAAAGTCCTCGACTCGCTTCACAAGAAGCAGCGCAAACTGCTCGACCTGCACTACGCCGAGCAGATCGACGCTGACACCTTTGCGGCGGAGAACGGTCGCATCACCACACAAATGAAAACGCTGCAACAAGAGGCCGACGAGTTCGAGCGCGATCAGAAGATGCGAGAAGAGGCGGTGAACAAGTTCGACCAGGTGGCTGAACTGCTCGCCAACCTCGACTTCGAGCGTCTGTGGGAGGCGGCAAGTCCGTCTGAGCAGCGAACACTGGTCGAGGATCTCGTTGATTCGGTCCGCATTTACCCGGACCGAATCACCGTCGAAGTCGCGGGAACGCCGCCCTTCATCGTCGCCCTGGACGAGGTTGGACTGACTCAGGGTTGCAAACCTGTGGTGTCGGAGGCGGGACTTGAACCCGCACGCCCCTAAGGGCACCAGCCCCTCAAGCTGGCGCGTCTGCCTATTCCGCCACTCCGACGCGGCGACTCAGTTTAACCGATTCCACCCACCGCTCATGACGATGAAGGTGGCGGAATAATCGTGTTCCAGGTCGGCACCTCATCGACGAA
>DAIEHI010000214.1 GCA_027355725.1 Acidimicrobiaceae bacterium
CCGTTCTTCCAGGCGTTGAACTCGTTGATGAAGGAGAACGCTGTCCAGGACAGTGAGGGCGTCGATGTTTCGCCAGATTCACCGCTCTCCGAGAGAGCATCTCGCTCGGCCATCCTGGCGTCCAGGTTGGCCTTGACCCGAGCCAGATGGTGATTGAAAGTGAAACGACGCGCTCCAGCGCACTTGGCGAGAAAGATTCTCTGCTCTGCGTTCGGGTCGAGGGCGAACTGGAACGTGACGGCCCGCGAGAGCGCCTGACCAAAGTGCGAGATGAGCGGTGCTGATGGTCGCTTGGCCATGGGAACCAGTCTTCAAGCCATGTGTGACACACCGCGTGGCGATACTGAGTTGGTGGAAACCGATTCGATCGCCTGGCCACCGGGAGTGGAGCGGTGCACGGCACAGTCGAGGTCGGACGGTGAGTCCGATGACCACCGCACCACCCGTGCTCTCGACCAGAATGGACGACATGCGCGAGTACCAACAGTTCGCCCAGTTCTACGACGCCTTGATGGGCGACGGTTCATCGCGCAGCGCACGGATTCTCGAGGCAATTGACCACTTCAACGTCGATGCCACCTCGCTCCTAGAACTCGGCTGCGGCACCGGTTCGGTGCTAGAGGGTCTGGTTTCGATCCCACGGTTGGTAGGGCTTGACGCTTCCGCGCAGATGCTGAACGCTGCTACCGCCAAAGTACCGAGCGCCGAACTGGTGCTTGGCGACATGACCGACGTCAATCTTGGGGCCACGTTCGACGTCGTCGCTTGCGTCTTTGACACGGTGAATCACTTGGTGAACTATGAGTCCTGGGAGTCTTTGTTCGCGGGCGTCGCACGTCATCTGAGGCCCGGGGGTCTGTTCATCTTCGATCTCAATACGATTGGTCGACTGCACCAACTCGTCGCCAGTCCTCCGTGGGTCCACGACTTCGACGGCAACACGCTGATCATGGATGTAAGAAGCGATGGTGATGAGGTGACCAACTGGGACATCAGGATCTTCGCGCCCGCGGGCGACGGAACATTCACGCTTCATCAGGAGAACATTCGCGAGCTCGGCGTGGCGCTCGATACGGTCCGGACCACTCTCGCCACTGATTTCCACTTGCTCCGCGAAGTGGACGACTCGGGAGGTCCCCCGTCAGACGAGTCCACTCGTGCTTACTTCGTGTATCAACGCCTAGCCTGATCCGGGCAAGCCCAGCCAGCGTCTTGGCTGAAGTAGATCGGCACTTGTGAAATGGATGCCGTAGTCCTTTGCGCGACGAGAAGCTCCGTAGTTCATGCGATTCGTTCCGATGCCGCGCAGAACCGCCGCCGACTCAACACAGCGCCCGAAGGACCTCACAGATAGAGGCGATGTGCAACCACCCGGTGGCCGAGTCCACGGTGTTCTCGAAGCAGCGCGCCAGGCGTCGCTGTCGTACGAGGTGGCCGTGGGCGACCTTGACCCGCCAGGCGTGATGGATGGGTCGAAAGACCTTGGCACCGTGCTCGTTGCGCGGTGGCTCGTCCCATCCAACCCGACGGACCTCGTAGTTGACCTTCGCCGAAAGCCGCGTGGGCGCGGACTGCGTCGTGTCGCGATCAACGAGCACGAGCTCCAGTCGTTCGTCAGCCCCGGTTCGAGCGAGGTCGTCGAGTATCTGTTCCATGGCGCTCGCCTCGGAAGTCGAGGCGGAGACAACTCGCACGCAGAGCGGCAGACCAGTGACATCCACGCAGACGATGCGCTTGGCCCCGTTCGTCCGACCGTATGGGCCACCCTGGTTGTGGAAGGTGACACCCCCGTTCGAGGCCCCGCGTGCGAGGTGGGTGTCGACGACCACCATCGAAGGCCGCGGGTCCTTGCGGCCAAGAGCCGTACGCGACGAAGCGTGTAGTTCAGAGAGAACCCGAGTCCACGTTCCGTTGCTAGACCACCGACGAAACTGGGACCAGATTCTGGTCCACGGACCGTACTGCTCGGGCAGGTATCTCCACTGACGCCCAGTGTGCGAGATGTAGAGCATCGCATCGACGACGTGGCGCAAGTCATCACCGTGTTTCGGCCCTCGTATGGAGGAGACCAGCAGCAGAGGTTCCAGCACGTTCCACTGGGAGTCGGTCAGATCACTTGAATAGGCCACGACTTGATGGTGACGGTTGCGGCTAATGGCGCACTGGCCCAATAGAACACAGCCTCTTAGGCCAACGTTCGGGTGGTCAAATCGTCGCTCGGCCAGCGCCCCGCCGCTCAGCCGTTGCCCGAGGGCGCCATGGTCACCTGGTAGATCCGCGTCGTCGCCCAGCCGCGGCCGCTCGGCGCGCCCCCGGCCTCGATGGTCAGCGTGAAACGCTCGCTCGGCACCGTTACGAGGTCGTGCAGGACGAACCCGTAGGACCCGAGCGAGCCAAGGGTCGCCGTCATGACCTGGCGCTGGGCCTTGCCGAGCGAGCCGACCGGGGTCACCGTGACCGTGAGGCTCACCGGCTGGGTGTCCACGGCCGCGTTGGAGACCGT
>DAIEHI010000218.1 GCA_027355725.1 Acidimicrobiaceae bacterium
AGAGGCGGTGAACAAGTTCGACCAGGTGGCTGAACTGCTCGCCAACCTCGACTTCGAGCGTCTGTGGGAGGCGGCAAGTCCGTCTGAGCAGCGAACACTGGTCGAGGATCTCGTTGATTCGGTCCGCATCTACCCGGACCGAATCACCGTCGAAGTCGCGGGAGCGCCGCCATTCATCGTCGCCCTGGACGAGGTTGGATTGACGCAGGGTTGCAAACCTGTGGTGTCGGAGGGCCGACGTCCACAATCTACGACTGGAGGCTGGAACGGTGGGGCGGGCGAGTGCCGGCGGCTCGACGCGAGCGATCTGCTACCACGTAAGGTGGCGTCTTGCCGACGAACGAGATGGCATCTAAGGCCGTACTCCAAGACAGTCCCACGGCCGGCTAAGCCTCAAACAATCCCTGTTCGGAGCCCGTGCATTTGACCTTATCAATTCACTGGCCAGAAGTATTCGAGAAATACTATTTGTAAACGACGTTCTGGAACTGGCTTTGTGGGCATTGCGTTGTGATTCTATTGAGCCTATGTTGAATTCTGCAAGGGCGACCAAACGGACACTTCGGAAATTAACGGGGAGTGATGGTGGTGAGTAGATCCCAGTTGGGCTTGCCGGCGTAGAGCAGAGCACGCACTCGGTAGTTGCGAAACCGTCGAAACCCGAACGCAGTTCTCTTCACCCGCTTTATGAGATTATTGGCGGCCTCGGTCGGAGCATTTGAGAAATGCGCGCGGTGCCACGCGATGATTTTGTCTCGCCAGCGCTTCAGGGTTCGACCGAGCGAGCGCACTTCGATGGGCCAGCTGGGATCGTTCATGTCGCGGATCAACTCGTCGATCCACTGTTCGGCGAGTGATTCGTCGGCGAGCGCGTAGAGCTCGCGCACCGCCTCCTTGGCGTGGTGGCACGCGGTCACTTCCCCCTTGGGGTCACCGGCCGAAAGAAGCCCGAGCAGTTTCTCTCGTCCGTCGTCGTTGAGTCGCTCCTCGGCCATGGTGAGCAGTCGCCGCGCCCGATAGAGCGGGTCATCCTTGCGCCCGCGATGCCCGAATAGTTCGTTCTGCACCCGTCGTCGGCACTCGTCGAGCTTCTGGTTCGCGATCTTCACCACATGAAATGGATCGGCGATCTGGGTCGCCCAGGGCAGGGCCGTATTGAACACGTTGGCGTAGGGGCCCGAGAGGTCGAGCGTGGCGTAGGAAACGTGGAAGCGCCAGTCACAGGTTCGTTTCATCAGCCATGCTGTCGGCTCGTCACCCTTTCGACCAGGCACCACGTCGAGCAGCTGGCCACTGCCCACGTCCACGATCTGGGTGGAGAAGTGCTGGCGTCGGTAGGGCCCCTCGCGCACGAAGAGCGTCTCGTCGAGCCCCAACGCTTCCACGAGTCCGAAACGGTGCTCATCGTCGTCAACCAACGCCTCACCGTAGCGAAGGAGGGTGTCGTTGATCGTGTGCCAGTCACAGCCGAGCTCCTCGGCGACCTCGGCGACGCTGCGCCCGTACTTGCCAATCTGGGTGGTCAGCCAACGTCCGGCCCGGTCGGTGACGAGGTGTCGGGGAAAGGCGATGCGGGTGTCGACCTCACTCCACGAACCCTTAGGGCAGTCGGCATCGGGACAGAAGAAGCGTCGCTTGTGCCACACCACACGCGTCGGTCGGCCGTTCATCGGCAGGTCCACCAGTGACACCCGGTTTCGGTCCTTCACCCGGGCGAGCACACCACATTCGGGACAGCCGACGTCGACCCGCCGGCACTCGAAGTGCACCGTCACCGGCTGGCGATGGGCTCCTTCGACGCCCTTGATGTTCACGTCCAGCAAGTCGACCAAGATCTCGCACATGCGGGTAGGGTCTGTTTCCACGGGGGTTCTTCCAATCTCTAGGCGTCAAGTACCTAAAGATTTGCAGAGCCCCCGTCTCCCTTTCTCCCTCGTCGTTATCACGGCGTCAGCGTCACTCCCCGCGCATTTCCGAAGCGCCGAATTAACGAGCTCACAAACAAGACGAAGTCGGGCATAAGTCGCCAGAACGAGACGCGTCCAACGTTCGGTTTGCTCGGGTGTTCGCAGTGCCGGCGCAGTCCATCCGCTCGTGTTCCCCACGAAGCGAAACGTATAATCGATATCGAAGCGTCACTGGTCAGGGCGGCAGCAAAGGCTGAGGTCCGACTCTGCGGGTCCAGACCACGACAACCACGACGTAATCGTCGATCTGAAGCATCATGGGTATTCAGAGGCTCCAGGAAACCCTGGATGCTTCACTTCTGTCCCAACCGAGTACTTCGAATCGCTCTAGGTATTTATGCTTTAATCTCAGATCCTCGTGAGTATGGGCAATTACTCTAATAACTCTGGCCATGGAATAATCCACCGCATATGACAATTACCACTCTAAAGAGACCGATAGTTTTCCCCGGAATATGTTGCTGAACGAATTGCCACCTCCGTCTCGCCAGGCCCGATGGGCTCGCGAAGTGGATGATGGCAGGCCGCCAAGTGGCCAGCGTCGAAATTGACGAGGGGTGGTACTTGTTGTTCGCACAATTCGCTTGCGCGCGAGCAACGCGTGCGGAACCGACAACCGGACGGCGGGTTGATGGGAGACGGAATCTCCCCTCGAACGGTGGTCCCGTGCTTCGCACGCTCGATCCGTGGATTGGGAATGGGGATCGAATTCAGGAGGCCCGCCGTGTACGGATGCACCGTACGCTCATAGATGTCATCGGCCGACCCGATCTCGACGATTTGGCCCAAGTACATCACGCCAATACGGTCGGCTAGGTATCGCACGACCGA
>DAIEHI010000224.1 GCA_027355725.1 Acidimicrobiaceae bacterium
AACAATCCTACTGGTGGTCGAACCACGCCTGAAGACGCGAAGCCTCGGGGCTTTCTCGTACCGCGCGTCGACAACGCTCTATCCGTTTGGCCATGCCCTGACGTGATATCCCCTGCGCGGCGGCGATCTCTTCGAGTGACATCGTGCGAAAGGTGACCTGCCAGAAGGAGTCGAAATCGTCACCACACACCCGACGCAACTCATCAATCACCCACCCCGGAGCGTCGCCCAGGTCAGTTGATGACGAGACGGCCGCAACTTCACTGAAGTCGGTTGACTCGAAACGACGCGACATGAGCTCACGACTCATCTGCATCACCTCATGGGCCTTGGCCTGCGATATGCCCAGAGCCACCGCCACGTCGCGCTTGGTGAGCTTTCTCGCGGGGTTAGTGCGCTCAAGTTTCTGCACCTTGAGCACCAGACGCATTTCAGTATCACTCAGGCCAACCTGTTGTTGGATGGCTTGATTGACCAACTTCATGATCCAATAATTTGCGTAGGTCGAGAACCTCGTGCCCCGATCCGGATCGAAACGGCGAAGGGCGTTGACAAGACCCTCGATACCCGCCGCCTCAAGTTCTTCATTCCCGAAGCGGTAACCGCGCTCGAGCACCCTGGTTCGAACTAACCCACAGGTCGCTCGCAACAAGAGCGACTCGGCCTCTTGACCATCGTGACGCTCGCGCAGTAGGGCCTGCCGATCCGCCACCTGCTCCAAGTCGCCTTGGGCCAACCTCGCCGCGGCATCTCGGCCGCGTTGGATCACCGGGTAGAGACTTCGCTCGTCCTCGACGCTGAGTGGAGCCAGCATCTGAAGTCCGCCGATGACCCCGCGCTCGCTTCGGTTCACGTGCCACCATTCGAGTGTCGCGACAAGAGCCAATCCCGCAGGTCACCCTCAGCGAGCTCACCGTGGGCGGATTCGAGCAGGTCGAGTCGCTCTCGCACGTCGACAATTGTCGCCATCACCTCGTCGGGACTCAAGTCACCACTGCGCATCTCGCGTTCGACGTTCTTCAACTCCTGGTGCACGGCAGCACGGAGCAACTGAGAGACGACGGCGGTGATGTCATCACTGCTGTAGTCACGGTCCAACTCATCGACGATCAATTGACTGAGCACGTGCGCTGCCTCTTCTTGGCCGCGTCTGGTGAGGGTGTCGATGACCTCAGAGACGGGCGCGCCGCTCGAGAGCGCTTCAAAGATCTCACGTTCGACGTCATTGATGAAGTACTCGGCAATGAATCGATCTCGAATCCCTGGGGTGAAGTGCAGCCACAGACGAAGGGCCTCAAAGCCCGGTCGAAGCTTCGAAGCGGGGCGAAGTGGGGCGCGCCGCGACTCGGGCGCGGGCTCATTGGGGATCTCACGAACCTGGGGAGCGCGCGAGATCTGAAGGACCTTGGGCCGCAGTGTCGCCGGATCGAGTCTCAGTTGGTCCGCCACCTGCATCAGGTACTGGTCGCGCACGAGTTCATTGGGGTGCTCGGCGAGGACCTGCATAGCGAGTTCCGCGGCACGCGCCCGGCCTTCGGCAGTGGCGAGGTTGGCGGCTTCGAGGACCCGCTCGAGACGGAACTGGAGGAACGGCACCGCGCTCGACACCGCGTGGCGTAGTGCCTCGGGGTCACGCTGGGCGAGTTCGGCCGGATCACTCCCCTTTGGTAGTTTCGCCACCGCGACGTCCACCTCGTGTTGACGTTCCCATTGGTACACCGACGCCGCAGCGCTCTGGCCGGCCTGATCGGCGTCGTAGGCGAGCACGATGCGCTTGGCGAAGTTTCGCATCGTTCGAAAGTGCTCCTCGCCGAGAGCCGTGCCGCAGGTCGCCACGGCGCGCGGCATACCCGCACTGAAGAATGCGATGACGTCGGTGTAACCCTCACAGACAATGATCTCGCCGGATTTGATGATGTCATCCTTCGCCCAATTGAGCGCGTAGAGCGTGCGGCGCTTCGAGTAGATCGGCGTCTCGGGACTGTTCTTGTACTTGGCCTCGACGCGCGCATCTGGTCGCGGAGCTCGATTCGCGTCGCCCGGCAAGATACGCCCGCCCACGGCAATGGCCTTGCCCGAGGGGTCGAATATCGGAAAGATCAGTCGAGCGCGCAGGGCGTCTTGACGACGGTCGCGGCTGTTCACGAATCCAAGACCGGTGCCGCTGAGTGTCTTCTCGTTGAGCTTGAGCGCGCTCGTGAGCGCGTCCCACTCATCGGGCGCCCAGCCGAGTTTGAACTGCCGCGCCACCTCGCCGCTGATCCCCCTCGAACGCAGGTAGTCGCGCGCGGGGCGCGCGTCGGGAGCGTTCAGGAGTCGATCGTGGTACCAGGCGACCGCCTTATCCATCGCGGCGAGGTACTCTTGGCGCTCCTTTCGCGCCGGCCCTGCGTTCGTATCCTCGTGCAGTTCAATATTGGCGCGCTCCGCGAGCAGACGCACCGCGTCGACGAAGTCCAGATGCTGCATCTCGCGCACGAACGTGATCTGGTCTCCCGACGCTCGACACCCGAAACAGTAGTAACGACCCTCTTCGGCGTTCACCGAGAACGACGGGGTCTTCTCGCCGTGAAAGGGACACAGACCGCTCCAACGTCGGCCCGACTTCTTGAGGGCCACGTACTCACTAATGAGGGCCACTATGTCGGTCGCCGCACGGACCTGTGCAATCTCACTGTCCGAAATAGCCATGCACAGAAGGTACCCGTTCTCTCGAGCGCCAGAGTCACCTTCTCGATCACTCCCTAGACTGGCCGTCGTGTCCGACTTCGCCGTGGAGGCGCTCAATATATATAGGACGTTCCAAGACGGCGAGGTGCACGCGCTCGACGACGTGACCCTTCACGTGGCTCGAGGCGAGGTTTTTGGACTGCTCGGACCCAACGGCTCGGGTAAGACAACCATGGTCCGTATCCTTTCGACGATCCTCGCTCCAACATCGGGCTCGGCGGTCGTGAACGGCTACAACGTCGTTGAACAACCTGATGAGGTCCGGCGCAGCATCGGGCTCGCGGGACAGTTCGCGACGGTTGATGAGAACTTGACGGGACTCGAGAACCTGCGCATGATCGGCAAGCTCAACCACCTCGAGAACGCATTCGTCAAGCGTCGCTCGAGTGAACTGCTCGAGCAATTCGGCTTGAGTGACGCGGCTGGTCGCACCGCCAAGACCTACTCGGGCGGCATGCGTCGAAGGCTCGACCCGCAGAGCCGCCAAGACCTCTGGGCCATCATCGAAGGGCTCGTCGAAAGCGGCACAACGGTGCTACTCACCACGCAGTACCTCGAAGAGGCTGATCGACTCGCGAAACAGCTCGTCGTCCTCGATCACGGCAAGATCATCGCCCAGGGCACGAGCCAGGAGCTCAAGTCACGCCTGGGTAACACCGTCCTGTCGGTCAGTTTCGCCTCGACGTCGAACGCTCAACACGCTTCGATGCTGCTGAGCGATCTTTCGCTCAAGCCCGCGAACCTTGAAGGCACCGTGGTCGAGATCACCGTCGATCAAGGCCCGCAGGCCGCGGCGGACGCGCTGCGCCGCATTGACGCTGCGGGTCTCGAACTGACGGGGCTCGTGCTTCGTGAGCCGAGTCTCGACGACGTGTTTTTGAGCCTCACCGGTCACAAGACCGAGGACGAAACCGCCGCGTCCACCGAGCCCACCTCCAAGCGGCGACGAAAGGGGCGAAGATGAGCACCGTCGACCAGACCCACGCACTGCCCGTGCAAGCACAAAAGAGCACCCTTCGATGGGCGATCAGCGACATCTTGACCATCGCGCGACGTGGACTGCTCGCGCTGGTTCGAATTCCCACCGCGCTGGTCTTCTCGATGATCCAGCCCGTCATGTTCGTGCTGCTCTTTCGTTACGTCTTCGGTAACGTCATCCAAGTGCCCGGAGGCCAGTACGTCAACTTCCTTCTTCCCGGCATCTTGGTCCAGACCACGATCTTTGGCGGCATCGGTACCGCGATCGGACTTGCCGAGGACCTCCAGCGAGGTCTCATCGAGCGATTCCGCGCCCTGCCGATGGCACGTATCGCGGTGCTCGCCGGGCGCACGGTGTCCGACCTCGCTCGAAACATCATGGTGCTGATACTCATCACGCTCGTTGGACTCGCCGTCGGTTTTCGTCCTCACGGTGGGATCGGTGCATACCTCCAGGCGTGCCTTTTGATGCTGGTCTTCGCCTACTGCCTCTCGTGGGGGTTTGCCTACATCGGCCTCTCGGCGCCCAACTCCGAGACCGCCCAGGCCATGACGTTCCCTCTGATCTTCCCGCTCACGTTCGCGTCCTCGATCTTCGTCCCGGTTGACAAGTTGCCCGGGTGGTTGCAGTTTTTCGCGACTAACCAGCCAGTGAGCCAGACTGCGGAAGCGGTACGCGGATTGATGCTTGGCACGCCCCACGGTCAGTCCACCTGGATCACACTCGCGTGGTCGCTCGGAGCGATCCTGGTCCTCGCGCCGCTCTCGACCGCTCGCTACCGCAGGGTCGCCTAGCGCCGATGGCGACCCTCGGCGCCGAAGAGCTTCAGGCCATCCTCGAAGCAGCCTTCCCCGGTAACGACGTGCCCCACGTCGAGCAGGTCGAGGGTGACACCGTCCTCGTTCGCCAGTCCGTCGACGACCGTCACGGGCGACCGGGTGGGACCTTGTCGGGTCCCACCATGATGATGCTCGCCGACACGTCTGCGTGGATGGCGATCCTCGCCCAGATCGGTCCGGTGCTGCTTGCGGTGACGACGAGTCTGCACATTGACTTTCTTCGAAAGCCCGACGTCACCGATCTCATGGCGCGCGCCACCCTCTTGAAGCTAGGACGCAAGCTCGCGGTCGTCGATGTGTCGTTGTACTCATTTGGCCACGACGAACTGGTCGCCAAGGCCCAGGTCACCTACTCACTGCCATCCAGCGCGAACTGAACATCGAGCTCGACGTGACTCCTCGCCCCCTCACGCGTTCGCTCACCGTTGTGATGGCCGTTGCCATTGGCATCGTCGTGGCGAACCTCTACTACCTCCAGCCTCTCCTGCACCAGGTGCGCCAGGAGTTCGCGATCAGCACCCTCGCGACCTCGTCGCTCATCACCCTGATCCAGGCGAGTTACGCAGCGGGCCTCATGTTCGTCGTCCCCCTCGGGGACATACTGCCCCGGCGACGGTTGATCGTGGCGATCTTCGCACTCGCGTCGCTCACGATGCTGCTCGGCAGTCTGGCGCGGTCCTTCGTGCTCTTCGCCGTCCTCTCTGCGGTCGTCGGACTCTGCTCGGTCGGCGGCCAGGTGATCATCCCCTTCGCCGCAGACCTCGCGGTCGAAGGCGAGCGCGGGCGGGTCATCGGACGACTGATGACTGGACTTTTGACCGGCGCACTACTCTCGAGGGCCCTTTCGGGCGCGCTCGCCGAGGCGGTGGGATGGCGCGGCGTGTACGTGAGCGCGGCGATCATGCTCGCCGTCATGACCCTCATCCTTCGAGTGACCCTCCCACTCGAAGCACCCAGACCCCACGTTCGTTACCGAGAACTCGTGACCAGTTCGTTCACCCTGCTCGCCACCTACCGCGAACTGCGTCGTCGCGCGTGGCTCGGGGGCGTCAACTTCGCCGCCTTCAGCGCACTGTGGACCACGCTCGCCTTTGAGTTGTCGGGCGCACCGTTTCACTTCTCGAGTGGGCGCATCGGCCTCTTCGCCCTGCTCGGCATCGCCGGTGTGCTCGCAGCGAACGCCGCCGGGCACCAGGCCGACAAGAACCGCAGTCGGCGCACGACCATCGTGGCCGCATCGCTGATCACCGTGGCCTACCTGATCTTGCTCCTCGGTCGCCACGACATCTGGATCCTCGGGCTCGGCATTGTGGTCCTCGACGTGGGCGTCCAGGGCATCCAGATCACCAACCAGGCCGTGATCTACAAGATCGCCCCCGAGATGCGCAGTCGCACCAACGGTGTGTACATGATGTGCTTCTTCTCGGGTGGTGCGATCGGATCGTTCGCTGCGGGATTCGCGTATTCGCACTTCTCCTGGCCTGGGGTGACCGGACTTGGGATGCTGCTCGGCCTGCTGCTCACCGTGCCGTCACTGCTGTGGCGAGAACCCGCGCCGAGTGAACGCGCCACTGTCTAGTCGTCATCGCGCCACTTCGCATCGAACACCCTTCGTGCTTGACGCGAGCGGGCGTGTGCGATCAGACCTGACCGGTGCGAGCGCGCAGGTCACTCAGCAGGTCGTCGATCTTGACGCGTGTCTGGGCGGTCGAATCGCGTTCGCGCACGGTGACGCTCTGATCGTCCAGGGTGTCGAAGTCGATCGTGATGCAAAAAGGCGTGCCGACCTCGTCCTGACGCCGGTAGCGACGACCGATGGACTGGGTCACGTCATAGTCACACGTGAAGTGGGGCTGGAGACGCGTGAGGACGTCCTTTGAGGCCGCTTCGAGTTCGGGCTTCTTCGACAGCGGCAGCACCGCCACCTGGTAGGGCGCGAGTCGCCAGTCGAGACGAAGCACCGTTCGAAGTTCACCTTCGACTTCGTCCTCGTGATACGCGGCGAGCAAGAACGCCATCATCGCCCTCGTCGCCCCCGCAGCGGGTTCGATCACGTAGGGCGTGTAGCGCTCGTTCGCACTCTGATCGAAGTACTCGAGCTTGACGCCCGACGCGTTCGAGTGCTGGGTGAGGTCGTAGTCGCCCCTGTTCGCAATCCCCTCCAACTCGTCCCAACCCCAGGGGTAGGCGAACTCGACGTCGGTCGTGCCCTTGGAATAGTGCGAGAGGTCCTCGGGAGCGTGCTCGTGCAGTCGCAAGAGTTCAGCGGGGATGCCGAGGTCGAGGTACCAGTCGTAGCGGGCCTTGATCCAGTACTTGTACCACTCGGGCGCTTCGCTCGGTGCGACGAAGTACTCCATCTCCATCTGTTCGAACTCTCGGGTTCGAAAGACGAAATTCTGCGGAGTGATCTCGTTGCGGAACGATTTGCCGATCTGGGCGATCCCGAAGGGTGGCTTCTTTCGAATCGTCGACAAGACGTTGGCGAAGTTGGTGAACATGCCCTGGGCCGTCTCGGGTCGCAGGTAGGCCGTCGCGCCCTCGCCCTCGACCGGCCCGGCCTGGGTCTTGAACATGAGGTTGAACGCGCGCGGTTCGGTGAACTCGGTGGAACCGCAGTTGGGACAGACGCCGTTGATCTTGTCCTCGCGCCAGCGTTCCTTGCACTTGCGACAGTCAACGAGGGGGTCGGTGAAGGTCTCGAGGTGACCCGACGCCGCCCACACCGCGGGCGGGCCGAGGATCGCCGCGTCGATGCCGACGATGTCGGTGCGCATCTGGACCATCGAACGCCACCACGCCTGTTTCACGTTGCGCAGCATGTTCACACCGAGCGGGCCGTAGTCGTAGGTCGAACGGAACCCGCCGTAGATCTCGGCCGACTGGAAGATGAAACCTCGTCGCTTGGCGAGGTTCGTGATCTTCTCGAGCAGGTTCGGGTCGGTGTCGCGCGTTGATTCCATTCATCAAGGCTACTGGACTAGTTCGAACTCCTGAGGCGAACAATCACCTGGTTGGCGAGGAGTCGCCCGCTCGGCGCGAGCGTGACCCGTCCTTCGTTCACGTTCACCAGGTGCGAAATCTCCTCGAGCGACTCGAAGGCCTCGAGGGGCACGCCGTGGCGCGTGCGCAGCGCCAGCGAGTCACGCTCGAACGCCTGGGTCGACTCATCGAGCGTCTCCTCGCCCCCGAGGGGCATCTCGCCCGCGCGCACCATGGCGATGTAGCGATCGGGCGTGCGTACGTTCCAGAATCGTCGACCGTGCTCGTGCGAATGAGCGGCTGAGCCAAAGCCCCGGTAGTCGTCGTGGTCCCAGTAGACGTGGTTGTGGCGACACTCGTGACCGGGCTTGGCCCAGTTGGAGATCTCCTCCCACTCATAGCCGTTCGCCTCGAGCGTGGCTGCGACGAGGTCGTAGGCGTCGGCGGTCTGGTCCTCGTCAGGGTGGCGAGCGGGGTCCTGACCGAGCGGGGTCGCGGGCTCGGGGGTGAGCGCGTAGCAACTGATGTGCGGCGGTGCGAACGAAAGACCGAGCAGGTCCGAAAGTGTCGCACGAACGTCATCGAGTGTCTCGGCACGAGAACCCACGATCAGGTCCATGTTCCAGGTCGAAAAACCCGCCTCGTGCACGGCTCTCGAGACCTCCTCGTGCGCCATGGCGCCGTGTCGGCGTCCGAGGTCGGCGAGGACGGCCGGTTGGGTTGACTGCACGCCAAAGCTCATGCGCGTCACCCCGCCTCGGCGGTACGCGCTCAGGCGCTCGACGCTCGCGTCTTCGGGATTGCACTCAACGGTCACCTCGCAGTCCTCCTCTCGCGGGAGCGCATCGAGGATTCGAAGTAACTGCTCGGGTTCGAGTCGAGAAGGGGTGCCACCACCGAAGAACACCGACGAGGCCGACGCGAGGCCGGCCTCGCGAGCCCAGCCGATCTCTTGGATCACGGCATCGACGTAGTCGTCCATCAGGTGGTCGCGGTCTGCGTAGGTCGCAAAGGCGCAGTAGTCGCAGCGGTGCGCACAAAAAGGCACGTGCACGTAGATCCCAAAGGGTCGATTCACGAGGGAACTCTACCCACTTCGCGCCTGGGCGAAACGCGCCAGCGCCTCGAGGCGCTCTGCATTGAGGTCGAGCATCGGCGCGGGGTACGACGCTGGCGAGAACAGTCCCCCTCCCCCGGGTTCGAAGCACTGGGGTGCCTCGATCGAAGCCAGCTCGGGGACGTGACGGCGGATATAGATCCCCTCGGGGTCGTAGCGCCGGGCCTGCAGGGTCGGGTTGAAGACCCGATGGAAGGGGGCGGCGTCGGTGCCGGTGCCCGCAGTCCACTGCCAGCCGTGCTGATTGGAAGCGAGGTCGGCGTCAATGAGTCGCCACATGAACCACTTGGCGCCCCATCGCCAGTCGAGATGTAGGTGCTTGACGAGAAACGAAGCCACGACCATGCGCACGCGGTTGTGCATCCAACCCTCGTCGAGCAGTTGTCGCATTCCAGCGTCGACGAGGGGGTAGCCCGTCTCACCACGGGCCCAGACCTGGAAACGTCGCACGGCTGCCTCGTCGCGGTCGACGCGCAGCTTCGCCATCGCGGGCTGCAGGACATTCGAGACCGAGTCGGGGTTGTGAAAGAGGACGTCTGCGTAGAAGTCACGCCAGCAGATCTCGGTCGCAAAACTGCGATCACCGCCGCTCACGCGAGAGGTTGCGGCGATGACTTGGCGCGGGTGAAGTGCGCCGAAGCGAAGAAACGGGCTCAATCGGCTCGTGGCGTCCTCGCCCGGTGCGTCCCTCAGCTCGCCGTAGGCGCCGGCCACTGTGACAAAGTCCGCCAAGCGTTCGTGCGCGGCCACCTCGCCCGCTCGCCACGTCTGGCGCGGGGGTCCATCGGGGAGGTCGCCAAAGTAGCGCGGACGAACTCGTGCGCTCGCGTCACCCAGGACCTCAAGTCCGACGCCACTCGCTTCGCGCCAGTGCACGCGTGGAGCCTCGAGCGGACTTGGTGGCGTCGTCATCTCCCAGGCGCGCCGGTACGCACCGAACACCCGACACGGCGAGCCGCTCTTGGTCGTGATGATCCCAGGTGCCACGACATAATTGGAATCGACGTAGCGGAGGTCGATCCCCTCACCCGCGAGCACTCGAGCCACGTGTTCGTCACGGCGAAGACCGAGAGGCGCGAAGTCACTCGTCGCAACAACGCACGTCGAGCCGAGCTCTCGAGCGAGCGCGAGTAACTCGGCGCTCGGTTCTCCATAGCGCACGATCAACGAACCGCCGAGTGATTCGTCAAGGGCCTCGAGCGACGCGCGCAGGTACTGCGCGCGCGCCGGTCCCGCAGGGTTCGCGAAACGCGGGTCCACGATGAACACGGGTGCGACCGCGCCGTCGCCGAGCGTCGCCGCCTCGACGAGCGCCGGATTGTCAGCTAGACGCAGATCACGGCGAAACCAGAAGATGGTGGGAGATGTGGGCACGGTTCCTCGTTGATAACGAGGGCACCTTACTCGCGCGGTCGCTCGGGTGCGAGCGGCGCACTCGAGCGCACCACCCGAAGGCGTCGACCGAAGTGCTGTTCAATGGCTTCGTGCGTGAGCGACGCCACCTCTCCCGCACCCGAGGGGGCGCCCTCTCTCAGCACCGCGGCGAGGTCACCACCCAATATGCGCCTCAGCAGCGAAAGGGCCTCGGGTGAGATGGCCGTACCCGAGCGGCACTGTGCGCACAGTGTGCCCCCGACCGCCGCATCAAAGGCCACGAGAGGACCTTCACGTCCGCACGTGACGCACGAATCGACGACCGGCTCGGATCCGTCGAGTGCGAGGAGTCGAAGATAGAACGATGCGGGCACCAACAACGGGTCAAAGGACTCCTTATCGAGGGTGACCATCACTCGCACCAGCAGATCGAAGATCCCCTCGTCGGCGACATCGTCCGAGGGAATAGCGTCGACCACTTCGACAACCGCGTAGCCCGCGTTGATACGTGCGTAGGACGAGCGAAGGACCACCAGACGCTCACGGTGTTGGATGTTGCGCGCAATATAAAGGTCACCGCGCGACTTGACGAGGTCGATGTGCACGTACGCGAGCGGCTCGAGATTCCCACCGAGTCTGCTCGTCGACTTTCGTATGCCCTTCGCGAGTACGCGCACTTTGCCGTGCCCTCTCGTCCACAGCACCGCTATCCGGTCTGACTCGCCTGACTTGTAAGTCCGCAGGACGACAGCGTCGTCGCGGAACTCTTTCATTTCTTGGTCTCGTCGTCGCGTTCTTGGAAGTGCTGCTTTCGTGGAGCAATGCCCATGAAACGATTGAGCGCGACCCCGCCGGCCACCAGCACCGCGAGTATGAGCGGGATGGCGAGGGGCGCGACCAGACTCGAGACACCGTTAAAGGCGAGCACCCACAAAAAGACGTAGAAGATCGCCGCGACCACCACCGTGATCTTGGTCACCGTCATGTGTCGACGCCTCCGAATCGACGCTCTCGGCGCTGGTACTCCTCGACCGCCTCGAACAGGTCCTCGCGACGAAAGTCCGGCCAGAGGACTTCGGTGAAGACGAGCTCGGAATAGGCCATCTCCCAGAGCAGGAAGTTAGAGATCCGGTACTCGCCCGAGGTTCGAATCACGAGGTCGGGATCGGGTAGTTCAGGGTGGTAGAGCCGCGCTCTAATCGTCTTCTCATCGATCTTGTTCGCGGCCACCTGGTCGCGCACGAGTTGTTGGACCGCGTCGACGATCTCTGCTCGTCCGCCGTAATTGAAGGCGATGTTGAGCGTCATGGTCGTGTTGTTCTTGGTCAGTTCGCTCGCCTCGTCCATGCGTTTCATCACGCCCTTGGGTACCCGCCAGCTCCTTCGTCCCGAGAAGGTGATGCGCACGCCTTGTTCGTGCAGTTCGTACTGGCGTCGCTCGAGCAGCCCCTTGTTGAAATTCATGAGGTAGCGCACCTCGTCGATTGGTCGTCGCCAGTTCTCGGTCGAAAAGGCGTACACGGTAAGTGCCGACACGCCGAGTGACAACGCGCCGTAGGTCACGTCGACGAGCGCCACTTCGCCCGCACCGTGTCCTTCGGTCCTCGCCAACCCTCGACGCTGCGCCCAGCGACCGTTGCCGTCCATCACAATCGCGATGTGACGAGGGACGCCCTCGCGCTCGAGCGAGGCGGGTACTGGCGTGGGACGTGGATCAGACACGCACAAAACCTAGTTCAGGAGAAAGAAAAGTCCGACGTGGCCACCCTCTAAGGTCGTCGCGTGAATTCTTTTGACCCCGACGAGCAAGCCCCCTACGTCGAGCCCGACGAAGATGCGGGCATCCAACTCGATCACGACCTCGTCGCCATCGACGTCGAGCGAGCGCTCGGGCTGCTCGCGACCATCACCCACGACCTACCCGGGGGTGGCGAAGTGCGCGAAGCGCAACGCCAGATGGTGCGCAGTGTCGCCCAATCCTTCTCCTCTCACCGCCACACCATCATTGAAGCGGGCACGGGCGTCGGCAAATCCCTGGCGTACCTCGTGCCCGCCGTGATGACCGGCCAGCGCGTCGTGATCGCGACCGCCACGAAGAACCTCCAGGACCAACTGGCCCAAAAAGACGCCCCGATGGTGAGTGCCCACGCCTCGCGCACGAAGGTCGCGGTGTTGAAGGGAAAGAACAACTACCTCTGTCGAAATCGCGTCGCCGCGGTCGGGGGTGGCGCGCAGATGAGCTTCGACGACGGCTCCGAGGTGCCCCGCGGGGTCGCAGACCAGATGCGAAGGATCCTCAAATGGGCCAATGAGACGACCACGGGTGACCGCGACGAACTCACCTTCGAGATCGACCAGCGCGCGTGGCGCGGCCTCTCGGTCACCCCCCAGGAGTGCCTCGAGCGGTCACGATGCCCCCAAGGTCAGTCCTGCTTCGCCGAGCTCGCGAAGGACCGCGCCAACGAGAGTTCACTCCTGATCGTGAACACCCACCTGTACGCCGCGCATCTCGCGTCGGGAGCGATGCTCTTGCCGGCGCACGACTTCGTCGTCTTTGACGAAGCGCACGAGGTGCTCGACATCTTCGCGTCACTGCTCGGCACGTCACTCAACGCTTCGCGACTTCGCGTCCTCTCTGGTAGTGCACGCCCACTCCTCGGCGCCGACTTCGCCGAGGTCTGTCTCGATCTGATGAACGCCGCCGACCGACTCGCGGCCACGCTGCAACTCCAGTTCGAGCGAAACGAGATGACGGGGCTCGACGAAGACAGTCGTCGCGAACTCTCGCGCGCCGGTGAACTGGTTGTTCGCATCGTCGAGGCGCTTCGCGCCCTCGAGCCCGCTGACCCCGAGAGCGCCGCGCGAAAGATCCGTGCGCTCGGCCCCGGGGTGCACTTGATGAACGACCTCGATCGGGTCGCCACGATTCGAGACGGCGAACTGCTCTATCTCTCCAAACGAGACCGCGAGGTGGACATCGAGGTGTCGCTCGTCGATGTCGGCCCGCGCCTGCACGAGGAGTTGTGGAGTTCGCTGACCGCGGTCCTCACGAGCGCCACGATCCCCGACAACCTCGCGAAGAACCTCGGTCTCGAAGGTGACTGCGACATCGAGCGCTTCGAGAGTCCCTTTGACTACAAGAACAACTCCTTGTTGTACGTGCCCGATTCATTTCCGTCTCGAAACGCCGACGGTGCCGAGGCCGCGATCATTGAAGAGCTCGTCGAGCTCATCACCGCCGCCGGCGGACGCACGCTCGCGCTCTTCACCAACCGCTCGGTCATGAACCGCGTCGCCGACGCCGTGCAGCCGCGCCTCGAGACCCCAGTGCTCGTCCAGGGCACCTTTTCTCGCCAGCGCATCATCAGCGAGTTCAGAGACGACCCCGAGGCGAGTCTCTTTGCGGTGACGAGCTTCTGGCAGGGCATCGACGTGCCTGGTCATTCGCTCAGTCTGGTCACCATTGACCGGCTCCCCTTCGCGGTACCCAACGATCCACTCGCCGAGGCGCGACGCAGCCGCTCGGACAAGCCCTTCTACGAAGTGGACCTCCCACGTGCGGCCATGTTGCTCGCCCAGGGCGTTGGGCGCCTGATCCGCTCGAGCACCGACCGAGGGGTCGTGGCGGTACTCGATACCCGTCTCGCCGAGGCGTCGTACAAGTCCGCATTGTTCAAGCGACTGCCGCCGATGAAACGAACGCGTGACAAATCCCAGGTCCACGCGTTCTTGAAGGAGCTTCGCCAGTAGCGCCCTGACCACGGTCCTTGCCCCGGTTCAGATAATTCACTAGTATTTCACTAGAAAAACTAGTTAGAGAGATGAACCGTGCATATTGACCCCCTGCTCGTTCTCGCGAGTTCCCTCGTGGGCTTTCTCGTGGGGCTGACGGGCATGGGGGGCGGGGCGCTCATGACCCCGATGTTGGTCCTACTCTTCGGCGTCGCGCCGTCGGCGGCGATCTCGTCAGATCTGATCGCCGCGTTCTTCATGAAACCCCTCGGCGTCGCGATCCACTGGCGTCGCGGCACGGTGCAAGGCGACATCGTCAAGTTCCTCTGCCTCGGTTCGGTGCCGGCGGCGTTCCTTGGCACGTGGGTGATGCACCTTGGGGGCAATAGTCCAAGTGGCGAACGGCGCCTGCAGATGATCCTCGGAGCGGCCCTCATCCTTGGAGCGGGCGCCATGATCGTTCGCTCCCTCATCCCCCAGCGCGCCTCGAACACCACCTCACCTTTCAAACTGCGTCGCGTCGCAATCCTCGCAATCGGGCTCGGTGGGGGGTTCATGGTCGGACTCACCTCGGTCGGCGCGGGGTCGCTGATCCTGGTGCTCTTGACCCTCGTCTACCCGACGCTTCGAAGTGACCAACTCGTCGGCACCGACCTCGCCCAGTCGATTCCACTCACCCTGGCCGCCACCCTCGGCACGTTCGTCTTCGGCCACGTCCAGTTCTCACTCACCGCGTCGATCATCCTCGGCAGCGTCCCCGCGGTCGTGATCGGCGCCCTGCTCTCGGCGCGAGAGGTCAGTCGCAGTGTTCGCCCCTTCATTGCGGGCGTGACGTTGCTGAGCGGTCTTAAGTACGTGGGCGTACCGATTCCCGCGCTCGGGGTCGTAGCGGTCGTGACATTTCTCGCCCTCGCCGTCATCACGCTTCGCACCAAACCCACTGCGAGCCCCGAGGTGCTCGACGCTTTCGAAGCGGTGCCGTGACTCAGTAGCCCAATCGGTCCAGGATGTCGTCGCGTTTCTGCCAGCCCGGCTCGACAGAGACCTTGAGCTCGAGAAAGCACCCTTCGGGGAGTTGGCGGCGTGCGGCGATGCCCACGTCCTTTAGCAACTGGCCGCCTTTGCCAATGACCATCCCCTTTTGACTCTCACGTTCGACGAGGATCTCGACGAGGATGTGGGGCCATTCGAATTCGGTGACGCGACAGTGGATCGAATGAGGAAGTTCCTGCTTGGTCTTTCGAACCAGTTGCTCGCGCACGAGTTCAGCCACCCACATTGCCTCGGGGACGTCGGAGACCTCGTCTTCTGAGAACAGGAACGGCGATTCGGGCATGGCTTCGCGCACGTGGGCAATGAGAGCCTCAGTCCCCTCACCGGTCTTGGCCGAGACGGGAAAGTACTCGACGCGCGACACGGCACTCTCGAGTCCCAGCTCTTCGCCGATCTCGTTCACCGCTTCGTGTGCGGCCATCAATTGGGCCGCGACGCCATCGCGCGACGTGCGGTCCATCTTGTTCACCACGAGCACGGGTCGTGGGCCGTTCGGGTGTCGCGCGTTCTCGAGCAGGGTGGCGATGACGTTGCGGTCACCGGGTCCAATGGCGGCGCCAGCCTCCACCACCGCCACGATGACGTCGACCCCATCGGCCGCGGCGCGCGCGGCGTCGTTCAAACGACCTCCGAGACTCGTCTTGGGCCGGTGGATCCCGGGGGTGTCGACGAAGATGATCTGCACGTCGCCCTCGGTGAGGATGCCGCGGATGGCTTGACGGGTCGTGTTCGGACTGGCCGCGGTGATCGACACCTTGGTGCCGACCACCTGGTTGAGCAGCGTTGACTTACCGACGTTCGGTCGTCCAATGATCGCAGCGAATCCCGACTTGGTCACGAGAGGCTCCCCACGGGTTCGATGCGAACCTCTTCGATCCTTCGTCCGTCCATTCTGGTCACCGTCACTTCATAGCCTTCCGTTGCGAACACGTCACCCTCTTCGGGTACTCCACCGGCGAGGTCGAGCACGAGCCCACCCACGGTGTCCCAGCCGAGTTTGGGGAGCGAGAGACCGTATTCGAGGTTGACGTCGTCGATGTTGAGCCGACCGCTCAGCGTGATGCCGGCCTCGATGGTCTGGTCCACGTCATCGATCGAGGGGTCTGACTCGTCGGTGATCTCACCCACGAGCTCTTCGAGGATGTCTTCGAGCGTGACGAGCCCCGCCGTGCCGCCGTACTCGTCGACGACGACAAAAAGGTGGCTCTTGCCCTGGCGGATCTCACTGAGGAGTGATGCCACCTTCTTCGTCTCGGGCACGAAACGCGGCTCACCCATGTGGTCTTCAATCAACTCGTCGCCGTGACCGTCGGCGAACAGGCTCGCCAGGTGGCGCAAGTTCACGATCCCGACGATGTCGTCAACGCTCTCGCCCAACACCGGAATCCTCGAGCGTCCCGTGGCGATTGCGAGATTGAGGGCTTCACGCACACTCGCCGAGTGCGAGATGTCGACCATGTCGATGCGCGGCACCATGACCTCTCGAACAATCGTGTCGCCGAACTCGATCACCGAATGGATGAAGTTGCGCTCGTCAGAGGCGATCGCCGCGTCCTCGTGCGCGACGTCAGCCATGGCCAGGATCTCGGACTCGGTGACCCGATGCGCCTGGTCCGTGGGTCCAAAAAGGCGCATGACCCCGTGCGCAATGGCGAGCAGCAGCGCCGAGATCCATTTGATGGGCCAGAAGCGAAGGAGCGAACTGACCACGGGCGCGGCCACGAGCGCGGCACTGTCGGGGTGCTGAACCGCCAGATTCTTCGGGATGGCCTCAAAGATGACAAAGATCACCACGACCTCACTGATGGTGGCGATGATGACCCCGGCCGCACCGAAGAGTCGCTCAGCGAGCACACCGACCATCGTCGCTGAGATCAACTGACACATCAGCACCAAGAGCAGCAGCGGGTTGAGGAACTTCTCGGGCGCGTCAGCGAGCTTCACGAGCGCTGACGCACCGCGTCGACCCTGCTCTTTGAGCGAGCGGGAGCGAGATTTGCTCATGCGAACAAGTGAGGTCTCGGCGAGCGCGAAGAATCCCGAGAGGACCAGCAGCACGAGGACGCCAAGTGAAATGTATGTCTCGCCCGACGTCCACGCCGCCGCGATCACGACCCACTCACTTGGTAGTGGCGCTTCAGTAATTCGCGCTCGCGAGCTTCCATTCGCTCGGCTTCTTCGTCGACCATGTGGTCCCACCCGAGCAGGTGCAGGACGCCGTGCACGACGAGCAGCGCGATCTCGTCTTCGTAGGTGCACTCGTGATCAACGGCGTTACGTGCAGCGACCGAGGGACAGATGACGATGTCACCAATCAACTGGGGGATCTCTGACGCCGGGGGTTCACCCGGGCCCGTGCCACCCGCATCGGGCACGCGGCCCGTGGGTTCGGGTTCCCCGTCGATTGGAAAACTCAAGACGTCGGTCGGGCCGTCCTTACCCATGAACTGTACGTTCAGCTCGGCGATCGTCGCCTCGTCACAAAAGATCAGCGATACCTCAGCGAGCCCTCGGATTCCCTCGTCACTCAGTGCGCTCGTCGCAAGCTTTGACCAGCGGTCAAGGTCGACGGGCTGGTCGCGCTGCTCGTCTGCGGCGTAGATGTCGATACTCATGACTGACTGCGCTCGTAGGCGTCGACGATGTCGGCGACGATGCGGTGGCGCACCACGTCCTTCGCGGTGAGGTGCACGAAACTGATGCCTTCGACGTTCCACAGGATCTTTTCGACGTTGACGAGCCCGCTGTGCTTTCCGTTGAGGTCGATCTGGGTCACGTCACCCGTGATGACGGCCTTTGAGTTGAAGCCAATGCGCGTGAGGAACATCTTCATCTGTTCGGGCGTTGTGTTCTGGGCCTCGTCAAGGATGATGAACGAGTCGTTCAAGGTGCGTCCGCGCATGAACGCGAGCGGCGCCACTTCAATGGTGCCGTTCGCGATGAGGCGCTGGGCCCCTTCGGGGCCGACCATGTCATAGAGCGCGTCGTAGAGCGGGCGCAGGTACGGGTCGACCTTGGCCATGAGGTCACCGGGCAAGAACCCGAGGTGCTCGCCCGCCTCGACCGCGGGTCGGGTGAGCACGATGCGCTGGACCTGGCGACGATGCAGCGCCTGGACCGCGGCGGCGACCGCGAGATAGCTCTTGCCCGTACCGGCGGGCCCGATGCCAAAGGTGATGAGCGAGGAATCGATCGCGTCGGTGTAGCGCTTTTGTCCGGCAGTCGAGGGGCGGATGGGCTTACCCTTCGCGCCGCGAGCGACTTCGTGCTTCAGCACTTCGCTTGGTCGAAGGTCATCAGCGACCATGTCGATGGTCCGGGTGATCTTGACCGGGTCGAGTGCCTGGCCGCTCTCAAGGATCAAGACGAGCTCGTCGAAGAGGCGAAGCACCTTGGCCGCGTCGGGGCCGGCGACCGAGATCTGGTTACCCTGGACGCGGATCTTCGAGTCGGGGAACGCACGCTCCACCACGCGCAAGTGCTCATCGCGCGGACCGAGGAGTCCGGCCATGAGATGAGTGTTGGGAACGTAGGTGGTCGCCGTCAGGGCCTCTGGGGCCGAGGCATCAAAAGTCATCCGGGGGGCCACTCCATCAGTCGTCCGCCAAGGACGTGCAGGTGCAGGTGCGCAACGGTCATCTGCGCATCGACCCCCACGTTCATCACGAGTCGGTACCCGCTCTCGCGCACGCCCTCGAGCTCAGCCACGCGCTGGGCGAGCAGCACCAGGTCATCAACGATCCCCCCGTGGGTGTCGGCGATGTGGTCCGCGCTCGTGATGTGCTCCTTGGGTACGACTAGCACGTGCACGGGAGCTTGAGGTTCGATGTCTCGAAACGCGTAGGCCCGCTCGCTCTGGGCGACCATCTGGGAGGGGATCTCCCCGGCGACAATTTTGCAGAATAGGCAATCACTCATGTAGTGCTCTCATCATTACTCATCGCGCGACCCCTGGAGGGTAAATCCCCATCCACCAGCCCCAAAAGCCAGGAGAGAGGCGGCAACGACACCTGCGGTCTCGCCACGCAACACGCTCGGTCCAAGACTAAGGCGGCGACGAGGCTCGTCCCACTCACCCGGGGCCCATCCACCTTCGGGCCCGATCGCGACGGCGCGTACTCCGTTCCAGTCCCCGTCGCCGTCAAAGTCCGCAACGGCGACACCCGCGGGTACGTCACGTACGTGCACTGGTTCACCGATCTGGGTCTCGTAAGTCCTTCGACACTGGCCGCTCGCCTCTCGGGCAATGCGCCGCCAACGAGCGAGCACCTTGTCGCGCACCTCACCCTTGAATTTGACGACGATACGCTCACTCACGAGCGGCACGATCCGAGTCACCCCGAGTTCGGTCGCCTTGGCGACGACCCACTCGCTCTTGTCGCCCTTGAGCGGCACCACATACAAGGTGGTCTCAGGCGACGCTGCGTCCACGTGCACCTCGCTCACGCGCGTCAATCCGGACTCTGAAACGCTGCACAGTGCCCAGGCGCCGCGTCCGTTGGTGACGACCACCTCTTCGCCGCTTCGCGCACGAAGCACCGATCGCAAGTGGTGCTCGTCGTCTCGAGTGAGCGTGGGGCGCTCAGGGTCTTCGACGTTGAACTGGGCGAGCGCCGCCACCCGACGCTCCCATTCGAACAGACTCACTTCTTAGAGCTCCTACGACGTGAGAAGAGTCCCCCGCCGTGCTCTTTGACCGCTTCACCGCGATGCTCGGCCAGTTGTCGAAGCAGATCGCGCGACGTGTCGTCGAGTTCACTGGGCACGTCCACGATCAGGTGCACGAACAGGTCACCTCGACCTCGCCCGTGAAGGTGCTCGATGCCCTCGTGGCGGATGCGGTGGACGGTACCGCTCGCGCTGCCCGGGTCCACTTCAACGACCGCCGTCCCTCGAAGGGTGGGCACTTCGATCTCTGCGCCGAGCACCGCCTGGGTGAAGGCGATGTGCGCCTCGTGGTGCAGGTCGTCGCCGTGGCGCTCGAAACGATCGTCGTGGGTGACGCGAAGGTGCACGAAGAGTCGACCGTTGGGACCGCCTCGCACGCCCGCGGGACCGCGGTCAGCAATACGCATCGTCGAGCCGTCCTCGACGCCCGCGGGGATCTGAATGGTCAGGTTCGCGGTCTCGTTGGTGCGGCCCTCGCCCCGACACGTCTCACAGGGCGTCTCGATGCGCGTGCCCATCCCGCCACAGCGAGAACAGGGCACTGAGGTGACCATCTGACCAAGGATCGAGTTTCGAACCCGACGCACCTCGCCCAGTCCCGCACACTCGACACACGTCACCGGAGAGGTGCCCGTTGCGCACCCCGATCCGTCGCAGGTCGCACAGCGCTGGGGCAACGTGACGGTGATCTCGTGGGTGGCACCGAAAGCCGCATCGTCGAGGGTGATGTCGACAGACACCTCGGCGTCGGGCCCGGGCTGGGGGCCGCGGCGCTGCGGCGAGCGTCCACCCATGCCACCAAAGAACATGTCGAAGATGTCCTGGACCGAGCCCGCGCCAAAGGGGTTGCCCCCCGCGCCGACGTCAGAACCGAAGCGGTCGTAGTTCGCTCGTCGTTCGGGGTCCGAGAGGATCTCGTACGCCTGGGACACCTCTTTGAAATGCGCCTCGGCGCTCGCGTCTCCCGGATTCGCGTCGGGGTGATACTGGCGCGCCAGCCGTCGATACGACTTCTTCAGTTCCTCGGGCGAGACGTTGCGATCGACCTCGAGTACCTCGTAGAGATCTGGATTAGACACTTTCTTCCTCTCCGCCGAAGTGGCGGGCTAGATGTTGTGAGACCACGCCCGCTGCGGCGAGGGCTTCACGGTACTTCATACGCGTGGGACCGAGCAGACCAACCGCGCCGGCCGGCGCGCCGTCGACGGTGACCGGTGCCACGATCACCGCACACGACAGCAACGGTTCGTAGCCGTGTTCGGATCCAATCGCCACCGAGAGCCCCTGGTCCAAGATGTCCTGGACGAGTGAGACGACGAGGAGCTCTTGTTCGAGGATGCTCAAGACCTTTCGAACGGTCTCGACGCCGTCAAAGACCTCGGCGACTTTCGAAGAGCCTCCGATGAAGACCTGCTCGCCGTCGGTGACGGGTCGTTCGGCGTGCAGGACGCTCACCGATTCTCGCACCAACATCGCAACGTGGTCCTGGCGAGAAGGGACCTGCACCCGGTGCTCGAGCGTGGTGCCGATGAGCAGCGCGTTCAATTGGCGCGACGCCTCACTGACGTCGAGTGAGCCCGCGTCAAATGAGGTCACGACGCTGTGCTTGGCGACCGAGCCGTCAGAGAAGACTGTGACGAGCAATTGGTGACGAGCGTCGAGGCTCACCAGTTGCACGCTGAGGATGGTCGCGTGGGTGTGGCTTGCGCCCACGACGACCGCGGTGTAGCTCGTCAGCTGGCTGAGCAGCGTCGAGGTCTGTTCGAGCACGTCCTCGACCTCACCGCGCACGCTCGCAAAGAAGTCCTTCACCTGGTGTTGTTGGGCCGACGTCAAGACGCCCGAACTGAGGTGGTCAACGAAGTAGCGGTACCCCTTGTCGGTAGGCACGCGACCCGCGGAGGTGTGGGGTTGGGCGAGGTAGCCCTCGCGCTCGAGGGTCACCATCTCAGAGCGCACCGTCGCGGGCGACACCGCCACGTCGGCGTTGTGGGCGACCGAGGATGACCCGACCGGTTGGGCGGTGTCGATGTGCTCGGTCACCACCGCTTCGAGGATGGTTGCCTTGCGCGCGTCGAGTGGGCGCGATGTTGGTTTGGTCTTCGCGTCGCGTCGAGCCATGGTCCTCCTATTGGCACTCAATTCTACCGAGTGCCAACGAGTTATGGACCCCACGCCTTTAAGGTGAAGCCGTGTCCGAACGACCCTTTGACGCAGAAAGCGCCTATCGCCGCTCGATCTCGCGCGAAGACCGGGTCACCCACCCGCGCTACGCAGCCCTCATCGACACACTCGCCACCTCTGAGACGGCCCGTCAACTACTCGGCGAGGCCCCAGCCGAGCAGCGAAACCCGATGCTGGTCCTCGCCGCACTGCACTACGCCGCCCTCGAAGGCGACTCGGTGCTCGCGCCCCTCTACGCCAACATCATGGACACACCGCCCGACGACTTTGCGAGAGAAGTGCGAAACCGCCTCGAGCGTGCGCCCCAACTGGTGCGTGATCAGTTGTCGCGCTCAACCCAGACCAACGAGCCCGGGCGAAGCGCGGTGCTCGTGGGGGTGCTTCGAGCACTGCAGGCTCGAGGGGTGGACGACGTCCATCTCATCGACATCGGCACCTCCATGGGCTTCAACCTCTACCCCGAGTACTACCCGATCAACGAGAACGAAGACGACCCCCTCGCCATCAACGTTGAGTACTTGAACCCGCTCGGTAGCGAGGGAGCGATGGCGAACATCCACCAGCGCATCGGCATCGACCCCAATCCGCTCGATCCGAGCGACTTCAACGATGTACGTTGGCTCGAGGCGTGCCTGTGGCCCGAGGCGCCCGAGCGCATCGCGCGACTGCACGCACTCGTCACACGGATTCCGACCTGGCCATCGGCCACCCGCCTCGCGGGCACGGCCCTCGAGTTCATCGACACAGCACTCGACTCGTGTTCGAGTGACGCCACACCGGTGGTCTTTCATTCGTGGGTGGCCGCGTACTTCTCTCCAGAAGATCAGGCGCGCTGGCGTGCGTGCATGCTCGAGCGCGTCGAGCGTGGCGCGATCTGGGTCTACCTCGAACACCCCGACTACGTGCGCGCGCTCGCTCCCCCACCCGACGCACTCGCTTCACCGCGTAGCGGTGGGTCCCAGGTCGTGGTCGCACTCGCGGGTGAAGGCGCATCATCGTGGGGCTGGGCGCACGCCCACGGACGCTGGATGGCCCTCAGCGAAGCGAAGAGGTGAACGACGTCACCCGCAAGCATTCAATAGTGTGGCCGGATGAACATTCCTATGCCCGAACGGGGCGAACTGGCCCTCAAGGGTCCCGAGTCCGATCAACTGACTGCGTGGATTGATTTCTACCGCTCGACACTCTTGATGAAATGCGCTGGGCTCAGCGTCGAACAACTGAGCGACGCATCGGTGCCGCCTTCAACGATGACCCTGCTCGGGATCCTTCGCCACATGACCACGGTCGAGCAGTACTGGTATCAGGTCATCTTCGCGGGCCGCGACGTCGAACTCTTCTACAAGAGCGTTGACCGCGACGGCGATTTCAACAACCTGGGCGACACGGAACTGAGCGAAGTGGTCCGCCGCTTCGACGCTGCCTGCGACGAGGCTCGCGGCATCGTGCGTGGTCACGACCCGAGCGAGATCGCTCCAGCGCTGCGTCACGGTAAGCAGGTCGATCTTCGCTGGATCCAGTTACACATGATCGAGGAATACGCGAGACACTGTGGGCACGCGGACCTCATTCGCGAATGCATCGACGCGGTGACCGGCTACTAATCAGTCCTCGAGTTTGAGCGCCGCGACGAACGCCTCCTGGGGCACTTCGACGCGACCGAGGTTCTTCATGCGTTTCTTGCCCTCTTTTTGCTTCTCGAGGAGTTTGCGCTTTCGTGTGATGTCGCCGCCGTAGCACTTGGCGAGCACGTCCTTTCGACGAGCCTTGACGGTCTCGCGCGCGATCACCCGACCGCCGACGGCGGCTTGGATGGGGACGTCGAACATCTGGCGAGGGATGAGCTCCTTCAACCGTTCGGCCATTTTTCTTCCGTAGTAATCAGCGTTCGAGCGGTGCACGATGGTCGAGAACGCGTCGACGGGCTCGTGGTTGATGAGCAGGTCCACCCGCACGAGGTTCGAGGTGATGTAGCCGCTCTGCTCGTAATCGAGACTCGCGTAACCCTTGGTGCGGCTCTTCAACGCGTCAAAGAAGTCAATGACGACCTCGGCCAGTGGGATCGTGTAGCGCAGTTCCACCCGCTCGGTCGAGAGGTAGTCCATCTTGATCATCTCGGCGCGCCTCGACTGGCAGAGGTCCATCACTGTCCCCAGGTACTCAGAGGGCGTCAGGATCGAGATGTGCAGCATCGGCTCATCAATGTGATCGAGTCGACTCGGGTCCGGCAGGTCGGTCGGGTTGTCGATCTTCACCTCGCTGCCGTCGGTGAGAAACGCGCGGTAGACAACCGAGGGCGCGGTGGCGATGAGGGACAGATTGAACTCACGCTCGAGACGCTCGCGAACGATCTCCATGTGCAAGAGACCGAGAAACCCGCAGCGAAACCCGAAACCGAGCGCGTGCGACGATTCGGGTTCGTAGGTGATCGACGCGTCGTTCAGTTTCAACTTGTCGAGTGAATCGCGCAGGTCGGGCAGGTCGTCACCGTCAATGGGATAGATGCCACAGAACACCATGGGCTTGGGGTCGCGGTACCCGTCAAGGGCCGCACTGGCGGGGCGCTGGGCCTCGGTGATGGTCTCACCCGATCGAGCGCCCGCCACGTCCTTGATGCCCGCGACGATGAACCCGACCTCACCGGGTCCGAGTTGGGACACGCTGATCATCTCGGGCGTGCGCACGCCGATCTCTTCGATCTCGTGGTTCTCGCCCGCTTGCATCATGCGTATCTTCACGTTGTCGCGAAGCGTGCCGTCGATGATGCGGATAGAACTGATGACCCCGCGGTACTGGTCGTAGTACGAGTCGAAGATGAGCGCGCGCAGTGCGGCGTCGGGGTCGCCCCCGGGCGCAGGAATGCGGTCAATGACCGCCTGGAGCAGTTCGGGCACGCCCTCGCCGGTCTTGGCCGAGATCGACAGGATCTGATCGGTCGGCAGGCCGAGCACCCGGTCGAGCTCTTCTTTGCACCGCTCGGGGTCGGCCGCAGGCAGGTCGATCTTGTTGAGCACCGCCACGATCTCGAGATTGTTCTCGAGGGCCTGGTAACAATTGGCGAGGGTCTGGGCCTGGATGCCCTGGCTCGCGTCGACGAGCAGCACCGCCCCCTCACAGGCCGCGAGCGACCTCGACACCTCGTAGCCAAAGTCCACGTGACCGGGTGTGTCGATCAACTGGAGGATGTGCCCGGCGTAGTTGACGCGCACGTTCTGGGCCTTGATGGTGATGCCGCGCTCGCGCTCGATGTCCATGGAGTCGAGGTACTGGGCGCGCATGAGTCGAGGGTCGACCGCGCCCGTGATCTCGAGGATGCGGTCAGACAGCGTGGATTTTCCGTGATCGACGTGCGAAATGATCGAAAAATTACGGATTTTGCTGGAATCTACGGTCGAAGAGGGAGTGGCCACGATGAAGAAAGGCTACCCGTCACGGCACGCTGCGTAGCGAAGTAGTGCGAGAGTGGGCGCCTCTGCTAGCCTTATCAAGCCCGCCGGACCGTTTCGGCGCACTGATAACGAGGTTTTTCGTGGCAAACATCAAGAGCCAGATCAAGCGTAACAAGCAGAACATCGTCGACCGCGAGCGCAACAAGGCCGTGAAGTCCGAGCTGCGCACCCGCACCAAGACCGCCATCGCCGCGGTTGGTACCGAGAACGAAGAGACCGCCCTTCGCGCCGCGATCAAGCGCATCGACAAGGCCGCGTCCAAGGGCGTCATCCACAAGAACCAGGCCGCGAACAAGAAGAGCGGCTTGATGCGACGCATCGCCACCCTGCGCGAGAACGCCTAGTTCTCCTCCTGGCGCTGCGCGCCACATGGGATTCTCACTCTTCTGCAATTCTTCGTGTCCCTCGACGCACCAACGCAACCCGTGGGTTGTTGTTGAAGTGACCTAAGGCCTTAGGACTCGTATACCCCTGGGGGTGTACCTTCCTTGTAGGGCCCGCCTCGAGCGTGGTCAAAGGGTAAGGAGCAACAATGAAGTTTGCACAGTTCATGTCATCAGCGACCGGTCGATCACTTCGTGTCGTGGCCGGTGTCGCACTCATCGTGATTGGCCTCGTCGCCGGAGGCGGCTGGGTGACCCTGTCGGTCGTCGGCCTCGTGCCCCTCATCGCCGGTCTCGCCAACGTGTGTCTGCTCGCGCCACTGTTCGGCGAGCCCCTCAAGGGTCACTAACGCGGGCACTCGCCCATTGAGCGCCTAGGCCGGCAGTACTGACGCGATGGCGTTCGCGATGACCTGATACCCGAGGTCATTCGGGTGCAGGTTCGGCCCGTACGGGGGTGCCTGGCACATCCAGGTCAGAGCACAGACCTGCGCCACGTTCTGAGGTACCGTGCCGAGACCTGGGACGCTGACCGGGGTCGTGTCGTACGTGTGAAAGAGACCGGCCACGTCCGCAACAGGGATCGCACTCTTCGCGTAGACCGTCGCCAGTGTCTCATTCAAGAGGTTGATCGCCGCCACGCTCGCGTCGGCGAAGGGCTGTAGGGTCGGGTCGTGCACCGCGGCCGCGATGTAGGGGTTGTAGTGGTTGATGCCGATGAACTTCACCTGGGGACCGGCGGCGGCCTTCAGTGCGGTGATGATCTGGGGTAACTGGACGCTGAGGAGGTCCATGCGCTGGGTGACACAGGTCATGTCGACGTTCTGGTGGAAGAGGCAGCCGTGAAAGTCATTGAACCCGAGGTCGATCGTGACGATGCCTTCCTGGTTCTGGTGGGCGCGAAGGAACGCAACGTCACGCAGTAACTGCGAATCACCCGGCGCGTAGCAATGGTCGCCGCCGTAGAGGACCTGACCGGTGCTGTCGCCGGGGCATCCCGTTTGGACCAGTTGCAGTCGCGTGCCCTTGGCCGCCTGCATGGTGATCAGATCGTTCGTGTATCCCTTTCGAGTGGGGAATCCGTGCACGTGGTGCAGCGTCGGCTGCACCCCGACCGACACCGATGCGCCGACCGCGAGGAGGAATGTCGGGTCAGCCACCGGTCGGGGTTTCGAGGTTCCCACGGCCGACGCCGAGGTCACACCCATGAACAAGCTCGACGCGACAAAGAGTGCCACCGCCCCGGCTCCGACTACTCGTGCAGCGCGCGGAGCGCGACCTCTCAGTATTCTCACGACAATGCTCCCTACGAACTTCGACTGACTTTGAACTCACCCGGCGGTTGGACTCAGAGTCCACTCACGCCGGGCGGCTGAACAATCAAACTCCAACTTGCCATGACCTCGTTCAAGCCCGAGTAAGGATTCGATAAGTTCACGAAACCGTAATCATGCGAATTGAAGACGGACGTGATTATCGACGGCGCGCGCTCTGGCTCAACTTCGAAAGGCGCGCGACGAGCACCTCGATCACCGTGAGTTCAGTGACGTCAAGATCGGTGTCGAGATCCTTGCCGCCGTAACTGACGCCGCCCTTCAAGTCAACGTCGGCGGTGCTGATCATGTGCACCGAGGCCGCGAGACGTTGCGCGCCGAGTCGCTGCGCACCACGAAGCGCCTTACCGGCGGGAAAGCGGTTGATACCGAGCAGCGCCGCCGCCTCATCATCACCCGCGACGCCACTGCCCTCGAGGCGCACCATGCGCAGGTAGTGACGCTGGAGCATGTTGACGATCTGTAATGCCGCGCGGCCCTTCGAGTCAAGCATGCGACGAGCGACCTTGATGGCCCCAGTCGCGTCTCCGGCGTCGATCGCGTCGGTGAGGTCCCACTCGGGTACGTCACCCGCATCGCCCAGGTACGCCTCGACGTGATCGAACGTGAGTGGCGCCGAACCGTAGATGGACTGCAAGGTGCGCGCGAGTGAGTCCACGCGTGCAACATCGTCGCCCACGATCTCGGCGATCCTTTGGGCCGTCGTTCGATCGACCGTGACGCGTCGCTCGGCCATCTTTGAGACCACAAAGGCAATTCGGTCCTGGGACCTCGAGCCGACGTTCACGTCGATCACCGAGGCGGCGGCCTTCACCAGCTTGTTGCTCTTCGCGCCCACGACGCCCACGATCAACACCGTCGCCGGTGCTGGATCCGCCATCCATCCGAGCAGCGTCGCGACTTCGTCGGCGACCATCAACTGCGCGTCGCGAACGACCACCACGCGTCGGTCCACCAAGAACGCGGGTGTGTTGAGCGCCTCGAGTATCCGAGACACCACCGACTCGCCACTCGTGCTGGCCACGTCCTTCACCGTGAAGTCCTGGAGTGCAATCGATGGATCTCGCTCGCCGAGTGCGCCCGCAATCGCCGTTCGAAGCGCGTCACTCACCATCGTCGCGTCACTGCCGACCACGACGAGTGAACTCTCCATCAGCGCACCTCCAACAGACGCTCGATCACGTCACGTACCCGCACCGATCCAGCGACGTCGTGCACGCGAACGATCCGACACCCCGACGCGATACCAATCGCGGCCGCGTCAAGTGACGCCACGCGACGCTCGCCCACCTCACTCTTGAACATGACCCCGAGAAAGGTCTTGTTCGACGCTGAGAGCAGCAGGGGCGATCCGAGGGCGGCCAATGCGTCTGAGTCGCGCAGGAGTTGCAAGGACTGAGCCGCCGTCTTTCCAAGGTCGAGTCCCGCATCGAGCACGATCCGATCGGCGCTGATGCCGGCATCGAGCGCCCACTGCCTTCGTTGCACGAGAAAGTCCTTCACCGTGGCCGTGACGTCGTCGTAGTGAGGATCGGGGTCGGCGACGCGAGGTCGAAGGCGAATATGCGTCGCGACGACCGTCGCTTTGGCCTTGGCCGCCACGAGCAGATAGTCCGGATCAGCGAATCCGCTGATGTCGTTGCCCACGCTCGCGCCCTCTTCGAAGCAGGCCTGTGCGACCGACGCTCGCCACGTGTCGATGCTGAGCGGCAGATCGAAACGCCGCCGCAACTCGGCGATCGCCGGCACCACCCGCTCGAGCTCTTCTTGTTCAGTGACCTCTTCACCGGGCCCAGCCTTCACCCCGCCGACGTCCAACAGGTCAGCACCGTCTTCGACCAGTTGCTCGGCGCGGCGAAAGAAGTCATCCCAGGCGAATGTCGCAGCGGGCGCGAAGAAGGAATCCTTGGTGCGATTGAGGATCCCCATCACGAGCGCACGCGTGGCCACGTCGAAGGACTGGTCACCCATGGTGAGAGTGAGCGCGGGTAGGCGAACGACGTTCACTGTGCGTGACCTCGAAGTTCACGCCCGGCGCCACGAGGCCCGTTCGGTGTCGACTGGGCGCACGAAACGCCAAGGATTGCATCACTCACGCTGGCCAGCCTAACGGTGGCCCCGTGAGAAGAAGGGGGCCCTCGCCGCTGTTAGCCTTCGCGGGTATGGAGAATGCGGCGATTGGGATCAACCTCAACAACGTGTCGCAGTGGATGTGCGAGCACGTCGGCGCGACCGCGCCACTCGAGTTCGAACTCATCGCGGGCGGTCGCTCGAATCTCACCTACCGCGTGAGCGACGCCAACGCGCGCACGTTTGCACTGAGGCGCCCCCCGGTCAGCCACGTCCTGCCGACCGCGCACGACATGGTGCGCGAACACACGATCATCTCAGCGCTGCACCCGCTGCACGTCCCGGTCGCACGGCCCCTCGGGCTCTGCACTGACGAGTCAGTGAACGATTCCCCCTTTTACGTCATGGAGTTCGTCGAGGGCGCGATCCTGAGGACTCGAAGCGACGCGGAGAGTGTCTTTAAAGAGAGCGAGCGGCGCATCATTGGCGACAATCTCGCCGCGACCCTCGCCCAACTGCACGACGTCAACGTCGAAAGGGCCGGTCTCAGCGACCTCGCGCGTCACGACGGCTATATCGAGCGCCAACTTCGTCGTTGGCGAACCCAGTACGACCAGATGAGCGTCGAGGGTGTTGACTACGGCGGCGTCGTCGAAGCGGTGGGCGATCAGTTAGCGGCTTCGATTCCGCGCCAGCAGCGCGTATCGGTCGTGCACGGCGACTACCGACTCGACAACACGGTCCTCGACGCCGCAGGGGCCGTCAAGGCCATCCTCGACTGGGAGATCTGCACGCTGGGCGATCCCATGGCGGACCTCGGGCTGCTCCTCGTCTACTGGGCCGAGCCCGATGACCCGAGCGAAGCACTGCTCGGTGCGGCGCCCACGACCGCCGCCGGATTCTCAACGCGCGAACAGGTCCTCGCCGCCTACGCGAGTCACAGTGATCTCGATGTCAGTCAGGTCGCCTACTATCAAGCATTCGGTTATTGGAAGTTGGCCTGCATCATGCAAGGTGTGTTCGCTCGTTACAGCGCAGGGGCCACTGCGGGTGACCAGGGCAGCGTCCAGGAGTACCCGCAACACATCAAAATGCTCGTCGAATTGGCGAAGCAGACTCTGGAGCAACACTGATGGACGATGAAATCTACGACCGCATCATCTTCCTCGCCGACCCTGAGTTGAACGAGCCGGTACTCGTGATCTGTCTCGAGGGCTGGATCGACGCCGGTCTCGGCGCCAGCACCGCAATCTCGACGATGCTCAACACCATTTCGACCGAGATCCTCGCCACCTTTGACACCGAGTACTTCATTGACCAGCGCGCGCGCCGCCCGGTCGCGCGCATCGTCGACGGAGTGACGACCGAGCTCACCTGGCCCGAGATCCAACTGCGCTATGGGCGAGACGGCGACGGCGCGGACATCCTCTTTCTCGTCGGTCCCGAGCCAGATTTTCACTGGAGCGACTTCGTTGACGTCGTCACGGACTCAGCCGGCCGCTTCGACGTGCGCCTGGTGGTCGGGCTCGGCGCCTTCCCCGCCCCGACCCCCCACACACGACCGGTTCGCGTGATCGCGACCGCCCCCGAGTCGAGTGCCCACCTCCTACCCCTCGTCGGCACGGTCTCTGGGGAGCTCGAGGTGCCCGCGGGCATCAGCGCCGCCCTCGAGCTCGGTTTCTCCGAGGTCGACATGGACGTCATCACCCTCTGGGCACGCGTGCCGCACTACGTGGCGTCGATGTCCTATCCCCAGGCGGCGGCCGCGCTGATCGACGGTCTCGCTCGCATTGGGGGCCTCACTCTTGACGCGAGCCAACTGCGCGCCTCGGCCGAAGAAGCGCGCCAGCGCGTCGACAACTTGATCGTGAACAATCCCGACCACACCTCAATGGTCGAAGAGCTCGAAGAGGCGGCCGACGAGACCGAGGGCACCTCACTCGGCGAGGACTTGCCGAGCGGGGACGAACTGGCGGCCGAGCTCGAACGCTTCTTGCGCGGTGAATCCAACTGATCGTCGCATAGTCTTCGTCTCATGAAGAAGAACGTCATGATCACCGGCGCCGGTTCAGGCTTTGGCGCGCTCACCGCGCTGGCACTGCACGAACGGGGCCATCACGTCATCGCCACCACCGAGACCGACGAACAGGCACTCGCCCTACGCGACGAACACCCCGGCCTCGAGGTGCACCGACTCGACATCACGACCAACGACGTGCAGCGCGTCTACGACTGGGACATCGATGTCTTGATCAACAACGCGGGACTCGGCGAGACCGGACCCCTCGCCGACGTGCCACTCGAGCGACTGCGCCGGTTGTTCGAGGTCAACGTCTTTGGGACACTCAACGTCACCCAGGCGGTACTTCGCGCCATGGTCGCGCGCGCGAGCGGGCGGATCGTGATCATGTCCTCAATCGCGGGCGTGATCGCGGCACCGGGTTTCGGTCCCTATTCGATGACCAAATACGCCCTTGAAGCCATGGGCAAGGCCATGCGCGCAGAGCTCGCACCCCTCGGCATCGACGTGACCCTGGTCAACCCTGGTCCCTACCTGACCGGCTTCAACGACCGCATGGCCAAGTCAATGTGGGAATGGTTCAACGACCAGTCCCTCAATGCTAAAGAAGCGGACCTCTTTCGCGTGATCGGTGACTTCGTCACGACTGACCAGCGTGACCCGAGCGAAGTGGCGGCGCTGCTCGTCGAGGTGGTCGAAGCAGAGACCACGAGTGAGAACAACTTCATCCCCGCTGACATCAAGGCCCAGCTCGGCCTCGCCTAGACCAGCGCCGTGGCCGAAGCGACCTAGGCGTTCGTGTCGACGTCACCCTCTTCAATGCGCAGCCCGAGTCCGAGCGCGTAGCCGTCGAGGAAGTGGCCACATTCCTCTTGGCGGGGGTGGCGGTTAGCGATCTCGTAGAACGCGGCAGAGTGGTCGATCTCTTGAAGGTGCGCGAGTTCGTGCACCAAGACGGCGTCGATCACCCACTCGGGGCACTGGCGCAGGCGACTCGAGATCCGGATCTCGCGCGACGCCGGCGAGCACGACGCCCAGCGTGACTTCTGATTGTTGACCCAGCGCACCGATCCGGGCGTCACGCCGTCGTTGTAGAGCTCGGCGAGCACATTGGCGCGTTCTTCGAGCGACGCGTCACCCGCCGCGTTCTGGGGACGCTGGGCGAGCAGTCGCTCGACCAGGTTGTCAACGAACACCGCTCGTTCGCGCCCGCGCAGCCGGGCGGGGATCTGCACGACGATGCGGCTGCCCGACCAGTGCGCGGTGCCGGTCTTCTTTCTGCGCGCCGAGGCCCGAATCTCCACCTCGGGGCGATCGAAGCGGGGCGGTTCTACGTGAATCGACGTCTGGGTTGAAGACGGATGACGAGGCATCAGATGATGATGTTGACCAGACGCGGCGGACGAGCGACGACCCTCTTCACCGTGGCGCCGGCGAGGTCGTGGACGATCTCGGGAGCGCTGAGCGCCAGCGCTTCGGCTTCGCTCTCGCTGAGTGAGGGCGAGACCTCGAGTCGGGCGCGGACCTTGCCGTTGATCTGGACGACCATGGTCACGGTCTCTTCTATGACGAGGCTCGGGTCAGCAACGGGCCAGCGCTGCTCGTGCACCGTCTTCTCACCCGGATAGCGCTGTTCCCATATCTCGGCTGCGACGTGGGGTGACATGGGTGCGAGCATCTTGAGCATGGTCTCGATCGCCTCGTCGAAGGTCTTCTTCTCGGCCCCGTGCTCACTTCTCGCCCACTTGGACACCGTGTTCAACAGTTCCATGAGAGCCGCGACCGCGGTGTTGTAGCTCCATCGCTCGAAGTCGTCCGTGACACGCTGCACGGTCCGGTGCACGGCGTGGCGAACCGCGAGGTCGCTGTCGTCAAAGGTGTCGTGGAAGTTCACCTCGTGCTCGTCACAGAGTCGATAGAAGCGGTCGAGGAATCGTCCACAGCCTTCGATGAGCTCCTCAGTCTGGCTCGTCCAGTCAACGTCGTCCGCAGGGGGGCCGACGAAGAGATGAAAGAGTCGAAGTCCGTCGGCGCCCACCGTCTCGTAGTACTTCTCGGGTGCGATCAGGTTGCCCTTGGACTTTGACATCTTGGCGCCGTCGAGGCGGATCATGCCCTGGGTGAACAGCCGTCGAAAGGGCTCTCGGGGAAGACCCGGCGCGAACCCCACGTCGACCAGCGCCTTCATGTAGAAGCGCGCGTAGAGCAGGTGCAGGATCGCGTGCTCGATGCCACCGATGTACTGATCGACCGGCATCCACTTCGCCACCTCGACGGGGTCGAAGGGCTTGTCGGGCGTGAAGGGGTCGGCGTAGCGAAGGAAGTACCACGAGGAGTCGGTGAAGGTGTCCATCGTGTCGGTCTCTCGTCGAGCCGGTCCCCCACAGATCGGACACGTCGTCGAGCGAAATCCCTCGTGGGTGGCGAGCGGCGACTGACCGCTCTTATCCATCGTGACGTCGTCGGGCGCGACGACGGGCAACTGGTCCTCGGGCACCGCGACGATGCCGTGCTCGTCGCAGTAGACGACGGGGATCGGGCACCCCCAGAAACGCTGGCGCGACACCAACCAGTCGCGAAGTCGGAAGTTGACCTTGGCTTCGCCCTGAGCGTGGGCGACGAGGAACTCCGTCGCGGCCTGCTTCGCGCTCTTTGTGTCGAGACCGTTCATGAACCCTGAATTGATGTGTGGGCCGTCACCGGAGAACGCGCCACCGTCAAAGTCCGCGGGCGGCTCAACGGTTCGAACAACGGGCAACCCGTACACGCCGGCGAAGGCGTAGTCGCGCTCGTCTTCGGCGGGCACCGCCATGATCGCGCCCGTACCGTAGGTGCCGAGCACGTAGTCGGCCACGTACACGGGCACGGGTTCGTTGGTGAAGGGGTTGATCACGTAACTGCCCGTGAACGCACCACGCTTCTCGAGACCCTCTCCCGCGTCAGAGGACGCGGTGCGCTCGAGCTCACTTGCGGACGTCGCTCGCTCCACGAGCGCCGCGACCGCGT
>DAIEHI010000119.1 GCA_027355725.1 Acidimicrobiaceae bacterium
GCCAAGTCGACCAATATAAAAGGCTTCGTATGTTCCCGAGCACGGAAAGGTGCCAGTAGCGTTTGTGTCTGAGCCGAAGCCCCAACTTGAAAAAGTCATCTGCAATCCTCCTAAGTTGTGATACGCGTATATGGCGAACCATATGACTGCGACATCAGCATGACAAGTCGTATTGATAAGGAATCCGTAAATCTTCGAGCGGACACGAGCACTACAAAGAGCATGACTACTTGATGACGCGCAGCAGTGCGCCGGTGTTCGTGTTGAGTTCGGTAACGGAACCCTGCTGCCCGCTGTAGATGTTGAGAACCAGCAGGCGTGATCCGTTCACGATGAGGGATACTGGATCGTTCAAGTTGCCGCTACTTCCTTTAATGACGCGCACGAGCATTCCGTTACTCGCATTGAGTTCCGTGATGGACAAAGCCACCGGACTTGCGTTCACGCTCAATACCCAAACTCGATTGCCGCTTACAGCGACGCTTTGTGGATGGACGATCTTGTCGGCCTTCGCGTTTACGATGCGAATCAGTGCGCCGGTGTTCACGTTGAACTCGACGATGGAACTCACTGCGGACGAACCGTGGTTGATACTGCGCTGGTCGGTCACCCATAAACGCGATCCGTTCACCGCAAGAGATGTAGGTCCAGAGAAGTTCCTAGTAGACGACCGGCCCGCGCGCGCGTTGAGGATGCGAATCAGACTGCCCGTTCTTGCGTTCAATTCGGTAATTGTTCCTCCGTTTGAGTTCAGGACCCAGACGTGGGCGCTGTTCGCTGCCGACACGATGGGGACGCTGAAGTCGGGGATGTTGAAGCCGTCGGCCTTCGCCTTGATGACCCTGACTAGGGCGCCAGTGTTCGCGTTGATTTCGAACACGGCGCCAGCGTGCCCTGCCCTACCGGAGATCCAGATGTCGGAGCCGCTAGCGGCGATGCCGGTGATGTAACCGAACCCTCCAGGTCTCGCTGTAACAACACGCACGAGCTTGCCGGTGCTCGCGTTGATCTCGGTCACGGACGGGTTGGTGTCGTTCGTCACCCAAAGGTCGCCATTGTTGACGACCATGGGTCCGGGCGAGTCAATTCGATAAGTCTTCTTGTTAATCACGCGCACCAGCGCACCATTGGATGAATTGAACTCCGCGACTGAGTTCGTGAGGATGCTTGACACCCAGATGTGGTTTCCCGCAGTGGCGATCGTGTTCGCGCCGGCGAGGTCGGTAAAGTTGTCCGATGACAGACGAGCGGCGATCGTGTTGCCAGGGTCGTGACCTGTGCTCGCGCCTCGATTGATGGTGTCAACGCCTATGACCACCAGAGCCACGACGATGACGATTGCGCTGAAGATGATGGCGCCGACTTTCGTGTGGCGGCGGCGCGTCCTCCGCCGGGCCTCTTTGATCAGAAGTTCGCTCGGACTAGGAGTTTCATTTGATGCGTCATGTTCGACTGGAGTAATAATCACCCGGACTCCTTGCTCGGTGAAGAAAATGGTGCTAGAAACAACAGTATCATGAAAGGTCTAGAAGTCAACAGAGCGGAGGCGATACCTCTTTATGATCAGGTGGCGGCTGAAATACGTCGAGCGATCGCGGAGGGTGAAGCAGCTCTAGGAGAGCGGCTACCTCCGGCGATCGATCTCGCTGACGTTCTTGGAGTCGATAAGAATACTGTGATCCGTGCGCTCCACATACTCCGCGATGAGGGCTTACTAGAGTTCAGGCGCGGTCGTGGTGTGCACGTCACAGGAACTGCGCAGCGAAGTGCCGTCATAGTTCGCGTCAACGAACTCCTGAATTTTGCCCGACAGCAGGGCTACCGCCGAGACGAAGTGATCGCCATGATTCAAGCTCACGGCTTGACATAGTCGTTGGCTATAGGTCGCGACGGCGTCTTAAAGTGCCGCAGGTAGACGGTTCTTATTGTGTCCCTCAAGGTCCACTCAGCGTCGAAGCCATTGCATTCCAACCTTAAGACGACGGTTCTGAACGTCGTTCGACGAGAACGCAATGTTGCTCGCACGACCTCCGAGCGCGATGGCGCGGTGTTCCGTGCGGGGCGTGGTCGGGACGCGTGACGGGGAACGTGTAGTGCTCGTCGCCATCATCACGCCGCGCCAGGCAAGAAGCCGCTGTGTCGACGTGCTCCTTGAGTCATTCAGGGTTTTCGCTGCTTACCGGACTCGACAATTCGAACGTAACTGAACAGGTACGTATCAAGTTCGCTACATTAGGAAGGGTGGATGCTGTCATGCAGGCACTGGCCGACCCCAACCGCCGAACGGTGCTCGAGATCTTGCGCGACCATGAGGCCACGGCAGGAGAGCTCGCCGACGCGTTGCCGATTGCTCGCCCCGGAGTTTCGCGGCACCTCCGAGTTCTCCGAGAGGCCCGACTCGTTGACGTACGCCAGGACGCTCAGCGACGAATCTACCGACTGCGGCCGGAAGCACTGATTGAGGTCGACGAGTGGCTAGAAGAGTACCGGGTCTTGTGGCGTAATCGACTTGACGCGCTGCACACTGAAGTCAAGCGTGGAAGGAGGGCAATCAGATGAAGACGATCGGCTCGATGCATGCGATCGACCAGATGAGCGGAGCAGTTCGCGTGGAGGAACTCTACGACACGGACATCCGCGACCTGTGGGAGGCCTGTACGTCGCATGAGCGGCTCGCACGTTGGCTCGCCAAGATCTCGGGCGACCTGCAGGTCGGCGGAATTGTCGAAATGACCTTCACGAGCACGTGGAGCGGCCCGGCAAGGATCGAGGTCTGCGACGCACCGCGTCACCTGCTGCTCACCACCGAGCCGGGCACCGAGGACGAGTCTCAACTTGAGGCGTGGTTCACCGAGGAGGGCTCCCAGACCCGGCTGGTTGTTGAGGAGCGTGGCCTTCCAGTCGACAAGCTCCACTTCCACGGTGCGGGATGGCAAGTGCATCTAGAAGACCTCGGGCGCTCGCTGAGGCAAGACGATTCGGTGCATCCAGACGGCTGGTCTGCGACCAACGCTTCTCCTACCTGGCGGAACCGATGGGTCGAACTCACGCCTTATTACGAGGCCATGTCGGTGGAGTGACCACCGGCCCGAAGGCCGTGACGACGGGCTCGTCGGGGCAATCGACGCCGCGACGGAGGGTCGACAAACAAGCATCATCGATCCGATAGGCCTGTCGTGAGGCGGTGAAGGTAACTCAACACCACGCGAGTACGCCAAGTTCGCGGGTACCCAGGGTTCATGAACGTCAGGGTTTGAGTCGCAAGAACCCATCAGTGGACGGATGGAATCGCAGTCCTTAAAATCCGGCCATGCCCTATACATTCCAGGTCACGATCGACTGCCGCGATCCGCACCGATTGGCTGATTGGTGGGCCGACGCGCTCGGCTGGGAGGTGAGCCACCAGGATCCGAGCTTCATCCGCAAGATGATCGAGGAGGGCCACGCGTCAGAGAGCGACACAACGACGCACAACGGTGAGCTCGTGTGGAAAGAAGGGGCAGCGATCGTCCATCCCGATGGCGTCGAGCGTGCGCCTCGGGTGTATTTTCAGCGAGTTCCCGAGAGGAAGGTCTCCAAGAACAGGATCCATCTCGACGTCCGCATGGGTAGCGGCTCCGTGGCCGAGGTCGTTGAGCGGCTGAAGTCCGCGGGCGCGACCGTTCTGCACGAGGGGAGTCAGGGTCCACATACGTGGACGACGCTTGCAGACCCGGAGGGCAACGAGTTCTGCCTTTCGCACTGACGAGTTCGATCGAAGCGCGACGCGGCGGCGCGACGCGACGATGAGCGAACTCCGAATTGGAAAGATTCACCCGGACAACTATGTGATCAGAACTTGAATCGCAGATGCCCATTGGCGACGTCGTTTGAACTACTCGACGTGGCCTCGGAGGGGCACCACGGGTCAGGTGATTTCTTCCATCAGTTGGGCGCATATCCGCTCGCCGCGCGAGGCAGCTACGGATATGTCCTTGACCGGCGGGAAGATCACTGGGTTCGACCACCGTCCCGTCATTTCCACTGAACGATGAGATCTTTCCCTCATCTCCCTTTCCGATGTCCTCCACTCGCGGGCAATGCGGGCGCGTCGAACGCGCCATAACGTAGAGCCAGGGCGCCAAATGCGTGGCATCGACGCAGTGTGAATGCGTCACCATACGTCGGCCTGAATGGGAGATCAACGTGATTCGTAAGGCTGTGATTGCCGCGGCAGGTCTTGGGACACGTTTTCTACCTCAGACCAAGGCCATGCCCAAGGAAATGCTGCCG
>DAIEHI010000122.1 GCA_027355725.1 Acidimicrobiaceae bacterium
CGGGTGGCGCCTGGCTCGTCCATTATTCAATCGACGGCCAGCAGTTGACTGACTGGTGGTACTTCGTTGACGGCCGCTTCGTCTTCGACCTCGCCAGATCAAACCCGTCCGCTGTCAGTCTCTACAAGGACTCGCCCGCTCAGTACATGCAGCAGACTGGATGCGGAGCTTGACTTCACTCGCCGTCTCATAATCTCGGGTGAAGTGGGTTCCAACTGCCCCGCTTCATCGCAGTAGCAATCGCCCAAGACTCTGGGAGTGAATGAAGACCGCAGTTGAGCAAGAGTTGGCGTTCGAGATATCCATTGCGCACGGGCTCCAAACGACCCAGTCCTCAAGACCTGCGGTGATTTCGCCAACGACCCACACGACGCATCGCAGATGCCCATTCACTGAGCAAAGCGTGGCCCTCAACTCGGTCGCAGTCGCAACACGAACAGTGCAAGCGTCGCGTCGTCACTTGCGCCATCACCGGTGGTGTCACTCTCTCTGGGGATGTGAAGTGCGTCGAGAGTGCGTCTCTCACCTCACCTAGAGGTCGACCAACTCAGAAACACGTTCGTGAAGCGAAGTGAACTAGTCGTCGTTACGGAGTTCGAAGATTCGAGAACGACGAAGTGCACATGGGCCGTCTCGTCACTTAACCCACGAAGTGACGGATCAAAGACGCGGCGACGTCATCATCCAAAACTCTCGGGCATCTGTATGGCGACCACGTGACCACGCACCGTCACCTCGCCATCGACATGAATGCTCGACACGACCGTGACCTTCCGCCCTCGGATTTCGTCCACTTGGCCACGAATCTCGATCGCAGGTCCGAGCGTGGTCGGCTTTAGGTACTTGACTTCAAGTGAGCCCGTGACGAATCTGAATGCGGGCAGCGTATCCATTTCGCGCTGCTCGGCGCGATACATTGCCGCGGCGGCCGTACCAGTGCTGTGACAGTCGATGAGCGACGCAAGCAGGCCACCATAGACAATCCCCGGCACGGCGGTGTGAAAGGACTGTGGCGTGAAGAGTGTGAGGGACTCATCACCGTCCCAGAACGTCTTGATCCGATAGCCGTGCTCGTTGAGTCGACCGCACCCGTAACACTGGGCGAGGTGTTCTGGATAGAAGTCCTGAAAAGCTCTCATCCTCATTCACCCCTCAACGATGCCGAGCCGACCTCGCGTCCACTCGATCTTGACGCGCATCATCGCTCACCTCGATACGTACGCGCAACCACCCTCGAACCCGGACGGTAGGCCAAATGCGCCACCCGAGGCGCGTCGAGGACGCAGAAGTCAGCGCGCGCGCCCACGCCAAGGTGACCGACGTCACTCCTTCGAAGCGCCGTCGCACCTCCGCGAGTCGACGCCCACAGCGCCTCATCGACGCTCATGCCCATCTCTCGAACACCGAGTGCGATGACGAACGCCATGCTCGTCACGTACGAGGTCCCGGGATTGCAGTCGGTGGCGAGCGCCACGCACACTCCCGCGTCGAGGAATCGACGCGCCGATGGATATGGCGATCGTGTCGAGAACTCCGCACCGGGCAAGAGCGTCGCCACCGTCGAGGACGAGCCGAGCGCCTCGAGGTCCTCGTTGGTGACATGCGTGCAGTGATCGACACTGGCGCAGTCCATCTCGATCGCGAGCGAAATGGCACCGATGTCAGCGAGCTGGTTCGCGTGCAGTCGAAGTCCCAATCCTTTTTTTCGTGCGCTCGCGAGGATGACTCTGGCCTCGTCGACGTCAAACGCCCCGCGGTCACAGAACACGTCGGCCCACCTGGCTCGGGGCGCGCATGCGTCGAGCATCGCGCCTGCAACGAGCGCCACGTAGCCGTCACGGTCATCACGGAACTCTTCGGGTACGACGTGGGCACCGAGATAGGTCACCTCCTCGCTCAATTCACTTGCTAACTCGACCAGGCGTTCTTCACCGCTCAGCGTCAGTTCATAGCCAGACTTCACCTCGAATGTCGTGACGCCGCCCGCACCAAGATCGTGCACTCGCTTGAGACTCTGGTCGCGCAGCGTTGCACGGTCTGTGGATCTCGTCGCGGCGACCGTTCGAGCGATACCTCCGCCGTCGTACGCCACTCCGGCCATGCGGGCCTCGAACTCGTCGGAACGCTCACCGGCGAAGATCACGTGCGTATGGGAATCCACAAACCCCGGGATCACAGCGGCACCCTCAACGTCAATGGACTCATCGGCGGCCGGTGCGTCGCGGTCGTAGCCACTCCACAGCACACGCGCCTCGTCAACGATAAGGGCTGCGTCCTTGATCCGACCAACGTTCGATCCATCGCCCACGCTCGGATCATTCGTGATCAACTCACCGATGTGACGGATGACGTGAGTGCTCACGCCCCGCCTTCGCGCATTGGTATGCGCACGCCGCGCTCAGCGGCGGTCTCCTCGGCGATCTCATAACCAGCGTCCACGTGACGGATCACCCCCATGCCCGGATCGTTGCGCAGCACTCGTGCGAGCTTTTGTGCGGCGAGCGGCGTGCCGTCCGCCACGCAGACCTGGCCCGCGTGGATGGAACGCCCAATGCCGACCCCGCCACCGTGATGGATTGAGACCCACGTCGCCCCCGATGAGGTGTTGAGCATCGCGTTGAGAAGCGGCCAGTCCGCAATGGCGTCAGAACCGTCGAGCATCGACTCCGTCTCACGGTAGGGCGAGGCCACCGATCCGCTGTCGAGGTGATCACGACCAATGACGATGGGCGCCGAAACCTCGCCGTTCGCGACGAGTTCGTTAAAGGCCAGACCTGCCCGGTCACGTTCGCCGTACCCGAGCCAGCAGATGCGCGCGGGCAGGCCTTGGAACGCAACACGCTCCTGGGCTTTGGTGATCCAGCGATGGAGCGGCTCGTTGTCGGGAAAGAGCTCGAGGACCGCCCGGTCGGTGCGTGCGATGTCGCGGGGATCCCCTGACAACGCCGCCCAACGAAACGGACCCTTACCCTCACAAAAGAGCGGGCGGATGTACGCGGGCACGAAACCTGGGAACGCGAACGCACGACCGTAGCCGCCGAGGGCGGCTTCACCACGAATGGAGTTGCCATAGTCGAAGACCTCCGCGCCCTGGTCCATGAAACCGACCATCGCCTCCACCTGCTTGGCCATTGACTGGCGCGCCCGATCGGTGAACTCGTCGGGCTTCTTATCTGCGTAATCGTGCCAGTCTCCGAGTTCAATGCCTTCGGGCAGGTAACTGAGCGGATCGTGCGCCGAGGTCTGGTCGGTGACGATGTCGACCTCCACCCCTCGACGAAGCAGTTCGGCGAAGATCGTCGCGGCGTTGGCGAGTAGCCCGACGCTCAGCGCGCGCCGCTCCTTCTTCGCGTCGAGCACCTTCTTGATCGCTTCATCGAGGTCGCTCGTCCACTCGTCGAGGTAACGGTGGTCAACGCGGCGCTGCAACCGCGTCGGGTCGACGTCCACGCACAGACAGACACCGTCGTTCATGGTCACGGCAAGTGGCTGGGCGCCACCCATGCCACCCGCGCCACCCGTCAGGGTCAGCGTCCCGGCGAGCGTGCCACCAAAACGCTTCTGGGCGACTGCCGCAAAGGTCTCGTAAGTGCCCTGGAGGATCCCTTGGGTACCGATGTAGATCCACGAACCGGCGGTCATCTGACCGTACATCGTCAGGCCCAACGCCTCGAGCCGACGAAATTCTGGCCAGTTCGCCCAATCACCCACCAGGTTTGAATTGGCGATGAGCACTCTCGGCGCCCATTCATGGGTCTGGAAGACCCCAACAGGACGCCCCGACTGCACCAGCATGGTCTCGTCGGCCTTCAGGGTTCTGAGCGTGCGAACGATCGCGTCAAAGCTTGCCCAGTCGCGTGCCGCGCGTCCGGTGCCGCCGTAGACAACCAGGTCATCGGGTCGTTCAGCGACCTCGGGGTCGAGATTGTTCTGCAGCATCCGAAGCGCCGCCTCCTGGGGCCAGCCGAGCGTCGACAATGTCGAACCGCGATCCGCTCGAACTGGGCGTGCACCTTGCATGAGTTTCTCCTTCTAGACCAACGTCACGAATTGACGGGCGATGTCGAGCAGTTCACCACTGCGCACGAGTTCACCGATGCCCGCAATTTCTGGCGAGAGCCACCGGTCATGACCCGGCCCACCGCTCACGTCATTGATGCGATGCACTAGTGCGTCGGTGACCGGCGATCCAACGAGAGGTGCACGCATTGCGAGCGCCCGAGCGCTCGCCATCAGCTCAATCGCGAGCACGTCACGCCCGGCCTCGAGTGCTCGTCGCAACTTGCGAGCTGCGTGCCAGCCCATTGATACGTGGTCTTCTTGCATGCCCGATGAGGGGATCGAATCGACACTCGCTGGTGATGCCAGACGCTTCATCTCTGAGACCAGGGCGGCCTGTGAGTACTGGGCAATCATGAGACCCGAGTCGACCCCCGCTTCGTGAGCGAGAAAGGGTGCCAGTCCAAAGGACCGATCGACATCGAGTAGCCGGTCCGTACGTCGCTCGGCCATCGAGGCCACGTCGGCGAGCGCAATCGCGAGAAAATCGAGTACGTAGCCCACGGGTGCTCCGTGGAAATTCCCGTTCGACACGAGCGACCCGTCGGCTAATACCGACGGATTATCGATGGCTGAGGCCAATTCGATGTCGGCGACGCGCGTAGCGTGCGCCAACGTGTCGCGCGCCGCGCCATGCACTTGGGGTGCACAACGCAACGAGTAGGCGTCTTGCACTTGACTGACGTCATCGAGGTGCGAGCTCACAATTGGCGAATTCGCTAGCAGCGTCATGAGGTTCGCGGCACTCGCGCGTTGTCCCGGGTGCGGACGTAGCGCGTGGATCTCGTCGACGAAGACTCGGTCGGTACCTCGAAGCGCCTGGATTGAGAGTGCAGCCGCCATGTCCGCGAGCTCGAGCAGGTCATGAATATCCGCGATGGCGAGGATCAACTGACCGAGCATGCCGTCAGTGCCGTTGATGAGAGCGAGGCCCTCCTTCTCTGCGAGCACCACTGGTGGGAGTCCCGCCTCGGCGAGCGCTTCGTTCGCGGGTCGACGTTCACCGTTGGCGTCGCGCACAGTTCCTTCGCCCATCAGCGCGAGTGCCACGTGCGCGAGGGGTGCCAAGTCGCCCGAACAACCGAGCGAACCGTATTCGTGCACGACCGGGGTGATACCGGCGTTCAAGAGCGCCGCGTACGCGAGCGCCGTTGAAGCGCGCACCCCTGAGACGCCACTGCAGAGATTGCTCAAACGTGAGAGCATCATCGCGCGTACGACTTCCACTTCGACCTCGCCGCCGACACCCGCCGCGTGCGAACGGATGAGCGATCGCTGCAACTCTCGACGTTGGTCGGGTGAGATGAACGTCGTTGCCAGCGATCCGAATCCGGTCGACAAGCCATAGACGGGGGTACCACTCGCCACCAGTGCGTCAATCGCGCCCCGTTGTCGTTCGAGACGTTCGAGCACGGCGTCATCGAGGACGACCGGCTCGAACCCACGCGCCACCGCAATCAATGCATCGCGCCCGAGGGGTCGGATCCCCATCACTACCGTCATTATTTTCTCCTCCACACGCCCGCGAGGGCTTCGAGCACGAGCAGTGCGGCTAAGCGGACCGTTCGCTGATCCTCACTATCACGCTCAACATCGATTTCAGTCAGGTCAAGGGCTGCGACGCGCGCGTCACTAGCGACGCGACGCACGAAACGGCGCATCTCGTCCGCACTGAGCCCACCCGGCGCTGCCGCTGGGCACCCGGGGACGACGGAACGATCGGCGGCGTCCATGTCGATGTCGACGTAGACCTTGCGACCGCCAGCACCGGCGATTTCGAGCGCACGTTCTACGACGCCTTCAAGCGCTTCAAAACGCAACGTGTCGCGCGGGATCACCGTTATCCCGGCGTCGCGTGCGCGCTTCGCATACGACGACGAATTGGAAAAATCGGCCAGACCCACTTGCACCACATTCGCGCCCGGGAGTCCCGCTTCGAGGAGTTGTCGCACTGGCGAGCCATTCGAGACACCGTCTCGAAGATCGAGGTGCGCGTCGAGTGTTATGAGTCCCCACTGAGACAAGTCCGTCGACGCCAGGGCGCTCAGTGCGTGCCACGTCGCCGCATTGTCGCCGCCCAGCACGACACAGAGTTCGATACTCGCGTCAAGAGAATCAACGATCGCCCCTAGGCGTTCTCGCACCGTCTCAGCATCGGGTTCTGGCACATCTCCGTAGTCAATGAGCGCCATGACCTCGCATAGATCTACCTCATCGGAGTAGGACCAGGTCGAGAATCGCTCCAGCGCCCTGCGAATGGCCACCGGCGAACTCGTCGCCGATCGAGGCGTCACGGATGTTGCGAAGGTCGATAACCCGACGAGCGCGACATTCACGCGCTCACTGCGTGGTGAAGTGGTGAGCAGTGACGAAGCCGAAGGCCATTTTGGATCGGTCACGTTCGCCACGTAGCCCATGCTACGCAGGTGTCACACGTACTCTCGTTGTCGAAGTGGCGTTCGAGCGAATAGCCTCAGCCCCGAGAAGGTGGGCTCCACGACGGTGGTGGCAGCGGGTTGGACTCGCTGATGAGGTGCTCGAACATGCTGGCCGCATCGATGATCGTCCATTCACAGTCGGGCCGGGCGATGACGGCCAAGCCAACGGGGAGACCCTGCACCAGACCAAGCGGCAGGCTCATGATCGGCCATCCGGCGATGGCGGGAGCCATCGTTGCCACGCTGGCGGGCCCCGGGTGTCCGCCCACCGCAAGGTCGCTCTTCCAACTCGGTCCATACGAGGGGGCGATCAAGACGTCAGCGCCATCCAGTCCTGGAGTCAAGCAAGTCTCGACAGCCCACTTCAGATTTCGCGCACGACTCTGTTGATACGCATCACCAGCGCGACCGCCGGTCCCCATTGCCTTAAGGAAGAGGTCGTGTCCGAAGAACCTCTGCTCGATGTCGCGGTGTTCATCCTCGTAGGCAATCACGTCAGCGAGCGAGGTAACGCCGTCGCCTGGTCGGTCCTTCAAGTATGAGGTGAGGTCATCGAACAGCTCGGCCAAGAGGACGGCCTCTTCGTCCGCAGACTCTTCGTCGCCGGGCAGTGCCACGTCACGTTCCAGCATCGTGGCACCGGTGGCCCGCAGTCGCGCAACGAAGTCGTCGAAGAGTTGATCCGTCTCGGGATTGCCAGTACGCCAATTGTTCGCGACCGCGATCCTCGGTGTCAAAGGAGCGGGCTGCGGACTCGCGCCGAGCACGCTGTAGAGCAACGCGACGTCCCGCACGCTTCGCGCCATCGGGCCGGGACTGTCCTGGCTGGCACTGATGGGTACCACGTAGTTCGCGGGCACGTTACCAACGGTGGGCTTAAGACCAACGACCCCGTTGACTGAAGCGGGGCAAACAATGGAACCGTCGGTCTCGGTACCGACGGCGAGCGGTGCGAGACCAGCCGCCACTGCGGCCCCTGAACCGGACGACGAGCCACCCGCCGAGCGGTCCAGGGCCCAGGGATTTCCAACGAGTCCGCCACTCGAGGAGTACCCGCTCGTCGAGCGCACTGAACGGATATTGGCCCACTGGCTCAGATTCGTACTCGCCATGACTATGGCCCCAGCTTCTCTAAGTCGGGTCACGAGTGGCGCGTCACGAGAGGCGCGACCGCGCAGTGCGGTCGATCCCGCGAGTCCTGGAAGTCCAATGGCCTCGATGTTGTCCTTGATCACAATCGGTATGCCGTGCAGCGCACCGCGCACTTCGCCGCGTGCGCGCTCAGCGTCACGTTGCTCGGCCACCACCAAGACGTCCTCACTCAACGCCGCGACGGCGTTCAAGGACGTGGCGCTCGAAGGCGCATCAATCGCTTCGATCCGGGTGAGCAGGGTCTGGACGAGTTCGCGTGAACTGAGTACACCTTCTTCTAGACGCCTAAGCATCTCGGTAGCTGGCAGGTACGCCAAGGACTCGCTTGGCTCGTGTGGATCGCGCATTTTCCAATGATATGTGGCACCCTTTCTCGCCAGTATGAGATTGCCTCTGCTACTTGATGGGGACATATCTGTCATGTGTGAACCAGCAGTACGGGTGAGACCGACCCTGCGCGCCACGGCGCACGATCGTGTTCAAGACACTTCGTTTTCGCACGTTGACTCGAGATGGGCCTCGACCGTGCAAAGGCAGTACGTACGGCCTTGTGGAGCTCATTGACAGGGTTTTCACAGATGAATCACAGTCGACAGTAAGACATCGCGGCGATTCCGTGAGCACCCATCGGTAGCCTTTGAAGGTCTCAAACCAACCTACGAACCGATTGCAGGGGTCTCTACTATGCGAATTGGGCTTATCGGTTTTGGCAGAACGGGACAAGCGGTAGCGGCGGTAATCCTCAACAACCCCGACACCTCACTCGAGTGGGTGATTCGCAACAGCGAGCGCCTGTTACACCGCTCTGTTCCAGAATTCCTCGGTATCTCATCCAACGAACCGGGCTTGATCTATCCCCGCTCCGAATTTCGCATCGAGGAGCTCTTGGATCACCACCCCGTTGATGTCATCATCGACTTCTCCTCCGAAGATGGTCTCGAATACTACGGACAGGAGGCCGCCCGACGCGGCATACGAATCGTGAGCGCGATCTCGCATTACTCCGCCTCACGCCAGCACCGACTTCGCACGTTGAGTCGAGAGACACCGGTCCTGTGGTCTCCCAATATCACCATTGGCATCAACTTCCTGATCCTCGCGGCCAAAACCTTGAGTCAAATCTCTCCGAGCGCCGACATTGAAATCCTCGAGGAGCATTTCAAATTGAAGGGCGAGGTCTCGGGTACCGCGAAGATCATCGCCGATGCCCTTGATAAGGACGGCTCCGATATCAAGTCAATTCGCGCCGGAGGGATCATTGGCGTGCACGAGATCCTTTTCGGCTTCCCATTCCAGACCGTTCGGCTTCGACACGAATCCCTTTCTCGCGACGCGTTCGGCAATGGCGCGGTGTTCGCCGCCCAGAAGCTCGCGCTGCTGCCGCCGGGTCTCTACAAGATGGAGGACCTGCTGCTGCCGTACTTCGCTGGTGGGAACCCGAGCCCGACCCGAGAGATGCGACGCTTCACCCGGTTGAAGCACTCACTAAAGCGCCTATGGCGCAGACCCCCACCCAGCGCACGAATACCCGCGCCGGTGGCTGCGCCCGAAACCAAGGCTCCGACTCCACAGGTCTCGGAGATGTCGTCGTCAGCTCACAGGTGAAACAGCGCAACCATTGAGCGGGCGCGTCGCGCGTCGCCCAGGAGCGGCGCGTGCAGGAGTGTCTCTGTCGAGCGAAGCAGTGAATAATGCGTGAGAGCCGCGCCGACGCGCAGTCCGCGCGGAACCGACGGGGCGACGACAATGGTCGGAACTCGATTCGTCGCTGTCGTGTCGCTCTCGTCGAAGGTTATGAAGAGTGCGAGTGATCTCGCCTGATACGCAGCACTGGCGACGATGCTCGAAACAATCCTTCGCAGCCACGCGTCGCCGACACTGACCGCGCAACTGTGCATGTCGTTGCACACGTTGGGCACGATCAGGGTGAATCCGGCATTGAGGTTGAGTGGAAGCGTGAGCGGCACATCATTTCGTGCGCACGTCGCGCTGAGGTTGGTGTAGTACACGGCGGGATTATGACGTGCTGCGTACTGACCACTCGTCACGCGATCGCACCGCGAAGGCATCGATTCGATCAGCGAGCGCCAGTTCGTGCCGAGTTCTGAGAAGAGACTCGCGACGTCCAAGGGGTGGGCGCTCGGCTCAGCGTCATCGACAATCCCTTGGACCGAGCCCGAGGTCAACGCAATGTAGTTAGGCAGACTCGGATGCGCCACCGCAAGGTCATTGGTCGCGAGGCCACACGATGACGCGAGTCGGTTCAAGTAGGGCGCGCTGGTGGAGCCGATGATCGAATAACCGACGTTCTCAAGCACTATCCAAACCACGTGACGGTAGTGCGCGACGCCCGCTGCGCCACATGGGGCGCTTGGCGGGATCTTTGAAAGGGTGGCCGCACCCGTAGTGCTCGCCACTGGCGCAAGCACACCCGCGAGCACACTCGCGAGCACCGCCGCGCCCAAAAGAAGCCTCACTCGCCTCATCTGCCCATCATTGCAGTACGAGCAACACCCGGTCTGCTCAAGGTTCGAGGCCAGCGAGATGCCGCATCCAATCGGATATCGACTCGCTCAGTATCCACCTGATGCTCGAAGCGACCCGGAAGAATTATGGGGGTGACCAGTGGAATCAATGAGACCGGTGATCCCCAGTCCGGCGCGATGCGCCGACGCGCGCGCCACGGCTATCGATTCGGGCTCCTGGTCGCGGCATGTTCCGTCCTCATCTCGCTGATCTTGATGCCCTTCGCATTCATGAGCCTCTATTCAGCCTTCGAGCACCCCGCCGGCGACCACGGCTTTGACGTGATGAAGCCGGCGTCCTTGAGCGGCGAATGGACCAAACTGAACATCTCGGCCGTCTCAATTGACGAGGTGGCCGGCGATGTCGTCCTTCGCGTCTCGGGCTTTCACAATTGTCCCTCAGGATGTCACGGTATTCAGCGAGTCCAACTCTTCTCGGTGCACTCAGATCCGAGTGGCGCGCTCGGATCGCCGCCTTCGGCCACCATCGACATCCCCGCTGACTCAAGCGAGATTGAACAACAGGTCACGTTGCCAATGACCGGGAGTCTGAGCCGCTATCCGTTCGACAACTATCGACTCCTGCTCGGAGCGACCTTCTCCAACGTGAACCCCTCGGGTGCACCCACTCCCATTACGCCCGCCGCCGCGCGTGACCAGCTCGCATTTAGCGTGAGTAACGCCGTACCACGCGTGTCGATGAGCGCACCAAGAATTCTGAGCCCCCACGAGTATGACTCGACCGGCGCCCTCTACGACGCCGTTGTCGCACTCAACTTCACACGACCCTTGTACCTGCGAATACTGACCGTGCTGCTCACGATGTTGATCGTGCTCGCCGCCGCCTACGGCGTGCTCTTTCGCCCCTTCACCCAGATCGTCCCGACCGTGGGTGCGCTCGTACTTGGGGTGTGGGGCGTGCGATCACTTCTGGTCGGCTCCTATCCCCCCGACTCAACCGGCGTCGACCTGGTACTCGAGGGCTCGATTCTCCTACTACTGCTCACCATCGCGGTGCGCGCGGTCATCTTCATGCTCCCGCGTGCTCACCTCGGTCGAAGGCCATCACCGACTCCCCAGAGCACTGATCGCGACGAGGAGGAACTCGACATCGAAGTTCCCGAAGTGTCGAGCGACCTCTAGTCATCTCGAGTCATGAGTGTCACTCGATGATTACCTGGCCATCACGTCTAGACAACCCCCGCGCGTTACTCTTCGAAACTTGGGAGTCGCATGACTCTTAGGTGGCTATACTTCAACCCTCATTAATTTCGAGCGACACTGCCCGTAGCGGACGCTCCCAGCCGAGAGGACCGCGATGAACTCCTTTGAACAACTTGAGTCGAACGTGCGCTCGTACTGTCGCAAATGGCCCGCCGTGTTCGCGAGCGCCCAGGGTTCCACCATCACCGACGTCGATGGCGTTGAGTACCTCGACTTCTTTGCGGGAGCGGGAGCGCTCTCGTTCGGCCACAACAACCCAGTCCTGGTCGAGGTCGCCATCGAGCACCTACGAGCGGGCAGACTTCTTCACAGCCTCGACACCTTCACCGTCGAAAAGCGCCGATTCCTTGAGAATATGCAGCGCTACGTCCTCGAGCCGCGTCACCTCGACATGGTCGTCCAGACCGTCGGACCGACCGGCGCCACAGCGGTCGAAGCCGCCCTCCAGTTGGCTCAGCGGATCACTGGTCATCGCGCGGTCGTGGGTTTTGAGGGGAGCTACCACGGCATGTCCTACAGGGCAGCGTCGATTTCGGCATCGATGGCGGGACGCGCCACCAGCGCTCACCTGAAGGACTTCGTGGCACTGCCCTTTGTTGAGAACGTGACCGACGCGGACCTCGAACTCCTTGATCGCACGCTTAGAAGCACCGTCGACGGTCAGCCCATTGGTGCGCTCATCATCGAACCAACACAAGGTGAGGGCGGTGCGCGACCATTCGACCCCGCGTACCTGCGCGCGATTCGAGAGCACTGCAGTGAGTTGGGGATCATTGTCATCGCCGATGAAGTCCAAGCGGGCGTCGGGCGCACTGGTCCCTTCTTCTCCTTCGAGAGCTCAGGACTCGACCCGGACATCGTGTGCGTGTCCAAGTCGATCAGCGGCCTGGGCCTACCAATGGCGCTCAATCTCGTGCGACGTTCGCTCGACACGTGGACGCCAGGCGAGTTCTCTGGAACCTTTCGTGGCAACAACCTCGCCTTCGCGACTTCGGCCACGATGCTCGAGACGTACTGGGCCGACCCAACGCTCGAAAAGAGCACCGAGCAGCGAGGTCACACCGTTCGCACCGCACTTCAGGACATGTCCGACCAGTTCGGCGGGGGCGCATTCGTTGTTCGAGGTAACGGCTTGTTGTGTGGACTCGACGTGGGCTCGACTGAACTGGCGGCGCGTATCGCCGAGACGGCATTCGAGCAGCGCTTGATCGTCGAGACGTGTGGCGCCGGGGACACGACGGTCAAGTTGCTGCCAGCACTCGTCATCAGTGACGACCAACTCAGCGATGGACTCACGAGACTGAGCGACGCCGTCGCCCGAGCCAGCTCACATTGAGCAGCGACTTCGCCTGGCGCGATCACATCGTCACACTTGACGACCGTGGTCTGGACACTCTGAGAAGGGCGGCGATGATTGCCGTCGACGATCTCCAACGTCCCACCGGTCCGCGCTCAGACGCGTCACCGAGCACGTTGCACAAACTGGTGACCGCGCTCGAGGTCTGCCCTGAGGAGGGCGTAGGCCTTGCCACCTCGCTTGCCGACCTGGGACGCGTCGTGTGGGGCAATGCTGTGGTGCCAAGTGATGCCGCGTGTGTGGCACACCTGCACCCACCGACTCTGGTCGCGAGCGTCGTGACCGAACTCTCCATCGCGGCGTTCAACCAGTCCATGGATTCTTGGGACCAGGCACCGGCGGCGACTGAGGTGGAACTGCACCTCATGGGTTGGCTCGCTGGTCTCATGGGGATGTCCTCGAACGCAACGGGCATCATGACCTCGGGTGGCACCGCGTCCAACGTGCTTGGTCTCACGCTCGCACGTTCGTGGGCCGCGCACGGCCTCGGCATTGACGTCCTCAAGTCAGGACTTCCCGCTGAAAGTACTTCGTGGCGGATCCTGTGCTCGGATCAGGCGCACTTCTCGGTCCAACGTGGTGCTGCCCAACTGGGCCTCGGACGTGACGCAGTCATTGCGGTTCCTTCCACGACCGCGGGAGTGATGGACCTTGGCGCCCTCGACCGCGCATTGGATGAACTCACCCGCAGCGGTCTTCGCGCCATGGCTCTGGTCGCCACTGCTGGTACGACCGACCTCGGCGCCATTGATCCGCTCGAGGAGATCGGTCAACGAGCTCGTCGCCACAACGCGTGGTTCCACGTCGACGCCGCGGTGGCTGGCGCATACCTGCTCTCTGACACGCTGGTGCACCAACTGAGCGGCATCGGTGACGCCGACTCGGTGACCGTCGACTTTCACAAGCTCTGGTGGCAACCCTTCAACGCCAGTGCGCTGATTGTTCGAGACCACGAACACTTCAATCTCCTGAGGGTCAAGTCCAACTACCTAGATCGCGGCGATGAACTCGAAGGAATGGTGAACCTCGTCGGTCGATCACTGGACACCTCCCGTCGCTTCGATGCGGCCAAGGTCTTCGCCTCACTGCGCGCCGTTGGGCGTCGCGAACTGGGCACCATGCTCGAGCATCTCGTATCACTCGCGCACTACGCGGGCACCCGACTCTCGAAGAACCCTCGCTTCGAGGTCGTGACCCCACCCACGTCGGTGATGTGTGTGTTCAGAGCGCCCGGCTTTGACGCACAGGGCCTTCGCGCGGTGCAGCAGGGACTGTTGGCCCGAGGCGAAATGATCCTTGGTCGCACCGAAATTAAAGGTGCGTCCGCACTCAAGTTCACGTTCATGAATCCGCTCACCACCCCCGGCGACGTCGATCGACTCATCTCGCTCATTGAGAGCGAGTTCGAGCGTATTGTCGCATCGTCGTAGCACCCGATCGTTGGATCGCCGCATCGCCAGGCGTCCTCGCCAACCCGAATCAACTTACAAATCCGGGCATCGTCGAGCCGCGCTAGACATGAGTGTTGACGGTAACGACCGCGAGGACGTTTCCGCATAGATCCAAGAGGGCTCGTAGGAGTGCGAGCCTTGACTGGGAGGTTCGTGTCGTGACACCGATGCACGTAGTACTGCTCGTTGCGGGGGTGGCCTGCGCGTTTGCGTGGAGCGCCTCTCTTATCACGGGCGATACCTCGTGGGTGGATCGTCTCTGGTCGATCGTGCCAGTGCTCTACGTCTGGGTGTTCGCCGTGGCGGCACACCTCAGCAATGTCCGCCTCGACACGATGGCTGCCCTCGTCACAATCTGGGGGATTCGACTCACGTTCAACTTCGCGCGAAAGGGTGGTTACTCCGGTGTCGAGGACTATCGATGGCAGGTCCTGCGCGACGCCATGGCGCCGTGGCAGTTCCAGATCTTCAACCTCTTCTTCATCGTGCTCTACCAGAACCTCCTCTTGGTGTTGATCTCGTTGCCCGCCTACAACGCCTTCCAATACCGCACCACGCCATCGGGAGCAATCGAGGTGGTTCTCGCCGTCGCCTTTCTTCTGTGCACGGTTGGCGAAACACTCGCCGATCAAGAGCAGTGGAACTTCCAGTCGTGGAAGCGCCGCGAGATCGAGGCGGGACGTGTGCCGTCGCAGGGTTTTGTGACCTCGGGTCTCTTTCGCCTCTCGCGTCATCCCAACTACTTCTTCGAGATCGCCCAGTGGTGGGTTCTCTACTTCATTGGTGCACTCGCTGCCCACGGGCCCATCCAGTGGACCATCGTTGGACCGGTACTCTTGAGCCTGCTCTTCGTCGGGTCCACGAATTTCACCGAGAAGATCAGTAAGTCCCACTACCCCGAGTATGCGCTCTACCAGCGCAGAGTCTCCTCAATCATCCCGTGGTTCGCGCGATCTCGGATCAACGAGATCCAGATCGTCGACCTGGAGCAACGACTCGACTGAGGCATCTCTCGGCGAATCAGCCAAGCAGGTCCCAGCGGTTGCCGTAGGGGTCGCGAAAGACCACGACCGTCCCATAGGGCTCTTCACGAGGCTCGCCAAGGAACTCAGTGCCCACCGCGGCGAGACGTGCGTACACGTGCTCAAAGTCATCAACACGTAAGAAGAACCCGACGCGCTCTCCGACCTGGTGTCCAACGCGCTCTTCTTGGACGGGTCCCTCAGCTCGTGCGAGAAGGAAGCCGGTGACCGCCCCGGGTGGTCGGATGACCACCCAGCGTTTCACCTCACCCTTCGAGGTCGTCGCGGGCGAGTCCTCCACGAGTTCGAAACCGAGAGTGTCAACGAAGTAACCAATGGCCCGGTCATAGTCATCGACGAGCAGCGTAATCAGTTCGAGGTGCATTGCCCAAGGCTAGAGGGTCGAGTGATGCGCTCGTCACCGACCAAGGCAGTGACCTTGGACTCTAGTGACGACGGTCGCGCGAGCACGTGCGCCGACAAGAATCGAACCAAGCGTGGCGAGTACAAGGGTGACTCAGCGAACCCGGGGGCGGTGCTGGGTTATTCGCCACAATGAATTCACGTCGTCCCTGGACGCATTGAACGATTGCAAGGATGGAGAACAGTGCACAGTACCCAGACAATGACGGCTACCAAACCTCGTCCCGCGCAGTTCGAAGATCGACCGTTGCTCGTCTTTTGGGAGACCACTAAGGCCTGCGCTCTTGCGTGCGCGCATTGTCGAGCGTGCGCCCAACTCGAACCCGGACCCGACGAACTCACGACCTCAGAAGGTTTCGCACTCGTTGACGAGCTTGCGGCCATTGGTCGTCCGCGACCAATCCTGATCCTCACCGGCGGCGACTGCCTGCAACGCCCCGACATTTCGGACATCGCTCGCTACGCTCAACAACAAGGTGTACCGGTCGCACTCTCGCCATCGGTCACGCCCTATCTCACGCCCGAACTGCTCGACGAATTGCTCAGCTACGGCGTGCACAGTGCGTCACTCAGTCTCGACGGCTCCAACTCATCGACCCACGACACGCTGCGCGGCATTCCCGGCCATTACAACGCCACCCTTGACGCGATCAAGATGTTGAAGAACCATGGTTACACCACCCAGATCAACACCACCGTGATGGCGGGCAACCTGCACGAGCTCGCCGACATCGCGGTCACGCTTCGTGATCTCCAAGTCGACGTGTGGGAGGTCTTCTTTCTCATCACGACCGGTCGCGGTACCGACATCCTTGAGTCGTCAGCCCAGGAGAATGAAGACGTCTGCAACTTCCTCGTCGACGCCTCCAGGTACGGGTTCACCGTTCGAACAGTGGAGGCTCCGTTCTTTCGTCGAATCGCCGCAGAACGAAAGGCCGACCCCGACTACCTCGCATCGCACGCACCCGGCCCGCTTTACGTTGAGCTGCACGGACGTCTGGTCGAGCGTCTCGGAGAACCCACTGCTCCAGTTCGCGCACCGAGCGCGGCGACGCGAGACGGCAAGGGCATAATCTTCATCGCGAACAATGGTGACGTGTACCCTTCTGGATTCATGCCGTACCGGCTGGGAAACGTCCGCCAAAACAGTCTCATCGACATCTACCGCGACAACGAAGTGTTGCGCTCCATTCGAGCAGCCGACTTCGCCGAACCCTGCGCTTCGTGCACCCACGCCCAACTCTGTGGTGGCTCAAGGGCGCGCGCCTTGGCCAAGACCGGTGATCCCCTCGGGGCCGACCCAGGGTGCGTGCTCGTGGCCAACGCGCTTGAGGCCTCGGTATCGAACGTCCACCTTCGAGTTCACTGACACGAGCGCCCCATTCGAGGTGACGAACGCGCGGGCATGGCGGCCCGATAAAATTGCTCAGTGGAGTTGCAGAAGGTCATCTTGTACTACGGCTTCACGCCATTGTCGGACCCCGAAGCGGTCATGCTCTGGCAGCGCACCCTGTGCGAATCACTCAATTTAAAGGGTCGCATACTCCTGTCGGGCCACGGCATCAATGGCACCCTCGGCGGGGACATGACGGCGCTCAAGCGCTATATCCGCCAGACCAAGAGCTATCCGGGATTCAAGGGTATCGACTTCAAGTGGTCTGACGGGACGGGCAATGATTTCCCGCGACTACGGATACGTGTGCGTGACGAGATCGTCTCGTTCGGCGCACCCGGAGAATTGGTCGTCGACCACAATGGCGTCGTCGGCGGTGGCGTGCGACTGAAGCCAGAGGAGGTCCACGAACTCGTCGACCGACGAGGTGATGACGTCGTGTTCTTCGACGGCCGCAATGCCTTTGAAGCGAAGATCGGCAGATTCAAGAACGCGGTCGTGCCCGACGTCAATACGACGAGGGACTTCGTGAGCGAGCTTGAAAGCGGCAAGTACGACCATTTGAAGCATCGCCCGATCGTGACGTACTGCACGGGCGGGATCAGATGCGAAGTCCTGTCATCGGTGATGAAACGACGAGGCTTCGAAGAGGTCTACCAGATGGAAGGTGGCATTGTCCGCTACGGTGAGCGCTTCGCCGACAGGGGACTGTGGGAAGGTTCTCTCTACATCTTTGACGCCCGGATGAACCACGAGTTCAGTGAAGAGGCCGCGACGATCGGCACCTGCGAACGATGTGACGCACCGACGAGCAAGTACTACAACTGCGCGAACCTGGCGTGTCGAAAACTCATCCTGCTCTGCCATGCGTGCACGGTCGACAACGTGAGTCGCATGTGCTCTTCGAGTCACTCCAACGCCTTCTAATACCCCGGGTCAATCAGCCCTCAGTGTGCAAAGAATGCGCTCAGTCCTCGACGCCGCGCGCCTCGAGTTCTTCGACGACTGACTTATATCCCGCGTTGGTCAGCAGATGGCGAAGATCGAGGACCTGCTGCACGTCGATGTCCTTGTGACGGGGCTTCTCGAGAAAGAGCATGCCGTTGCCCACGTGGACGCGGACCTTGCCTTCGCCACTCTCTTCAACGGTGCCCACGGCTTCGAGCAGCGACACGACGGTGCGCCAATCGATGTTGTGACTCGTCGGATGCTGGAAGATCTTCATGAGCGTGTCGCGGTGGTGGTTGTTGAGATCCGCTAGATCTGAGGAGTGTGTCATGAGTACCCCTTTCAGTCACACCATACGCTTCACCTCGATACGTCGCCTCGGGCGCACCAGTGACCAAAGCCCCCAATGAGCTAGAGCAGTCGCGCCTGGTTGTACTTCATCTCTCCGAGCACGATTCGACTCTGAACGTCTCGAGCGCCGAGGTGACGAAGGGTGTCGACCACTGACTGGAGTTCATCGGTGGTTCTACAGCCAATTCGAAGCTGGTAGTCGAGTTCACCGGTGGTGTGGATGACCTGCAGGACCTGGGGCACACTCTCGAGACTGCGCTCAAAATCGTGACGATCGACCGATTCCTTCAATTTGATGTCGGTGAGCGAGTGCAAGGTTCGCCCGAGACGGTTCATATTGAGTTCTGCGTGAAATCCTTCGATGACTCCGGACTGGCGAAGTCGACGTACCCGGTCAGCGGTGCTATTCGAGCTCAAGTGCACGAGCGACGCGAGCTGTTGATAACTGAGCCGAGCGTCATCGATCAAGGCGTGCAGCAGCATGCGGTCTATGTCGTCCAACACGAATCCCTTCTCGTGACCTCGAATTACGAGGTATTTCTAAATAGTACAGAGATTATTGACGACTAGGTGCGCTATCAGACCAATAATCCGAGTCATTTGAGGCTGATTCACAAATATTCTTAATGCATGGTTTTCGTCGTTCTTCAACTCATACTCGTCCCCCTTGCCGTTGTCGCAGGGACTCTCGCCCAACGTCGCCTGGGCCACACCATTGGCGGACTCATCATTGGCCTTCCGCTCGCCAGTCTGCCGATGTTGTTGATCATCGCGCTCCAGCGCGGGACCACATTCGCCATCTCGATGTCCAATGCCGACCTCATTGGCAGCCTGGCTGAGGTGGCCGTGATCCTCGTCTACGTACTCGCGGCTCGACGCCTCGCGCCCGCACCAACACTGCTCAGCGCGGTGGGTGCCTTCGTGCTCGTCGCGGGTGTCCTGCACTTCTTCACGTTTCCCACCCTCCTCGCGGGTGTCGCCTCCATCATTGCCTTCATGATCGCGCTTCGGGTGTGGCCCGCCCCGAGCAACAAGATCATCGAGGGAGGTCGTGACCGACTCCTACTTCGAGTCGTGCTCTCGGGCGGATTCGGCGTGTTGGTCCTCGTCTTGGCCGGTCCTATCGGACCAGGTTTCACCGGACTGGCGGCCGCGTTACCGGTTTCGAGTCTCGTGATGGCCTTTGTCACCCATCAAAGCCACGGTGGCGACGCGTCGTCAAAGCTCCTCGAGGGTGTCGCTCGCGGATCCTTTGCCTACGTGGCGGCGATCTTCACCTTCACCGAAGCGCTGTCAACCGGTAGCGCCTGGACCGCATTCGCGCTGAGTACGGTCGTAGCGATCGTCGTGCAGGGCGCCACATTGCTCTGGGACACCAAGCCGGCGCTCAAGCGTGCGCTCACCAGTCCCTCCCTCTGGCCCCGCGTTCTGCTCGAACAGCAGCCCATTGCCTTCATGGCGCGCCATTAATCCACGTTCGAATCGTTAACCTCAAGACAGGCATCGAAAGGTGCCCTATCTCGTGGAGACGACAATGACATCAACCTCGCGGCCGGGTCCACTCGCCCTCGTAGGCTCGGGCGAGTACCTGACCCAGATGACCGACATCGAGGGGAGTCTCCTCGAGGGACGAGCGCCACGATACGTGCAATTGGCGACCGCTGCGGTACCCGACGGCCCAGACGTCGTCGAACATTGGCACGACCTCGGACGCCAGCAAGCCAACCGGCTCGGCGTCGAGCCCGTCATCGTGCGCGTGAACGACCGTGAAGACGCAGAGCGCAGCGAGGTGGCACGACTCATCGCGGGCGCCGGTCTCATCTATCTCTCCGGCGGCGATCCGCGCTATCTCGCTAATACCCTGCGCGGCACCGTCGTCTGGCAGGCAATCGTCGACGAATGGCGCGCGGGTGCCGCACTCGCTGGATGCAGCGCGGGTGCCATGGCGCTCACCTCGTGGGTGCCATCGCTGCGCCATCCACGTCGCGGCGCCACCGAAGGACTGTCGCTCCTGCCCCAGCTTCGCGTCATCCCTCATTTCGACGCCTTCTCAGCACGTATGCCCGACATCATCACCCGCTTTCTCGTGCCGCACGATCAGAGTGTCACGGTGGTTGGTATCGATGAGGACACCGCGCTCATCGGCGGTCCCCACGAGTGGACAGTGCGCGGTCGCCAGTCCGCGTGGATCTTGAGTGTCGAGGGTCGACGTGAACTCGTCGAGGGCCAGACGTTCACGACCGCGTAAGCCTGCGACACTCGCAGCTTCAATCTCGTACCAGCATCGTTACCTGAACACGTTCGCCGCGTGCGAACCCACCTCGTCGAGACGACCCGCCGAGCGAACGAGCAGGGCGCCAAAGGCGAACGCGGTGAGTACCTGGGCGAGAAAGAGGACGTGCAGTATCACCAGATAGTCAATGACCGCGAGGGTCAGGCCCACCAGTTCTATACCGAGGAGCACGCGGGTCCAAAGCGTTCGCCGTAGTCGCACGTACATCCAAAGTACGACCAGTGGTTCGAACAGCATCGTGATGATGCCAACGACCGTATGAAAGTCCTTCAGCCCGTGATTCAACGTGTAGCCGTAGGTACTGATGACGGTGAGCACCATCAAGATGGCATAGACGAAGAGGACCGCCGAGTACGTCCGCGCGACCGGTCCCAGATCGGCGAGTGCGCGCACCGCGCGCGCGGCATACAGCGCGCATCCGAAGAACGCGATCGAATACGGAACAGCGGTCTTGATGTGAATGCCGTAATTGCTGAACCCGGCTTCATTCCACTTGAGTACGAATCCCGGATGCAGCGCGATGCATATCGCCGAAAAGACCGCCAGGCAGACCTGGCTCCAAAGAACACTGCTTCGCACTCGGCTCCTCACGAGCCGAGTGTAATTTGCTCCTTCGATTCGGACCTGGTCACTGGGGATCGTGCGCTTGGCGCAAGAAGAGTCGTGCCGCACTCGAGAGTGGTTGATCGTGGGGCCAGACCGCTCGAATCGAACGATCGAGCGCAATGCCCGTGGAGGCGACTTCCACGAGGACGCCGTCTCGAAGGTCGCCCTTGACCGCGAGCGTGCTCAAGATACCAGGGCCGATGCCCGAGGCGACCGCGGACTTGATCGCGGTGGTCGACGCCAATTCGACGAGCGGCGTCGTGGTCTGACCGTGGCGCTGCAAGGCGGCTTCGAGTACCTCACGGGTGCCCGATCCCGACTCGCGCAGTACGAGTGACACCCCCGCGAGATCTCTCGCACTAACGGGAGAACGTCGCCGCGCCCACGGATGCGACGGTGCGACGACGATGACGAGCGTGTCAGTGAGGACTACCTTCGACTCAAGTCCCGCGGGAGCTCGCTGACCCTCGACGAATCCAATGTCCGCTCCGTGATCCACCATCACTTGGACCACGTGCTCAGAGTTCGCCATCGTGAGGGCGACCGTAGTTTCGGGATTCGAGATCTGGAATCTGTTGAGCCAGGTTGGAATGAGGTACTCAGCCACCGTCATGCTTGAGACGATGCGCAGGTGGTGCTTGCCCTCGGAGCGCGCGGCGTTCACGCCGAGCATCAGATTCTGCATTGCGTCGATGACTTCGTCCCCCCACTGCACGACAGCGAGGCCCGCGCGCGTCAATGTCGCGCGACCGTTCGATCGGTCCAACAGCGTGAGTCCAAGCGTGTGCTCGAGTGAGCGCAGACGCATGCTCGCGGCGGGCTGGCTGATGTTGTGCGCGAGTGCCGCCTGACGAATCGATCCGGCCGACGCCACACTCTTCAAGAGGTCTAGCGAGCGGACATCCGGCGTCGGTTCGGGAAGTGGCATAAGTAAACCTTATAGCCATGTCACAATTTTCGCACTTATTAGGGCGCTCATTCACTGCGAGGGTGGATGTGATGCCAAAGACGCCCTCTCCCACAACAGTACAATCTGATGAGTCCCCGAGCGACCTCGCCCACACCGGGCTCGCACGACGCACGCGAGCACTGGTGCCGGGACTGTTCATCTCAATCGTCCTCGCCACTCTGGCGACGATTGCGGGTAATCACTTTCGCGTCATCGGCGCACCGGTGTTCGCCATCGTAGGAGGGATGCTCATCTCGAGCTTCGTCTCGAAGAAGCAGGTGCTGCAGGCGGGCATTGGATTCTCGAGCAAGTCCGTCCTCAAGGGCTCAATCATCGTGCTCGGTACCGGACTTTCTTTTCGCGAGGTGGTCGTCACGGGCGTGTCCTCACTGCCCGTGCTGCTCGGCACGCTCGTCATCGCCCTCGTCAGCGCGTGGCTGATCGGACGATGGCTCTTGATCGATAGTGACCTCACGACCTTGATCGGCGTCGGCACTGCGATCTGCGGGGCGTCGGCCATCGCCGCCACCGACGCCGTAATCAGTGCGGCCGAGTCTGACGTCTCCTACGCCATCTCGACCATCTTCTTCTTCAACGTCACTGCTGTCTTGACCTTCCCCGCGCTCGGACACCTCATGCACCTCTCGTCGCACGCCTTTGGCCTGTGGTCGGGTACCGCGGTCAATGACATGTCCTCGGTGGTGGCTGCGTCAACCGTCTATTCCAAGGCCGCCGCATCTTTTGCGGTCATCGTGAAGCTCACGCGGACCCTGATGATCATTCCGATCACGATTGGCCTCGCGTCACTGCGAGCCCGCTCGAAGGCAGGACGCACCCCTGGTATTGCGCCTTCACGGATCGCCACCGTGCGCAAGGTCTTTCCAGTCTTCATCATCTGGTTCCTCGTGGCGGTCTTCGCCAATTCAATGAACTGGATCGCTAGCGCATGGCACCCGGACCTCGCGCTGGTCGCAGGATTCATGATCAGCGTGGCCCTGGGCGCCATCGGGATGTCGAGCAATTTCTACGAGATTCGAAAAATGGGAGCGCGGCCCTTGTTGATGGGCGGTGCCCTGTGGATCCTGGTCTCGTCATCCAGTCTCGGTCTCCAGATGCTGAGCAATCATCTGTTTTGAGTGCTCGGACCCGCAACCTCGATCGCGGCCCTAGGTTCTCTGCATGGGTATCTACACCGACCACATCGTTCCACGGATCGTCAACTGGACCTGCAGCACCGCGGGCATAGCTCGTTGGCGAGAGAAGGTGTGCGCTGGCTTGGTTGGCGACGTGGTCGAGATCGGCTTCGGCTCCGGTACCAACGTGGGGCACTATCCCGACACCGTGCGGCGTGTCTTGTTCGTTGAACCCGCCCCCACCGCACGAAGACTCGCCCAGAAGAGAATCGAACGCTCACCAATACCTATTGAGCACGTGGGTATGGATGGCCAGCGACTCACGCTCGCGAACGAGAGTTGTGACGCCGCACTCGTGACTTTCACCCTTTGTACGATTAAGGATCCCCACGCCGCGTTGCTCGAGCTCTTTCGCGTGCTCAAACCGGGTGCGTCACTGCACTTCCTCGAACACGGCATCGCGCCCGACGAAAGGACTGCGCAATGGCAGCGGCGCCTGAACGGCATCGAACAGCGCGTGGCCGACGGTTGCCAACTGATCCGTGATCCACTTGCGATGGTGCGCGAGGCGGGATTCGAAGTCCAGTGGAGCGAACAACGTTTCGTGAAGGGACCAAAACCCTGGAGCTACTTCAGCGCCGGCGTCGCCACCAAACCTCAAAGCGCGGTCCCCGAACCTCCGCCCGTCTGACGTCGGGTTGATCGTGTCGAACGCACTGGATTGATCCAGTCCAGACCCCCGATCGCTTGGAGCTACTGGTACGGGAGACAGCACTGATTCGCATTCGCGCGAATCAGATTGATGCTGCCGATACCGACCTTGAGATTGAGGTCAATGCGTCCAGCGTGCGCACCGCTTGAGGCAGTGAAGAATTGGCCTTTACCTTGAATGGGGTAGTTGACGCTATTGCCCCCGCTGATCGCAGTGACACTCACCACAACGCCAGGCGGCACGTCAATGGTCAGCGTCCCGATTCCCACACTCGAGGTGATGGCTATCGCGTGGTTCGCGAACGACACGTTGCGCAGGTCGATTGTCATGCGTCCAATCGCCATCCGGTAGGTGTGGTGCACCTCGGCGAAGGACGTTGGCTGGTAGGTCGACTGTCCAACCCCGCCACTGAGCGGAGCACCCGACAGGGCCACGAAGCCGAGCACCGCCCCCACCGCGAGGATCACGAGACTCAAGAAGGCAATGAAGATACCCATCACGAATCTCATGAAGGAGAATCGACGAACGGGTCTGCGAAGAGAGACAATGGCGAGCGCCACCAAGAAGATCAGCCACACGATACTGAGTCCGCGACCGAGGGCGAAGTGGTGCGCAGCGATCGAGATGAAGATCAGTCCAACGAAAAGCGCCGCGAGCACCAGCACCACACTTCGCACGCTGAAGCGCCTCGTCTCAGGTTTCGGCTCTTCGAGAGTTGGGGACTTCGAGGTACCCGACAAGGGCACCAACGCCCACATTGCGAGATAGATCGCCACCCCGAGCCCCCACAAGAAACTGAGCACGAGAAATCCGACGCGCACGATGTTGGCGTTGACGTCGAATCGTTCACCTATTCCACCAGCGACGCCACCAATCTTGCGATTAGAGGTACTGCGGTGAAGGCCCTGGGGCTCGCCACTATGGTTCTCAGATGCATCGCCCTCGAAAGGCTCGGGTTCGACCTCGTGCGTGGCGGCTTCATCCGACGCCGTCTCCTTCGAGGCGGAGTCGGAACTGACATCAACAGGTTCTCGGTCATCGCTCATGGCACTCATGCTAAGTAGAACGTGACGTCTCTTCGACTAGGGAATGACCCTGAGAAGGGCCACTCCATTCAGGGTTTCCCCTTATTGAGTGCACCGTTCTCTCGTGACAGACTGCACAGATAACTACTAAGAACGCCCCAGTGTTTTCGCGCATGCGCCACGAGCCCGGTCGACCCGAGCGACCGTTTCGACGAAACGACGACGGTGTCGTGCTCGGCGGAGTGTGCAGTGGCCTCGCGCGTCGACTCGGCGTCGAGGTCGCAACCATCCGCCTCATCGCGCTGCTCAGCGTCGTCGTACTCGGTAGCGGCGTTGCGGTCTACTTGGCGCTGTGGCTCGGAGTCGTTCGACGCGGCGAGACCGAATCGATCTTCAGTCGCGCGATGTCGGTCAAGCGCGAGAAGGAGATACTCTTCGTGGTCGCCATTGCGGCCATCACATTCCTCATCGCCTTTCAAACCCTTGGACTTCACGCACTCGGGGTCTTCTTGTGGCTGATGACCCTGAGCGCACTCGGAGTGCTCGTCATATGGCGCGACAGTTCCGACGCTGAGCGCGAGCACCTGCGTGAGGGTGCGGCGGACATCGTCACCCGAGCGTCCTCGGGCTCGGACAAGTGGCAGAGCGTCGCACTTCGAACCGGTAGTGGTGTCGTCATGGCGCTGTGGGGGATGAGTCTGCTCTCGCGCGTCGGCAACGAGACCGGCGCCGCCGCCTATGTACTGGTCGGTGCCGGTGCACTGGTGATTGGCCTCTTCGTCCTCTTCGCTCCATGGTGGATACGTACCTTTCGTGACCTCTCGTTCGAGCGTCGCGCTCGCATTCGCGCTCAGGACCGCGCTGACATGGCAGCCCACGTCCATGATTCAGTGATGCAGACCCTCTCATTGATTCAGCGCTCGTCTCACGATGCGGCTGAAGTGACCCGGCTCGCGCGCCTTCAAGAACGCGATCTTCGCGCGTGGCTCGCGAACCCCGAGACCTTCGGCGCTTCGTCGTCGCCACCCTCAACCCTGAGCGAGTCCGCTCTCGCCATCGAGCGAGAGATCGAAGACAACTACGGCGTCGGTGTCGATGTCGTCGTGGTGGGTGACTGCAACCTCAACGAGTCAATCACGGCCCTCCTCGCCGCCGGTCGCGAGGCGACCCTCAACGCAGCGAAATGGTCCGGGACGAACAACGTCTCGCTCTACGTCGAAGTCGAGACGGGACAGATATCGATGTTCATCCGAGATCAGGGGCGAGGCTTTGACGTTGACTCGGTGCCCGACGACCGTCAAGGTATCCGCCGCTCGATCAAGGAGCGAATGACGCGACACGGCGGTAGCGCAGTCATTCGAAGCTCTCTCGAGACCGGGACCGAAGTCGAGTTGCACCTGCCTCTGCACTCGCGCGTCCAATGAGTGACACCGAGCGGCCCAGGGTCTTCCTCGTCGATGACCACGCCCTCATCCGAGCGGGCATTCGCTCCGAACTCTCTGCGTTCGTCGAGATCATCGGCGAGGCCGACGAGGTCACTGCGGCGATCGAGATGATCATCGAACGCTCCCCCGATGTTGTGCTGCTCGACGTACACATGCCAGATGGTGGTGGACTCGCCGTCATCAATGGCGTGGCCAAGGTCGACGCGTCGGTCAAGTTCCTCGCGCTGTCGGTCTCTGACGCCGCCGAGGACGTGATTGCCATCGTGCGGGCCGGGGCGCGTGGGTACGTGACCAAGAACATTGAAGGGCCCGAACTTGTCGAGGCCATACGGCGCACCGCGGCGGGGGACGCCGTCTTTTCGAGACGTCTCGCCGGCTTCGTGCTCGACGCGTTCATCGCCAAAGAGGGTCAACTCGCTTCGCGCCCGTCATTCGACCTTGAGCTCGACCAACTGACGCCGAGAGAGATTGAGGTGCTTCGACTCATTGCACGCGGGTACACCTATAAAGAGATCGCTCTCCAGCTCGACATCGCCAACAAGACCGTCGAGAGTCACGTGTCGTCAGTTCTTAGAAAGCTCCAACTTTCGAATCGCTATCAGTTGACCAATTGGGCGACAGAACGGCGCCTTCTCTGATCGAAGTCTTCATCTCCAAGTCGACCTCAAACCCTTGTTCCGTTGTGCATTAACGTCTTGATGCGCGATGATTGCAGTCGAATCGGCGCCACATTGATACGAGTTAGTCGCCAGGAGATCATCATGACCACATCAACCGCAAAGATCATCGTGTGCGATGGCGATCAGACCGGTCAGGAACTCCTAATCGAGGCGCTTCGCGCCATGACCCCTGAGCTCTTGGGTGTGCCGCTTGAATTCGTGCACTTCGACCTCTCACTCGAGAAGCGCCGAGCGACGAATAACGACATCGTGCGCGAGGCTGCTGAGGCAATGGTTGAGACGGGACTCGGTCTGAAGGCGGCGACTATCACGCCGCCCGAGAGAGGTGGTGTCGGCTCACCTAACCGACTCCTTCGTGAGGGCATTGGTGGATCGGTGATCGTTCGAACCGGTCGTCGCATCCCAGGCGTCACACCCGTCGTTGCGACCAACAAGCCCATCATCGTGATCCGTATGGCCGTCGGGGACGCCTACGGTGCGGCCGAGGGACGAGAGGGTGAGTCGGGCAGTTTCGGTGAGGTCGCCTGGCGCACGGAGAAGATCGAGCGGTCGACCTGCCGCTTCGTCGCCGAGTACGCCTTCAAGGCAGCCTCACAGGTCGGTGCCATGGTCTATGGGGGTCCCAAGTGGACGGTCTCGCCCACCTACGAAGGGATGCTGAAAGAGGAGATGGACGCCGCATCCGCGCGCTATCCCGGCGTCGCCTACCGACCCACCCTGATCGACGCTACCTACGCCGGTCTGTTGACCGATGTCCACGAACAGACGCTGGTGATTCCGGCCCTCAACCGTGATGGCGACTGTCTGAGCGACATGGTGCTCGCCATGTTCGGCTCCATTGCGGGTGCCGAGTCAGTGCTCATGTCACTCGACGAGAACCTTCACCCCCAGGTCGCCATGGCCGAAGCGCCTCACGGAACGGCGCCGACGCTCGAGGGCAAGAACGTGGCCAACCCGATGTCGATGCTCCTCGCCCAAGCGGCGCTTCTCGACCAGGCGGCACTGCACCTCGACTACCCCGCCTATCAAGTCGCCGCCGAACGGCTTCGAAGCGCCACGCTCGAAGGAGCCGCTGCGGGAGTGCGGACGTTCGACCTGGGCGGAGAATCGACGACCAGCGGAGTCGTCGACGACGTGATTGCGCGACTCAAGGCCTAGGGCAGCACGATCTCGAAACCGAGGTCGAAGTCATCCAAGCACTCGCGTAGTCTCGCGAGCAACGACGCGTCACCATTGACCTGGAACTCACCCGTACCTTGAAGATCCTCGAGGGTCCCGGTGTTGGTGACGAACGCGCTGAACCGCTCGAGCGTCGCAGCGACTGATACCTGCGCATCGTCTCGATGCTCGGCGAAACGAGAATGGAGCACACCGTTTCGAAGGCCGAACGTCCAGGTCTCATCTGCGTCGCTCACCGTGAGATTCACGTTGAAGTCGAGGTCACGCGCTCGAGGGCCGTTCACGTGCACCCCGAGCATGTCGAGCAGCATGGCGGTCGTCATCGACTTGAGCAGGCCCGGCGCGACGCCGTTGCTTCGAATACCCTTCAGTGCGCTGCCGTTCGCGCGAAGCTCCATCGCACCACTCAAATAGAAGTCACGCCACGGGCCCGATTCGCTCTGATAGCCGAGTTGTTCGAGGGCGTCAGCCTGCAACAACCTCGCCGACTCGTTCTCGGGTTCTGCGAAGACAACGTGATTGACGACTTCAACCACCCATCGGTACTCCCCGCGATCAAAGTAGTCCTGCGCCCGTTCGAGCACGGCCTCACTGCCACCCATGAACTCCACGTAGCGCTCGGCCGCCTGCACGGGCGCCAGCGGCCACAGGTGCGCGGGGTTCGCATCGAACCATCCGAGGTAGCGCTGGTACACCGCCTTTGCGTTGTGCGACACGGTTCCGTAGTAGCCGTGGTTGAAGAACTCGTCACCGAGGCCACTCGGCAGTTCCAACTCCTCAGCGATTTCAACCATGGTGTGGCCGAGATTCGCAAGACGCAACGTCTGGTCATGAACGTAGCGGTAGGCGTCGCGCTGACTCTCGAGGTAGGCCGCAATCTCTTCGCGCCCCCACCTCGGCCAATGATGGCTCGCGAACATCACCTGCGAGTCTGGGCCGTAGAGCGAGAGTGACTCGTCGATATATTTGCTCCAGAGCAGCGCGTCGCGCACCTGCGCGCCACGAAGGGTGTAGAGATTGTGCTGATTCGCTGTGCAGTTCTCCGCCATGCACAGCGCGTGAAGATCGGGAAGAAAGATGTTCATTTCCGCCGGCGCCTCAGTACCGGGCGTGATCTGAAAGACCATACGAAGCCCGTCGATGACAAGTTCGCTTCCGGTGGTGGTGACGTCGTAGGTCGGCGCTGCGAGACCCACGGTGGGTAGCGCGGGCAGGCCCTTTCCGAGTCCGGTGTCCACGTGTCCCTTCGTATCGTGGGTGAGAAGCGCTCCGTACATGTACGTCGCTCTTCTCAGCATCACCGTGCCCGCGAGCACGTTCTCACTGATCGCCGCCTCGAGGAAACCCGCCGGCGCGATCAGTTCGACCTCGCCGCGGGCTATCTGCTCCTCGCTGACGATGCCGTAGATGCCCCCGAAGTGGTCAGTGTGGCTGTGGGTGTAGATCACCGCATGCACTGGGCGTTCGCCCAGATGTTCGTTCACGAGTTCGAGTGCGGCGCGCGCGGTCTCCTGCGCGGTGAGGGGATCGATCACGATCCAACCCGTCGCACCCGCGAGGAAGGTGACGTTGGAGATGTCCATGCCCCGTACTTGGTAGATCTGGGGCGACACTTCAAAGAGGCCCGCGATGTTGTTGAGTCGTGCTTGGCGCCACAGACTCGGGTTCACCGTGTCAGGAGGCGTGTTGATAAGTGAAGGGTCATCGATGAACGCGTAACTTTGAAGGTCCCAGACGTGTGCGAAGCGACCCGGGATCTGCCGCGGTGCAGCCGCAGCGATTCGACCCCGCTCGGCCAACTCGAAGTCGACCTGCGAAGCACCCGCGAGTTTGGACAGCATCGCCGCCTGGTGTTCTCGGGTCGGCCCGCTCGCCGGTTTGCGCTCTGGTGTCAATCCGGCCACAACAATCCCCCTCGATGCATCTGACGTGCTCGCAACACTATCGACCCCTCGAGCGCACGGTCCCGGTCGCTGTCGCACGCTCAGTGGTCACGAACCCAGGCCGGTTGTCAATGCCTCAGTTGTTGTACCGTTGGCCCATGCAACCACCACACTTTCAACTGACCGCACTCGACTGTCCTGATCCGATAGCGCTCGCAGCTTTCTATTCCGCGCTCACCGGTCTCGAGGTCGAACCGCTCGGCGATTTCAAGCCAGAAGACGTTGAGTGGATTGAATTGCTCAATGGCACCTCACCGACGTTGGCGTTTCAAAGAGTGCCCAATTACGTGGCACCCACGTGGCCCGAGGGTGCGGTGCCCCAACAAGCGCATCTCGACTTCACCATCGACGACCTCGACCGCGGAGAAGCCCACGTGCTCAGCATCGGCGCGACAAAAGCCGACTACCAACCTGGCACGACTTTTCGGGTCTACCTCGATCCGGTCGGCCACCCGTTCTGTCTCGTGCAGCGCAACCCTGCCCAGTAGGTGACCGTGGGAATCCTCAGAGTCCTTGGAACCTCATGGTGCCCCGACTGCACGAGGACCAAAGCGTTCCTTGACGCCCACCAGATTGACTACGAATGGAGCGACATCGAACTCGACGCATTGGCCGCGCGCGAGGTCGAAGACCACCACGGCGGTAATCGCGTCGTACCGACACTCTTTTTTGAAGACGGATCGATGATGAGCGAGCCGAGCGACGACGAGCTCGCCGCCAAACTCGGCCTCGCCTGAGCTCAGTCGAGACTGAGCAGCGCAATCCCGAGGGCGACCAGCGCGGCGGGGAGCATGATCCGTCGAAGACGTCCCTCGCGGAACACGAGCACGCCAATGAGCGCGGCCCAGAGGACGCCCGTCTCGCGTAGCGCACTGACCACGCCGAGTGGCGCCCGCAGCTGAGCCCACAAGACCGCTGAATATCCGATGACCGATAACGCACCGCCGAGCACGCCGAGGGTCGCACTTCGACGCCCCGGCCACCACCCTCGAGGCCGACGTGCGACGACCCCGATCAACCAGACACTGGACTGGAGCACGAACAGCGTCACCGCGTAGCGAGGAGTGCTGTGCGCCGCTCGAACGCCGAGCCCGTCCACCACGCTGTAGACCGCAATCGCCGCGCCGCACGCCAGGGCCCAGTAGGTGCCCCCAAGACTGGACATCGCTCCGCGCCGGGCGGTGAGTGCGATGATGCCAACGACCACGCCAATGACGCCGAGCAACCCTCGTACGCTCAGGTGCTCATTGGCAAAGACCAGGCCGCCGATCGACACGAGCAGGGGAGCAATACCGCGCGCCGTCGGGTAGGACTGGGAGAAGTCGCTTCGCCGGTACGCGCCAAGGAGCAGCAACTCGTAGCTAACGTGACACAGCGTCGCCGCGAGCAGATACGCAAATGCCCGCGAAGAAGGCAGGCCAATGAAGGGCCACGCCACCCAGCACACGAGCGCCACCCCGATGTTCAACAATGCGAAACTGGCGAATTTGTCCTGCAGGCTCTTCGCGATGGCGTTCCAGATGGCGTGGACGATCCCGGTGCCCAGCACGACTGCGACGACGACCGCGCTCACCGTGGAATCCGCACGCGTCGAGGTGGCAACGAGTCCGGCACGTCTCGCATTCTACGTACGGGGATTTCCAATGTTTTAGCCACCCTCGAAGCAGGGTGTCGCCAACGGATAGACTAACAATTCGCGTCTCGAGGTCTGACTTCGAGAACACCGAGGACCTGTGGTGCAGCTCGGAGTGCACGCCGCCCTGTCAAGGCGGAGGTCGCGGGTTCAAATCCCGTCAGGTCCGCTCGACACCCGAAAGGGTGACGAGGTTAGGTCGAGTAGCTCAGTTGGTA
>DAIEHI010000045.1 GCA_027355725.1 Acidimicrobiaceae bacterium
CGGTACTCGTCGCACCGACGAGTTGCTGGAGGAGTGCGAGAGCGGCCGAATCGGCACGATTGGAAATCGTGTGTAGGGCAACCTACCGTGGGTTCAAATCCCACCTCCTCCGCCATGGGGTGTTTACGAAAGTAGACCCCAACTGCTTACGAAAGTCCGGGCCACGAGCCCCCGAGGCGGGTTTCGCCGTCCATGTCGGCTCGCGCATCACCTACGGGCGGTTCGAAGCCATCACGACCGCGCGAGCGAACCGTTCAACGCAACGAGAATGGCCCGCAGGACGTGACTCGTCCTGCGGGCTGCTAACTGGAGAAGACTGCTCGCCTACGAGGCGAGGTCGTCAGGTGGATCGTCGAAACTAAAGGGCTCCGCGAGGCAGATCTGACCGTTCTCGTCGAGCTCCTCGAAACCGTGGTCGAGCGGAAACGGCACGCAAAGTGGGTCTGTCGTCAAACCCGTGCGTTTGGCCCACTTACGCACCAGGCGGATGTTGGCCGCCACCGCTTCGAAGGCGAGCATCAGGCTCGTCTTGACAAGACCCACTACGCGGCAGAAGCCGCGCTTGATGTTCTGGGTGCTCTGGCTGCGCAGGTTCCCGAAGATCCCTTCGATGGCGCTGCGCCGTGCGAAGGAGTCGATCCACCTGGGTGATCCCCACGGGTCTCGCTGACGGAGCTTTGAAAGCACGGGTCCGGGAATGACGATTGTCGATTGTCGGCAGCACTTGGGCGCCGTGGCGAGTGGTCCAGGGTTCTCAACCACTGGTCGGTCCGCTGGGTAGTGCTCCGACAGCGGGCACAGTTGGCACTTGACCTTTCCAGCCTTACCCGGACAGATCCACTGGGTCTGGAACGGGTCTGCCTTCGTGGGGACGTTCTGATTGAACACGAACGCATGCTGTTGGAGCTTGGTGTTGCGAGCGAGGAACTCGTCGAGCGCCTTGGTATTGCGCTCGTGATTGAGCCGCTCTTCGTTGGTGGCCCTCTGCTTGAGCGAGCCGACCTTGAAGTGGGGCGGTGGAGGGTTGTCGAACAGTTCATCGTCGGTCGCGACGCAGTAGGGCACGCCGCGGACAACGCGGATGCCCTCGTAGTCCTTGACGCCACGGTCCAGCGGGTGGATGTCTTGTACCTGGCTGATTCCGCGCCGGTGGAGTTCCATCGCCCAGTCCTCGGGAAGTTTGTAGGAGAAGCCCCGGTCAACGAGCAGTTCGTCGATCTGGTACCCCTCGTCGACTAGCCGATCAAGGGCGCCAAGTGTGGGGTCCGAGGTGTCACCGGCCGCGGGGCGCAGCGTCATTGAGAGAAGGAGTTTTGGCATTACATCGGGATCCACGCCGACCGGCAGCACTCCCACGCCCGCGAAGAGGTCGTAGCCGAAAGGCTTCGTCGACTTGTTGTCGTGGGTCTTGGTCCGGTAGCCGAGGTGGGCGTCGAGGTCGAAGGACGTGACGGGTCGAATCTCCTTCTTTCCATGCTTGGTCTTACCTTGCTTCGTCTTACCCACTTGCATGACCGCCTGTACCTCGGTCATTGCGGCTTCCACTTCGTCGAGATCCGCGTCGGTCGAGTCGCTCGTAGCGGTGGCCGCCCATCTCGGCTTACCAAATGACTCCACTCCCGAACTATCCCAGGCGACCGAGATGTTCTTTGGCATCGTCTGAGGGTGCGACGCCCGGATGAGCTTGTCGAGGATGGAGTGCAGGGTCTCACTACGAATCTCGCGCTCTACGACGGTGAGATTCGGGGCGTAGCCCATCGAGTACTCGAGGCGTTTCTCGATGGCACTGAGCAGATAGCGGACCTGGCGAATGGTGATGGGCGCGCTCTGCTGACCCGTCGCGGCCTTGATACGCGTTCCGAGGGCGTTCTGCACCGAAGGAGCGATCCACTGAGTCAGGGCCTTGTGGATGTTGTCAAGCGTCAGGGTGAGACCTCGCGAGGCCACGAGCACGGCGCCGACGAAGAAGACCTCGACGGAAAGTTCGCGCGGTCTGCCCGTGTGGTGGGGCACGAGGATCTTCTCGACGTCGTCGGCCACCCCACTGCGACGAATGGCCTTTAGCACCAATTCGACCTCGCAGCGCCGGATCACGAGTTCACCGGGCTCTCGCGCAGTTCAACCGTTCGCAAGATGGCCGCGACGGCGGCCTCGTCGGGCGAGGGGCAATACGCAAGGAGGTCGACGAGCGTGCGTGCCGAGCGCAGACCCGAGGCCCGTAGCAGCGCTCCGAGCGGCACCGGGGCGCTCATGGCTACGACGAGCCACGTCGAACGCAGCCGGGCCGGGTCCACGTCGACGCCCGTACCGAGCGCGGTCTTCGCCCGCTGCGTCACCGGTGCCGTGACGTTGTGTCGGGTCACCGACAGTCCGTAGAGGGGATCGGTGGACTTGCGACCGGCCCTGCGGTGTAGTTCCAGCGCCTCGCGCAGCAACCCCTCGTACTGCGCGCGCACGACGACGGTGCGAGACATGGCGCCACCCACCGTCACGAAGAGCGCGGTCGCGCCGCTCAACTCACCCTCGACGATCGACTCCGGCGTGACGCCACGCTGCTCCGCCGACGAGAGTCCCGCCCCGAGACCCAGGGCGACGATTGCAGAGAGTTCGCGACGCAGCGTCGCGGTCGGCTGGTTGCGCGCGAGTCGTACCAGTGACGCGCACTCGAGGGGCGTATAGGGGGGCTGCACCGGCTGATAGGAGATGACCTGGGGGGCGGATTCGGGGGCGAGTCGGCGCAGCGCACGGCGCAGTACCGATCGAGCGGTGGCGCGCGTCGAGTCGGGCGACGTGGCGATCGGTCCGGCGAGGTACGCCTCCACCAGACCCATCTCGAGGAGTTCAGCGGGTCGAAGCGTCTCGGTTGGCGCCGGTCGCGACGGGCGAGTCGCCACCCACAGACAGAAGCGCGCGAGGATTCCCATCTGGGTGCGCACCCA
>DAIEHI010000050.1 GCA_027355725.1 Acidimicrobiaceae bacterium
ACCGCCGACGTGGCACTGGTCGTTGGGGCCAACGACACCGTCAACCCGGCCGCGAAAGACGACAAGAGCTCGCCCATCTACGGCATGCCCATCATCAACGCGGACCTGGCGGAGAACGTGATCTTCTTGAAGCGTTCGATGAGACCGGGTTTCGCGGGCATCGAGAACGAGTTGCTCTACAACCCCAAGACCATGCTGGTCTTCGGGGACGCGAAGGACACGCTCACCAAGATCCTCGCCACGGTGAAGAACGGATAAGTCTCGTCCCGATTCGCACCTGTAACAGCCCCATGCTCGTTGGCTGAGTGGTGCTCATTGAGGGGGTTCTTTTGGGGGCCGTCGTTGCCCAACGGATCACCCAACGTGACCATTGTTTCACGTCTTACTGCAATTTCACCGGTGAATACTTGGTCCATGCGTGGCAAAACAACAATATGGACATAACGATGGGGGACGCGGCGGCGAGGCTTGGGACGTCAATCCCACGCGTTCGACGTGCAATTGATCACCTCGGGATTGAAACGAAGTCGGTGGCGCGAGATGGACGTCCAGTAAGGGTACTGAACGACCAGGATTTCCAGCGGCTGCGCGATGAGCTCGGGTCGGTACCCGTTGGCGGTTCGCGCAGCCACTAAGAAATGAAAGTCCTCGCGGCGTTCAATATGAACCCTTTCGGGTTCCGATCACGACGTGCGGTTGCAGCCACCGCGGGGATCAGCCCCACGACCGCTTCGGCCATCGTTGATCGGCTCGTCGAGCAGGGTCTCGTTGTGGCGGTTCCAGCTCTACTGCGCAACAATGGGCGAGTCACCCACGGGCGGATTTTCGAGGTCAACCGGATCAACAAAGCGTGGAGCGAGATCCTCGACGACGTACTCGCAACGCGTCTGCCGGCGCCTCGAACGACTGCGAAGGCGAAGATTGTTCCGCGTCGATTTTGGCATCTTTTTGGAACGCACAACCGGCACAGTTGCCCATCATCGAGCACGCCGACTTCATCGCGTCTCGGATGTTACTGAGTAGGGACCCATTGGCGGTGTCATGGGCCATTACGCATCTACCTGCATCGTCGATCGAAAGGACCGCCTCCTTACGACAAGTAAACGAGCGTGACCGACAATGGCTGTTAGGTCTCGCTCGAGCACGGCGTGAGAGTGTCGAGGCGTGACACCATCACACGAGGCGAAGGGTCGTCCTTCGCCGCGTCGAAGTGTCTCTGAGAATACGTCTGGGGCCAACGTCACTCGCGCGAGCGAGGTGGATGAAGAATCGATTCCCTCAGGCGTGCGGGCGATGCTTCCCGGCGACACGGCGCAGACATGGCTCATTATCGCTCCGCTCATGCCAACGTGCGCGTACCTCGTAGGTGGGACGGCGCTGACGGTGCATCTCCAACATCGCGTGAGTCGCGACCTCGAATTCTTCCTCGAGAACTCAGAGGACCTCGACGCACTGCGGACAGCGTTTCGATCTGCGGGCAATGTGGTGGTCAATGAACGATCCGAGGGAACTCTCAACTGCCTTTTCAACCAGACCAAGGTGCAGGTGCTCGACGCGTCAACGCAACGACTTCTACGTTCGACGACCCGGGTGGCTGGGATTAGGGTGGCCAGCGTCGAGGACATCATGGCCACCGAAATTATGGTGATCGTCGATCGCGGCGAACTTCGTGACTACTTCGATCTAATGCGTATTGAACAGCAGGTCGGTTTACAAGCGGAGACCGGAATCGCCCTCGCCGTCCAGAAGTGCAACCCTCAGGACAAGGAGATGTTCGTCTTCAGCGTTCTAAAGGTGCTGGGCGGCTTTAGTGACGTTGCCGACGACCCCAGCCTTCCAGTGGGTCGTGAAGAGATCGAAAAGTACTGGATAAAGCGTCAACTCCAGGTGGCCAAACGCCTCGACTCCTTCGGCGGGGCCTGAGGTCTGCTGGGCATTGTCCGAGCAGCGCGACGAGACTTGACGCGGCTCAAAGGTTCAGTGACGATGAGTGCTCTTCTATTGATCGTAGAGTGCGCATGAAACTCGCGAACTACTCGTATTGGGATATTCGCCGAAACCAGCGAGTTGCAATTGTGCGCGAACATGGCCGATGTCTGCAGGATGTTGCGCTCGCAAGGGGCCGACCCAGAACCCGTGGTCCCAATGAAGAGTGCTACTTCGCTTCGTCAAGGCCGAGACGTTGCGCGAGGAACTCCAACGTGTCCTCGAGTGCTCGTCGCGTGGGTGAACCTGGTTCGTTCGAGTAATGGGTTGTCAGCACGGAGTGGGCTCCTCGGGGGTAGGCCCAAGGATTGGACGGTGACGAGTCGATCTCGATGCCGATGAAATTGTCGCCAAGTTCCTCGCGTAGTCGCGCGAAGCGCTCGGGCGGGGACATCTTGTCGCCCGTGAAGCGAAGTCCCATAACGCAGAGTCCTTCGCCTACTCGGGTCTTGACGAGCGCGAGATCGTCATCGCTGATGCCGAGCGCTCGACGTTGGGCTTCGCGCAGGGGTAGCGGCAGTGAAGGTTGACTGAGGACTGGCGCAACCATCACCGGGTCGACACTCATGGCGAGCGCGAAGCCGCCCGTGACGCACATCCCAACTGCCCCCACGCCGGGCCCACCGCATCGCCGCACTTCGTGGGCGGCGAGCGCTCGAAGATAGGTGGTGATGGAACTGGTCTTGTTGAGCGCTAACTTGGTGAATTCGGTGTTGATACAGACCCTGGCGACCTCGCTCAACTCGTATCGGGTTGTGGCGACGGCGCCAGGTGTGCCAAAGAGGCTGGGCATCACCGCGGTCATGCCACGCTCGGCCACCGTGCGCGCGAAGCTCGCCACGAGTGGCGTGACGCCCGGCACCTCGTGGATGACTATGACGGCGGGACCGCTGCCCGTTCGAAACACGTCGTGACGACGACCACGGTGCTCGAAGGACTCCTTTGTGAACCCGTCGAGCGCGTGGGGGTCGACCTGGCGATAGGGCCGTGAACCCTGGTCACGAACGGTCACGGGTCTAGGCGGTGAGTTCGTTGAGCCGGGTGAGCTGCTCGGTGCTGAGCGCGAGTGGTGCGCCCGCGTTCGCGTGCACCTGGTCGGGGTTCGACGCGCCCGCGATGACCGAGCTCACCTGACGGTGGCTCAGCAGCCACGAGAAGGCGAGGCGAAGGATCGGGACCTCGATCTCGTCGGCGTAGGCGAGTAGTGCGCTCACCCGGTTCTGGAACTCCTCGCTCAACCAGTGCACGCTGCGCTCGGGGGCCATCGT
>DAIEHI010000072.1 GCA_027355725.1 Acidimicrobiaceae bacterium
GTCCCGTCACCGAACTTCTCTCATTTGCTCGCGATGACGGGTCCGTTCGGTACGTTCGAGCACGCGGACCACGACGTCGCTCGTGTTGAGCATGGGTACTGCACAGACGACGTCGCCCGTGTGCTGCTGGTGGTGGTACGCGAGCCACTCGTCACGGGGGCATTACTTCGACTCGCCGAGTCTTCGATGGAATTTCTCCGGCTCGCTCAGGCACCCAGCGGTGAATTCACAAATCGGCGACTGGCTAGTGGCGCCTGGTGGGGTGAACCGTCAACGGAGGACTGTTGGGGCCGCGCGATGTGGGCGTTGGGAACGACGGTCGCTCGGTCGCCGAGCCCTCGTCTCGTGAATGAAGCGCGCCAACTGTTCGAGCGTGGTGCGAAGGCTCGGTCGTCGTGGCCGCGTTCCATGGCGTGGGCCGTGATTGGCGCGGTCGAGTTGCTGCACGTCGAATCGGGCAACCGCGGTGCGCACGAGTTGCTGATGGCGGGGCTCGGCGTGCTCGATCGAGGAGAGGTGTCGCGAGACTGGCAGTGGCCGGAGGAGCGGCTCACCTACGCCAACGCAGCGTTGGCCGAAGCGGTGATCGCCGCTGGCTCCTGGCTCGGAGACGAGCGAGTGCTTGGGGTGGGCTTGCGTCAGTTAAATTGGTTGCTCGCTATGGAAACCCGATCTGGACATCTTTCTGTGACCCCCGCCGGTGGGAGGGGTCCCCACGACGCTTCGCGCCTGTTCGACCAACAGCCCATTGAGGTTGCGGCCATCGCTGACGCGTGCGTCCGGGCTTACGATGTCACTGGAGACCGACAGTGGTTGACCGGGTTAGACCGAGCGGTCGCCTGGTTCATGGGTGACAACGATGCCGGTGCGGAGATGTTCGAGGCGACCCGTGGCGGCGGGTATGACGGATTGACACGCCACGGCCCCAATCTGAACGAAGGGACGGAGTCCACGGTGGCGCTGCTCAGTACATTGCAGCACGCCCGTCGATTTGCACTGAGTTTCACATGAGGGACATGGGGCTTGCGACAAGGCAGCCGAATCGGTTGCGACTGAATCCTTCGCGTGTCGTTTCACGACTGTTTGTTCCGGGTCAAGAGCTGGTCGGCGGCAGTGAGTCACGTGCGTCGAGCACAGTCGAACGCGTGCTGGCGCTCAGCGAAACCGAGGTTGAAGGTGAGCTCGCCGAGCTCTTGACGCGATTCGAACATCGCCACCAGAACTTGACGGAGGTCTTCGACGCGCACGCGGATCGAGTGATCGACTACGTCGCCGACGCGGTCTCGCTGAATCGGCGTCGCCTGCTGGGGGCGGCCTTCACGCACGAATACGCGATCGAAGGCGCCGCCATCTGTAATCCGAGTCTCGTCGTGCACCCGAATCAATCGGGAATGGGAGAAGATGAGCTTCGAGTCGTGCTTAGCTACCGGGCGATCGGCGAGGGTCACCGTTCATCGATCGTCTTTCGAACGGGCGTGATCGACGCGACTGGTCAGCTCACGATCAACGATGCCCACCCCTTCCCAGTGGTAGCCACGACGTCGTCGTCGCCGTTGCGACGCACGTCGTTCCACGCGTTGCTACGCGATGTCGGCAACGACGGCGAGACTGCGGCGACAGTGCTTGACTCCCTCGACGAGACGTTCGACTTCTCAGATCTCATGGCCGCAATCGCGAAGCTCGAATCGCAGAGTGATACTCGGCTCAACGTCTCGGAGGTTGCTCGTCTCCTCCACTTGTTTGCGGCGAGTTTCTATCGGGCCCAGTTCGAGGACACGATCGACCTCTCGAGACGGGTCCTTTGGCCGACGGCACCGAACGAGTCCAGCGGGATGGAGGACGCCCGATTCGTCCGGTTCGAAGGCGACGGCGATGGCGAGGTCATCTACTACGCGACGTATACGGCGTTTGACGGTCTGTCGGTCACTCAACAGTTACTTGAGACGAAAGATTTCATCGCCTTCGTCTCGTCGCCACTCGCTGGTCACGCGGCGCAGAACAAAGGCCTCGCCATTTTCCCTCGCAAGGTGAATGGTCAATACGTCGCCCTTTCGCGCCACGATCGTGAATCCAACGCAGTCGCATTCTCGACCGACGTGCACGAGTGGGAAGACACGGTGACAGCGCATCGCCCTCGACTCCCGTGGGAGATTCTGCAACTGGGGAACTGCGGGTCACCGATCGAGTTGGAAGAGGGTTGGCTCGTCATCTATCACGGCGTTGGTCCGATGCGAACTTACGGTATCGGTGCATTGTTACTGGACCATGATGACCCGAGCAAGGTCATCGCGCAATTGCCGCGGCCCTTGCTGATCCCGGCCGACGATGAACAGGACGGCTACGTACCGAACGTGGTCTATTCGTGCGGGTCGTTGGTCCATCGCGGCGTCCTCTACATGCCGTATGGCATTGCCGATCAGTCGATTGGCTTCGCCACGTTCAAGGTCGAGGATCTGCTCGCGGCCTTTGAACCAGCGGTCGAGCACGCTGAAGTGGCGTTCTAACCTTTATCGTTCCCCGGTGTCATCGTCCTTGATCAACGCACTCGATTCGGGTGCAGTTCACGGGGCAGTTTCGAAGGCGACTTGCACGTATGCCCAGAGCGATTCGCGGGTACGGTATGTGTGTCCTTGGCGACCCAGCGTGACGAGACGAAGGTCTGACCGACCTTGCGACTGGACGTTGGCGCCGTCTCGGACGACGTGAAGTGAGGCGAAAGGGACGCCGATGGAGGTCGCGTGCTGGTGACGGCGTCAGTGCCAACTTGGTTGATTCGACGCGAGATGGGTGATTCCATTGTGAAGAACGGCGGATCGAGGTGACGAGGGAGTCATTGATCGTGACGACTCTGGTGGAGTTGGCGGACAATCTGGTCGATGACTACGACGTGATCGACGTCCTGACCTTGCTGAGCAGCAGATGCGTCGAGGCGGTCGATGTGGACGCAGCCGGTGTGCTCCTGGCATCGCCCGATGGTGACCTGCGCTTTGTGGCGTCCTCGAGTGAATCGACTCATCTGCTCGAGCTCTTTGAAGTTCAATCCGGCGTCGGTCCGAGTGTCGAGTGTTTCCGTAGCGGAGAGCCGATCGCGAATCTGTCGCTCCAGGACTCAAGCAGTCGCTGGCCGCTCTTCTCTCAGCGAGCAATCGATCTGGGTTTCCGCGCCGTCCACTGTTTACCGATGCGACTTCGGGGCCGGACCCTTGGCGTCCTCAATCTGCTTCGCGCCGACGACGGACGGGTGACCGACGAGGATATCGTCGTCGCGCAGGGACTCGCCGATATTGCGACGATTGCCATTGTGCAGCGCGAGACAACGATGAACGCTCAACGAGTCAACGATCAGTTGAACATCGCGCTCAACAGTCGGATCATCATCGAACAGGCGAAGGGGATGATCTCCCAAGCAGTGCGCTGTGACGTGGACGTTGCCTTTGGCCAACTCCGAAATCACGCCCGCTCACGCAATCTCCGACTCACCGATGTTGCCTCGTCGATCGTCACAGGGTCAATGCGCATCGTTGAACTGTGAACCTGGGTTTGGCCGAGTAGCGGATGAGTTCGAGCGAACCGAGCCCTTAGAGTGCCACGGTGGTGTGCGAAGCGAGATGCGTTGTGAAATCCAATCGCTGGCGACCGCCACGTCGCGGTTAGGTCGATCCAGTCTCGGTGCATTCGTGGTCAGGACCGATCGGATGCACGATCGTGCGGTACTGGCAGGCGTTGCGTCGGGCACATGCTCGGGTCGCGCGAGGGAACGAAAGGTTCGCAATCGGTAGGTCGCGTAGCGCGAAATGCCGTGGGCGAGCAAAGGCGACGCAAGGCGTCTCGATTGCGCAGTGTCTCGATCGTGCTGCGACGCCACCCAGCCATGACGCCTGGGGGCCTGACCCTCACGAATTCGAGCCAACCGCTCAGGTTGTCTCGGTGGCACTCGGAATCACAGATCATGTCCCTTCCATCACCAACCGCCCATGTCCCTGAGGCGGACAAGACGAGAAGACCCGCGACAGCACGAACAATTCACAACCCGTGCGCTTGCCGACAGTGTTCAACGTCATCATTGGCGGGCAACTTGGCCATTTCGGTGATGGCGTCGATGGCGGGTGTTCGGATTCGCTGGACACGGCGGCATTCGTCGATCATCGAGGCCAGTGACGGTATCGGGGAGACGAGTAGGGCGAACCCGTCCGTCGAAGGATGAGTACGAGCGCGACTGTTCGTGCTGATCGGCGAGAAGTCCGCGGTACGCCGTTGTCAAGGCTGATGAAAGAACCATTCGCTAGGGGGATGCAGTGCAATCGCCGCGCGCGGCGCCACGTTATTTGCAGGCTGGACTCGTACTTTGGGGTCAAGCGAAATCATCGCATCGCCTGCCGGTCAAATAACACGGTCTCACTGATAAAATTGGTTCCAGAATCACACGACGGCATTACCTTCGAATCACGCAAGTAGCGACGTCGTGTATGGGAGGAAATATGCATGAGTACTATGACGATGTCATTTGCAATAGTCACCGGATCGGTCGCTACGGTAATGGGTTGGGCTTCAGGCGCGTTCAGCGGTAGCTCGCATTATTCCCCACTCTCAATAGTCCTGATCATCATTGGAATAGTTGGTCTCGTGGCGGGTATCGGTGAGTTGATTGTCTACCAGGTGGCCAAGAAGCGTGAACTGCATTCGATGATCACAGAGGCGAATAAGTCAGAGCAAGATACGAGTACGAAGGCGGAGTCGCTTCGTTAGCCCAGACGTGGGTAGTAGTGGGCGTGGTCATCGCCGCGATAATCACAACGCGGCGATGACACGCTCGGTCATCATGAAAAGTGTGATGGTGCACCATAATCGTGGTACTAGACCTTGGTTGAACGCAGTATCTATGGTGAACGATTGTCCTAGTTATTAATAAAAAAAGTGTAATCTAGTGGTATAATAGGGCGCAGGAAGTCCAGACCTTGCTTCTCATGATCTCAACACGTCGTTGAGTGGAAATGGAAAGTAGTTGAAATGGGACTTCCCGGAATGGTTTTTAGCTCTATCGCGGTAGCCGCGGGTGCGATTATGTATTGGGCCATCACCTATCAGGGTCATGGTTTTCGCTTCTCAACAATTGGAGTAATTCTCATGATTGTTGGAGCTTTCTGTTTTGTGGCGTCAGCCGTAGTGTTCGGCGTTTCTCGTGGATCGATCGGTTCGAATCGGCATTCGCTGGACCGCCAGGTCACTGACACGAGTGGGAATACGAGTTCGGTTCATGAAGAAACGAAATAGCGCACGCGAAGAGAGGTTGGCGGCGGTTCGTAGGTTCCTGAGGCACGGAAGGCTCGGGGCTCTCACGAATTGGGTCGGCGACGAGGACGTGACCACGTACGCGCCTCGCGGGAGTTACTGATCGTGAGGATTCGATCGAGTACTGTGATCGTTCTGTTGTTGGTGGTCATCATCTACCTGATGGTGCGCTGATTGAATGACGGGTGACG